>NZ_CP044543.1:6830922-7150095 GCF_008932115.1 Bradyrhizobium betae
GAGTATTCCGGCATTTGCGGCACCGGTTCCCCGGGCTTTCGAGCCGCCGCCGACGTTGCCCGGACAGGGCAGCGTGGTGCAACTGGAGGCCGCCGTGGCGCCGGCCGTCGGCGGCTGCCGGCCGCAAGGGTCGATCTCGCGCAGCGGCTCGATCGTCTCGGTGGTGCTCAACTTCGTGCGCGGTCGCTTCTTCATCAACAATCCCGATCCGACGGATCCGCACCCGGACGGTCTCGACCCGGTCGAGCTGCGCTCCTATGGCGGTTGCAAGTCGGGCCCCGCGATCTTCGTCAAGCCGGGCGATACGCTGCGCGTCGACCTGATCAATCAGCTTACGAAGGACGATCCGAGCTGTCTGCCGAATCCTCCGGCCGGGCTGGGCTTGCCGGCGCTGGTCGGCTGCTTCAACACCACCAATCTCCACACGCACGGCCTGCACGTCTCGCCCGCCGGCAACAGCGACAACGTGCTGCTCAACATCGCGCCGCAGTCGAAGTTTCCGTACGAGATCAACATCCCGAACGACCATCCCGCAGGGACGTTCTGGTATCACGCACACCGTCATGGCTCGACGGCGGTGCAGGTGGCCAGCGGTGCGTCAGGCGTCCTCGTCGTCAAGGGCGAGCGCCCCTATACGCCACCGTCGCCGCAGAACCCGCGGCCCATCGCCGATATCGACACGGTGCTGCATGACGACAACGGGACGCCGCTGAAGGAACAGCTGTTCCTGTTCCAGCAGATTGCCTATGCCTGCTTCGCCAACCTGCCGAACCAGGCAGGCGGCCCGTGGCAGCAGATCTACACCACCCAAGGGCTCTACAACGTCAACAGCCCGCCGAATATCGCCAACGCACCATGGACGTGCCCGCTCGCGACATCAGGCAATCCGGTCAGCCCCGGCGTCGTCGAGAACTTCGGCCTGCAACTGGACTCCGCGACGATCTGGGACACCAATGGCCGCTTCACCAGCGTCAACGGCATCGTGCAACCGACGCTCACTGTGCCGGCTGGCGAGATCCAGCGCTGGCGCTTCGTTCATGCCGGCATTCACGACACGGTCAACGTCCAGCTCGTGCGCGCAACAGCTGTCGGCGCAACGAACCTGATCACGACTTCGGCGCTGAGCGGCAACCGCCAGCAGCAGAAGGACGATCTTCTGGCGTCCTGCAACGCATCGCCCTCGACGCTCATCCCGCAGTTCGAGATTGCAACCGACGGTCTGACCCGGGTCAAAATGCGCACCGTGCACGCCTCGCAAGTCGGCGGCGTGCTGGAATCGAACTACATGCAGCCCGGCTATCGCAGCGACGTCCTCGTCGTCTTCCCCTCGGACGGCGACTATTGCCTGCTCAACCAGGCGGCGCCGCCAGCCGAGCGCGTGTCCAACGGCAACGGCGGCGGGCAGGGGCCATCGACGCCGCAATTGCTGGCCTACATCCATGTCCGTGGCGGACAGCCCGTGACCGGCGACCTCCAGGCCTATGTCGGCAAGGCTCTGTACGATGCCAATCCGGCGCTGCCGGACCCCGTCCGCACCGGATTGCGTGACGGCGACCTGCGGCCGTGGGCACCGTTCGAGAACCTTGCTTCGCCCGCGGCCGGCAGCCAGGAGCAGCAGGCTGCTTTCGCGATCAATTTCCCGGCGTTCACGGTCAACAGCAAGTCCTACGATCCCGACGTGGTGAACTTCACGCGCGAGGTCAACACCACGGATGACTGGCTGCTCAGCGCGCAGGGCGAGCCGCACATCTTCCACATCCACGTCAATCCGTTCCAGGTGATCGACGTCGTCACGACCAACGCCAACGGTCAGCAGATCTCGATCTACAATCCCGACGGCAGCTGCAAGGCGGACATCGTGTATGCCGACAAGCAGCAACTGGCCAACCAGTATTGCGGCATGTGGCACACATTCCGCGACACCATCATCGTCGAGAACAACTACCAGATCCGCGTCAGGACGCGGTACGACCGCTACATCGGCGAGTACGTCCTGCATTGCCACATCCTCGACCACGAGGACGCCGGCATGATGGCGAACATCGAGATCGTGCCGGACCTCAACGCGCCGGGCGGCGGCCTCGGGATGGCCGGCATGCGTCACGCCAAGCCGGCCGGGATGCCGGGAGGCCATCGACATTGAGCGCGGCTGCCGGCGAGGGAGGATCGAGCGCGATGAAAATCGGAATTCCCGTCTATGAAGGCGTCGACATGCTCGACGTCGCCGGCCCCTTCGAGATGTTCGACTGGGCCGAATTCGATGTCGAACTGGTCGCGGCCGAGCCGGGATTGAAACGGTTTCGCGGGGGATTTCGATTTGAGGTCACGAAATCCTTCGCGGAATGCACCCAGTACGACGCCGTCTGGGTTCCCGGCGGCGATCCCCCCGCGCTGGCCGGGATCATCAACGATCCGCACCGGGCCTACTTCAATTTTCTGACCAAGCAGGCAGCCGGCGCGAAGTACATGTGCTCGGTCTGCGAAGGAGCGATGTTGCTGGCGGCGTCAGGTCTTCTCGACGGCTACTCTGCGACGACGCACTGGGCCTTCCTTGGATGCTTTGCGTCGATCGCTCCGAAGGTGAAGGTTGCCGAAGGACACCCGCGTTTCGTGCTGGATCGCAACCGTCTGACGGGAGGCGGCATCTCGGCAGGTCTCGACGAGGCGCTGATGCTGATCACGCTGCTCGGCGGCACCGAATTGGCACGTGAGGTTCAGCAGAATACCCAATATTATCCGGACCCACCGGTCCGCAGTCCGATCCCGCCAACGCCAAAGCAATGTCCCATCCCTGGCGTAAAGTCATCGGGGGCGAAACAATAGGGCAGCACCCAGGGCCGGTTCAGCCTCGGAAGGCCCGGTTCCGTCACGACGGCCGGCGGAACTTTTGCCCATGGTCCGCGTTACCTTGCCATGGCTGAAGATATTTCCTTTCGACGCAAACCCCTGACCCCCGAACAGCGACAGGCGCGCGATGCGGTACGCCGCGTCGAGGCTGAAAAGGCCATGCGCGACCATGAGCAGGCGCAAAAGGCATTCTACGCCAACAAGGAACGACTGAGGGAAGAGCGGCTCGCGCGAGAAGCTAGAGAAGCGAACACGCCGAAGACCTGATCGACCGCGGTTGTCGCCGCAATATCTCGTGCGTTCTGTCCTCTGTGCCGGCTTAGTAGCGCCGGTCAGACGCGCGCGCCGCGCCGAGGGCGAGCTTGAGTGCCTGGACGGCGCCTGCGAACGGGCCGCGCGGGGATTGCGCCTCGATTGCTTCGGCTGCAATCCGGCAATCGTCCGCGACCTTGAGCAATCCGCTTCGCGCGAGATCCAAGGTGGATAGGGCTGCCTGCTCCAGGCAGACCCTTTCAAGCCGTCGAAACTCCCGCAACTCTTTGTTCATGCGTCAGCTCTCGATGTCCCGGGCCATGCGGCGCTGAGTCTGTTTAACGATTGGTAAACACCCCTGACTAGCCGACGTGGCTAGCGCGGAGCTGGTGTGTGCCGTGCACGCTCCGGCCCCGCCTGCATCGGCGGGCTTGACGGGGTTTGCCTTCCACCGGAAGCTTCGACTGATCCTGAACTGACATGAACCACGGAGACGTTCGCTCTCACCCAGTCCGATCCGCATCAAGCGAAAGCATTGGAGCTGACCATGACCACGTTCGACAAGCGCGAGCAGGGCTTTGAGGCCAAATTCGCCCACGACGAGGAGCTCGTGTTCAAGGCCACGGCCCGGTCCAACAAGCTGCTCGGCCACTGGGCTGCAGCGCAGCTCGAGCTCAGCGGCGCAGCCGCGGCGAGCTATGTGACCGCGCTGGTGACGGACAATCTGGAGAGCCAGACGATCGACGGCGTCGTGGGCAAGGTGTCAGACGATCTCGCCGGCAAGGGCGTGACGCGTGAGCAGGTCGCGCAAAAGCTTCAGGATTGCCTGCACCAGGCCGTTCAGCAGATCGAGGCAAAAGCCTGAGCGGCGCGCCGTCGGCGCTCACAGTTCCATGTAGACGATCTCGATGGGCTCGCCGCCAAGGCCGTGCGAGAACAGCCCTCTGCCCGTGCTTCTGAAGCCGTATCGTTGGTAGAAGGCTTCGGCGTTAATGGTGGCCTCGAGTCGGATTGGCCCGCTATGGCCTTGGCGTGCCTGGGCGACGCCGATGTCGAGCAGTCGTTGACCGAGCCCGGAGCCGGCCGCCTCGGGCAGGACGAACAATCGGGTGACCTCGCCGGGCTCGGCATCGACGAACCCGACGACCACGCCGTTGCGAAGGCAGACGGTCATCTGCCCTTTGGCGATGAGCTCTTCGTAGAACCGGGGCGACCGCTCGCCCATCCAGTTCTCGATCTGCGCCGGCGAATAGCATCCGTTCGCCAGACCGGCGATCGAAGCTTTGGTGATGTTGAACACCGTTTCCGCGTCGTCCGGATGGGCCGCTCTGAAAGACACCTCGTCATTCGGCATATTTGCGCATTCCGGACTCGCTGAGCTTGTCGACATAGGCGATGCCGAGTGCCGAGACGATGAAGGTGATGTGGATTAGCACCTGCCACATCACGCCGGTCTCGGTGAAGCTGGCGCGGTCCGAGCCGAGATTGCCGGCTTCGATGAAGGTGCGCAAAAGCGCGATCGAGGAGATGCCGATGATGGCCATGGCGAGCTTGATCTTCAGGACGCTCGCATTGACGTGGCCAAGCCATTCAGGCTCGTCGGGATGCCCCTGCAGGTCGAGCCGCGAAACGAACGTTTCGTAGCCGCCGACGATGACCATCACGAGCAGATTGGAGATCATCACGACGTCGATCAGCGCCAGAACGCTCATCATGATCTGCTGTTCGGTGAGGTCGATCGCATGCCAGGAGAGATGCCAGAGCTCCTTGAGGAACAGCACGATGTAGACGCATTGGGCCGCGATCAGCCCGAGATAGAGCGGCAGTTGCAGCCAGCGGGAGCCGAAGATGATCATCGGCAGCACGCCCAGGCGCGGAGAGGCCGGGTGGGGGCCGGTCTCGGGCTTGGTCCTGGGCTCAGGCTCAACCGACATTCAGGCAGCATCCTCGCAGCGAGATGATCTTGGTTTCATCTAACCCGGCAAGATGGCCGGTGGAAGACGCGAAGCGCAGTTGCGGCCTTTCACAGCGCGATGGCGTCTCGTGTTAGCCTGCCAGTCGGCCGTCGCGGGATCGGGAGGTGAGGGAATGTCTTGGACTGGGTTCGGCAAGCGGTCCGGCGCGCTCGCCGTCGCTGTCGCCATCCTCATTGGCGCAGGCGGCGACACAGGGGCCTTGGCAACGCCGCTGACGCCGTTTCGCGACCAGGCGCAGGCGCAGCGCCATTGCCCGCAGGACCAGGTGGTCTGGCTCGACTTCAGGAAAGGCGTCTATTACGGCAAGAGGCAGAAGCGATATGGTAAGGGTTTTGACGGCAGCTTCGTTTGCCTGAGCGAGGCTCGCGACAGCTTCTATCGCCGCTCGCTGTTGGGCCTGCGTTGAGGGGCGCGATCCAAGGCCGAGGAACGGAGGTTTCTATGTCCGGCCCGGCAGCTTCACCGGCACGTGCGGGGAGGTGCTGATCACGCGCGGGCTTCCGTCGGCATAGGTGCGGTCGCCGCGGATCAGCGATTCCAGAACCAGGAAAAATTTCTCAGCAAGCATTTGCGTCACCCTCGTTGGTGATGGCCTCTTGAAATGAGTCGAGGCGCCGAATGCAAAAATTCAATCAACTAAACGGGAGCAGGGCAATAGCGGACCAGGCCGCATGCCGCGTCGCGGTGTAGTTGTGGTTAGAAACAAGGAAAGTTGTGGTGGTGCTCAGCCAAAGGCCAGCGCCACGAGGCTCGAGCAGAGCAGAACCAAACCGCTGGCAGTCAATGCCAGGAAGCCATCGGATACGAGGTCATGGTTGCGCATGGGACACCTGCCGCTCTTGTCTTCGATGCTCGGCCGGATTGCTTAAAATTGTCCGAACGTGCCGTCTTGAAAGAGGTGATGCTTGCCGTCCGCGCGACTGCCGTCAGGCCCTCGTGCGGTAACCTTCAAACGCATGGGCCAGGAAGATCCCCGCGCTTACCAGACCCATCAGTGCCGAAACTGTCTCGATCATCGTTAAATTCCAAATCCCGCCCTTGCACGCGAGAGAACGCGGGCGGCCTTGCACAGTCAAAAGAATTCCAGGGAAGTTCGCGACAATGGGGGTGGAGTGAGGATTTGGCGCAACAGAATGTCCAGGAGTGGCACAGAGCGGGGGGGCCGCGCTCCGTAGATCAACGGGGAGAAGCGAACGCCCCGTTTACCATCCCGGCGTGATGGCTGTGGGCTCCCCATTTCCGCCGTGTTCGGGTTGCGTTATCCTTACTGCTTCCGACGCGGTGGTGGGCCGCCTCGGAGCAAGGGACCGGACAGTGCTTCCCCGTAGCCAAAGCGGGTTGGGTACGTCTTCGGTAAAGTGGTATTTGGGGCACATGGGGATCCGACGGTCAGATTCGGTTTTGCGGGTCGCGCGCGGCGTCGCGGCGGTCGCAACCTGCCTTGCGCTCGCCAATTGCGCCTCCTCCAACAAGTTCGCCGGCCGGGTCGATCCGAAATACGGCGTGTCCTCGAGCCCCCGCGTCGTGGCTCTGGGCGATCCCGTGCCGAAGGGCGGCGGGACCTACCGCGTCGGCAAACCGTATGTGGTGGCGGGCCGGACCTATGTGCCCGAGGAGGACGTGAACTATCGCGCCGAGGGCATGGCATCCTGGTACGGTGATGATTTCCACGGCCGCCTGACCGCCAATGGCGAGGTGTTCGACATGGGCTCGCTGACGGCGGCGCATCCGACCCTGCCGATGCCGTCCTACGCGCGGGTGACCAATGTCTCGAACGGCAAGTCGCTGATCGTCCGCGTCAATGACCGCGGGCCCTATCATGGCAACCGGCTCATCGACGTCTCGAACAAGGCCGCCGA
Organism: Bradyrhizobium betae; assembly: GCF_008932115.1. NCBI lineage: Bacteria > Pseudomonadati > Pseudomonadota > Alphaproteobacteria > Hyphomicrobiales > Nitrobacteraceae > Bradyrhizobium > Bradyrhizobium betae. The sequence goes on from NZ_CP044543.1 coordinate 6,837,857, forward strand.
ACTGCTTGAATTCAAAGGCAACGGCGTCGCCAAGGTCCGTGTCGAATATGTCGGCCGGGCGCCGCTCGAAGGCTCAGACGACCGCCAGTTGATGGCAACCTTACGCACCGGCGTTCCGGCGCCGACTCCCTCGATGATTCGCGTCGCCTCGGCCAGACCCTTCGTGCCGGAGCTTGCGTCTTCAGGTCGGGGAGCGATCCGCGGCGACGTTCCGATGCCGGAGGGGCGGCCCTACAATCTCGGCAACACGTCCGCCGATGTCGCCTCCATCAATGCGACCTCCGAGATGTCGGCGTCGAGCCGCAGCCGGGGCCGGGCGCTTCAGAATGCCCGCGCCGTGTCCTACGATCAGGACGGCGGCTACGCGAACGAGAGCGTTCCGTCGTCGGTCGATGGTGCTGCCGAGGCCCGCAGCATCCTGAGCGGCCGCGGTCTCTACTGATCAAGCAGACCTACCGACTTGGATCGTCAGTTGGATCCTGCGGCTCCGCTGTCAGAACGGCATCTGCGCGCGCGCCTTGAAGGTCCAGACCTGCGTGTTGGAGCCAATTCCGCCGAGCTCGGCGCCGAGGCCGATCGTGGCGCCGCCGGCAAGCTTTGCGCCGACCCCACCGGTGACGCGCGCCGACCAGCCCTGGAGCAGTGGGGTCGACGCCAGCGGCACGCCGCCCGCGGCTATGATCGCGGCGGCATCGTCTTGGGTGAAGTAGTAGTCGGCATAGACGCCGACATAGGGCGCCAGCAGGACGCTATCGAGCCAGGCGAAGGGGTAGGTCATCTTGTTGCCGGCTGAGGCCCGGCCCGTCGAGAATGTGCGGGCGGACTGCTGAGTGCCGAGCGAGTCGACATAGGCGTCTTCCCGCTCCCATAGCGTGTAGACCTTGGCCGAGGGCTCCAGATAGAGGCCGGCCCATTTATAGGTTCCGGTGAAGCCGGTCGAGAACATCCAGCGGTTGCCGTTGAAATTGCCCTGCGCCGCGCCGGCGGTGCCGTCATAGCCAATGCCGGAATAGGTCAGGGCGGCATCGTAGCGCAGTGTCGGCACGATCTTCCAGCCGAGATAGGCACCGACGGTCCAGCCGTCGCCCTTCAGCTTTCCGTTGACGGTGTCGTCGGTGTAGCTGAAGTTCTCGTAGCCGCCGAGCACGCCGACCAGGAGGTTGGGTCTTGCGCGATAGGTCAGCCCCATCAGCGCGTTCACCTGCTGGCCGCGAAGAGAGGCTTGGTTGACCTGGCCGACACCGAGCGCATTCGACGAGTTCCAGCGATCGACGCCGCTCCCGCGTACGTCGGCCCACAGCAGCCATTCCTTCTCCTGATGCCATTTCGGCACCGCCTTCTTCGGCATTTGCTGGTCGATGGCCGCGAACGCGTCATCGACACGGGAGCCGTTGCGGCGCGCGCGTCCTACGCCGCGCATATTCGCATTGCGTTCCGCATCGTAGGAATTCCGTCCGGCGTTGCCAGTGCCCGTTGCCGCGTCGTCGTCATCGCGCGGATCGGCCGAGAAATTGATCCGCATGCCGGTACTGCCGGGCGTGAGCAGCGTGCCGCCGTCCGGGTTGAACCCATCGGCAATGGCGTCGTCGATAGCCCCCGAGATGACCTGCCCGGAATTTTGGGCCACCACCTTGGTGACGTTGGCTTGAAGGGCGCGCAGTTTGAGACTGTCGGCGGGAACGTTCACGCTCTGGGCCAACGCCGCCGACGTGCTCGGCGTGAACAGCGGGCTGCCCGAATAGCTTGCCATAATGGTGTGGCTGCCGACAGCAAGGGTCGAAATCGTCAAGGTGGCAATGCCACCGCTCAGAGTGCTGGTGCCGATCGCGCTACCACCGTCGTTGAAGGTCACGGTCCCCGCCGGCGTTCCTCCCGCACCGGTGACGGTTGCATTGAACGTCACGGCTTGCCCGAACTGGGTCGGGTTGGCCGACGAGGTGAGCGCGACCGTACTTGCGACCTGACCGACGGACAGGGTGAATGTCGAAGTGGCCGAGGCGTTGTTCGTGTCCGTGACCGAGACCGTATACGTGACGGTCGGCGATGGCGTGGTCGGCGTTCCGCTGATCGATCCCGTGGCGGTGTTGTAGACGAGGCCAGCGGGCAGCGCCGGCGAGATCGCATAGGTTAGCGCGCCGGTGCCGCCCGAACCGGTCACCGGCGTGAACGGCGTCACGATCTGATTGATCGGCAGCGACGTCGACGGGACGGAGGTCGTTGCGACAACGGCGCCATTCACCGTCAGGCTGAACGTGTTCGAGGCGGTCGCATTGTTGGCATCGGTGACCGTGACCGTGAAGGTCGTGGCGCCGATCGTCGCGGTCGGGGTGCCGGAGATGCTGCCAGTCGACGCGCTGTAGGTGAGGCCGGCAGGCAAAGCGGGCGCCACGCTGAAATTGAGAGGCGCGGTGCCACCGCCGCCGGTGACGGGCGTGAAAGCCGTGACGGCGTGGTTGGCGGTGATCACGGTGGAGGCGACAGCCTGGGTCGCGGTCACGCCACCGTTGATGGTCAGGCTGAACGTATTGCTTGCGGTTGCGGCATTGGCGTCCGTCACGGTCACCGTGAAGGTCGTGGCGCCCAGCGCAGCCGTCGGCGTCCCCGAAATCGCGCCGGTCGAGGTGTTCAAGGTCAGGCCGGCGGGCAGGCCCGGTGCGATGCCATAGCCGAGCGGCGAGGTACCGCCGCTGCCGGTGACCGGAGTGAACGGTGTTGCGGCGGTGTTCTGCGTCAAGCTCTTCGAGGCGATCGATTGCGTCGCGGTGACCGCGCCGTTGACGGCGAGGCTGAAGGTGCTGGTAGCGGTGGCATTGTTCGTATCGGTCACCGTGACCGTATAGGTGGTGACTCCGCTAGTTGCCGTCGGCGTCCCTGTGACGGCTCCGGTCGTAGCGTTCATGCTCAATCCGGCCGGCAATGTCGGCGAGACGCCGTAGCTCAGAGAACCGGTTCCACCGGAGCCCGTGACCGGCGTGAACGACGCGGCCGCGATGTTGACCGTCAGCGACTTCGACGGGATGGCCTGGGTCGCCGTGACTGCGGCATTCACGGTCAGGCTGAACGTGTTGCTGGCGGTCGCATTGTTGGCGTCACTGACGGTGACCGTATAGGTGGTCGCGGCGCTGGCTGAGCTCGGCGTGCCGGTGACAGCGCCGGTTGATGAGTTGAGGATCAGCCCCGTGGGAAGGCTTGGCGAGACGATGTAGGACAGCGGAGAGGTTCCGCCACCTCCGGTCACCGGCGTGAAGGCGGTGACGACGTGCCCGGCGGTCAGGGTCGCCGAGGCGACAGACTGGGTCGCGCTCACCGCACTGTTGACGGTCAGGCTGAACGTGGTGCTGGCGGGGGTCGCGTTGGCGTCTGTCACGGTCACGGTGTAGGTCGTGGTCGCGCTGGTCACCGTTGGTGTACCCGTGATCTGCCCAGTGCCTGTGTTGAAGCTCAGTCCGGTGGGCAGCGACGGGGAGATCCCGTAAGATAGGGGAGATGTTCCTCCCGCGCCCGTGACCGGGGTTACCGGTGTTGCGGCGTGGTTTTGCGTGAGCGTGACGGAGGCGACCGCCTGGACCGCGGTCACGGGGCCGTTGACGGCAAGGCTGAACGAGCTGTTTGCGGAGGCGCCGAGCGTGTCCGTCACGGTGACGGTGTAGGAGGCAGTTGTGGTCGTCGCCGTGGGCGTGCCGGTGATCTGGCCGGTTCCGGTATTGAAGCTCAATCCAGCGGGAAGCGAAGGCGAGATGCCGAAGGTCAGGCCGCCGGTGCCGCCGGCTCCGGTCACCGGGGTGAACGCTGTCACCACGTGATTGACGGTGAGGGTGGCCGATGCGATCGACTGGGTCGCGGTGACCGCGGCATTGACGGTGAGGCTGAACGTGCTGCTCGCGGACACACCATTCGCGTCGGTGACCGTGATCGTGAACGAGGACGTCGCATGCGTCACCGTCGGCGTGCCGGTGATGGCGCCGGTCGTGGTGTTCAGCGTCAGGCCGGCCGGGAGTGACGGGGAGAGGCTATAGCCGAGCGGAGCCGTGCCGCCGCTGCCCGTGACCGGCGTCGTCGACGTCATGGCGTTGTTCTGCGTCAGTGTGATCGAGGGCACCGCCTGCACCGCCAGGACGGGGCCGCTGACGGCCAGCGAGAAGGTGCTCGACGCGGTGGCGCTGTTCGTATCAGTGACGGTGACGGTGTAGGTCTGCGCGCCGCTCGCGACCGTCGGCGTCCCCGTGACGGCACCGGTCGAGGTGCTGAAGCTCAACCCCGTCGGCAGCGTCGGCGAAACGCTGTAGGTCAGCGCGCCCTTGCCGCCACTGCCGGTCACGGGGGTGAAGTTGGTCGAGGCCTGGTTCTGCGTGAGCGTCTTCGATGCCACCGATTGCGTCGCAGTCACAGCCGCGTTGACAGCGAGGTTGAAGGTGTTGGTGGCGGTCGCACTGTTGGCGTCGGTGATGGTGACGGTATAGGGCGTATTCAAACTTGTGACAGTCGGTGACCCCGTGATCGCCCCGGTAGAGGAGCTCAAGCTGAGGCCGCTCGGCAGCGTCGGTGAGACGGAGTAGGTCAGTGCGCCGGTGCCGCCCGAACCAGTGACGGGCGTGAAGTTGGTCGAGGGCTGGCCTTGTGTGAGGATCGTCGATGGGACCGACAAGGTCGCCGTCGGTCCGGTGACGGTCAGCGGTGTCGGTGCCGCGGCGGTCCCGCCGGTGGCAGAGCTTGGACCGGTGACTGAAACGGCTCCGCTCGTGTAGGGGTACGTGTTGGCGATCGACGAAGATACGGTCAGCGTCACCGTGCAGCTCGCGCTACCATTGAGCGTCGCGCCGCTCAGGCTGAGGTTGCCGCCGCTACCTCCGGAATAGGAGGCTGTCCCGCTGCTACAGGTCGTCGCTGGGCTGGTACCGCTCAATCCCGCCGGCAGGGCGCCTGCGGCGACGGCGAGTCCGGTGACCGGGAAGCCGTTTGGATTTGTGATGGTCAACGTCAGGGTCGACGTCGATCCGGACGATGTCGCGATCGACGTGGGCGAGAAAGCTGCCGTGATGGACGGGGCGGTGGTTGGCTGAACGATGTTGGACAGCGCAATGATCAGGGTGCTGTCGGTATTGCCGAAGGATGGGACAAAACCGGTAGGTTGACCCCAAATATCGGCTTGCGAATAATAGGTCAGCGAAATCGTGTCGGTCGTCCTCCCAAGCGTCGGCAGGGCCGTCATGGTGAGGGTGTAGTTGTTATAGTAAAAGCCACCGTGTCCCGACGTAGTGGGGCCGACGTCTATCGTGTAAGTTCCTCCGTTTGTCCCGCTTACCACGGCACTGGATGTTGAACCGCTGGCGCCGCCTACCGGAAAATTGTTGTTATTTGTGCCGCACGTCGAATACAGGGCGCTGTTGGCGATGACATTATACGACGTGTAGGACGTTCCGCCGGCGTCGAATACGGGAACGTTGGTGCCGCCCTGACCGCTGGTGCCGTCCGTGTTGAACGCAATCTGGCTGTTTTTCGCAATCGAGGTTGCGACCGTCAGGTTCGATGTAAACGTCGTGCAAGCCGCCCACGCGTCGCTCGCCGAAAGCGAAAACAACGCTGCCAATACACCGCATGCGATAGCGGAGTAACGTCGCAATTGGGCTTTCGACGACCAGCGGTGGGGACGGCTGGTTTCGCGCGTCAGCGCCGTAGCAGAAATTGCGACAACACCGACCCCGCGCCCGATCGACTTGGTCAACCGACCAGCGAATTCCCAAGCAATGCCTGTTTGGGCAAAAACTGCCACTACGCTCCCCTTCGCTGCAACGAAAGGTCGTCCAGCGTTATTCCCAGTTCAAATTCTTCTTGGTGGGCCGTTTCCGAAAATGCGGTTGCATACAGCCAAATCTCGCCCAATAGGCAGGAAAGCGACCGCCGCGACAAGAGGCTCTCGGGCCTTCTGGCAGAATTTGCGCCGCACTATGAAATTTTGTGCGTGCGAGTGATATGAAAGCAACAGCCTTTGGTTGTCGCAATTTGAAATAGTAACCGCCGATGTCGGTTGAGTATGCTACACTTAGCTTGAGGTGTCCAAATAGCACTAGCCATTTGATCAGGCAGGATGATGCTTGACTGTCATTGCGCCTGCAATTAACAATTACAACGCGTACAAAGAATATTTTTCTCGTTTTGATTTTGGATGTTCACGGCCTCTATTCCGTAGCTCGCCTCGTCACGAAGCCGCAATTCGCACTCCGGGGAAAAGCCGATGCCGTTACAGCCCATCCTGGGTCAGATCATGCCCTTCGCCGGCACCACGGTGCCGAGAGGGTGGGCGCTGTGCAACGGCGCCCTGATGGCGATCCAGACCAATCAGGCGCTATTTTCGTTGCTCGGCACTTACTACGGCGGGGACGGCATCAGGACGTTCGGGCTGCCCGATTTGCGCGGCCGCGCCATCATCGGATCCTCTGGCGCCAGTGGTAACTTTCCCGCGGGCATGACCAGCGGCGCAGTTGCAGTGACCTTGAACGCGCAACAGCTTCCCACTCACAATCATATCATTCAGGCGTCGACGACCCAAGGGTCCGGACGAGGAACTGCTGCTCCAGCCAACAACCTGTTCGGCACCAACACAAGTCCGCCGGCCGGTCCAAAGTCTATTTTCCTGACCGCAGGTAGTGGTGAAACGCCACTCGCGCCAGGCACCAACGTCCTGAATGAAGGCGGCAATCAATCCCACAACAATATGCAGCCCTATCTGGTCATCAACTACATGATTGCACTCAACGGCATCTTTCCGTCCCGCGACTGAGACTTAGACTGCCGAATGCTGCTTCCAGAACTTGCCTTTCGGCGAATTCCGCTTCGTGAGAGGCGAGACGTTTCTGATCCTCTTTGTTAGTTCGGTGCTTGAAAGGGACTTCGACCATGTCTGACCCCTTTATCGGCGAAATCCGGTTGTTCGGGTTTCCACGGGTGCCGGATGGCTGGCTGGCCTGCAGTGGACAAAGCCTGCCGATCTCACAATACGATACGCTCTATGCCGTCATCGGCACGACCTATGGCGGTGACGGCGTACAGACCTTCAATGCACCTGATTTGCGCGGCCGGGTGCCGATTGGCCAGGGCCAAGGGCCGGCGCTGCCGCTCTACGTGCTGGGCCAGATCGCAGGCGAGGACGGACATGTCCTGATCGAGAACGAGATGCCCCAGCACAGCCACGCGCTAATGTCGTCCACCACCACGGCGGCGACGCAGACGCCGTCCGCGACGGTTCATCTGGCAACGGCGTCGGCCGGAAATCTCTACGCGCCGGCAGCGAACGCCGCACCGTATGAGACGATGGCGGCCTGCGTCGCCCTTGCAGGCAACAGCTTGCCGCACAACAACATCATGCCGACAGTCGTGGGCAATTATTGCATCTGCTTCGCCGGCGTCTTTCCATCATCGGGCTGATGACGCACTCGCAGGTCAGGTCGATATAGATTTCGCGCTTCAGTGGATTCGAGGAGGGACTTCGTGGCGGACCCGTATATCGGCGAAATCCAGGCATTTCCGTTTACATTTGCGGCCCAGGGCTTCAATCAGGGTTGGCTGCCGTGCTTTGGACAATTGCTTGCCATCCAGCGGTTCACGCCGCTGTTCGCGTTGATCGGAACTGCGTTTGGCGGCAATGGCACGACCAATTTCCAGCTGCCGAATCTGAGCGGCAGCATTACCAACAGCCAGGGTGACGGTCCGGGTCTGCAGCCGCGCGTGATCGGCGAGTCCATCGGCAGCCCGACGGTCGGTCTGATCATCAGCGAGATGGCTGCGCACACCCACGGCCTTCAAATCGGCAGCAAGACCGCCGCAAACGCGGCGCCCGGTCCCGGCACGTCCTCGAACATGGCGGCCATTGACCCTCTCTTCAACGGGTTCGTCCCGCCGCCAAGCACGACCACCCTGGCACCGAACGCCATGACGCTGACGGGGCAGGGCGTTCCTCACGACAACATGCAGCCGACCCAGGCGCTGATCTGGTGCATCGCCTACGCCGGAATTTTCCCGTCGTTCAACTCCTGACGGCCCGGCACGCGCGGCGCGATGGCTGACGGGATGTTCGTCGAGATCAGTCCGGGGCATATTGACTTGCAATTGCGCCCGACAACGCCGTCTGACGAGGCCTTTGTATGGCGCGTGTTCCGCGATGCCAGAGCGGAGCAGTTCGAGGCAGCCGGCCTGTCCGGGCTCTTGCTTGAACAGGTGCTTGCGCAACAGTTCCGCAGCCAGGCGGCTGGTTATTCCGAGCGATTTCCGGCCGCGAGGTCGATGATCATCACGCGGTGCGCAACTGCGATCGGTCGACTCCTGATCCATTGCTCAGATGAGCATTGGCACATCGTCGACATCGCGTTGCTGTCGAAGGAGTGTGGTAGCGGCTTTGGCACAGCGGTGTTCGAAGGGCTCGAAGCGAGCGCGAGAAACCGCGGTGTCGCGGCGCTCACGCTCTCGGTGCTCGCGAGCAATACGCCCGCGCGGCGCTTTTACCTGCGCCGCGGATTTGTCGAAATGGGTGAGGCAAGCATGTCGCACGTCGCGATGCGAAAGGAACTCGGCTAGCCTGACGACACGTTGCGCAGGAATGTCAGCAACGCCGCGTTGACCTCGTCGGGCCGCTCCTGCTGCACCCAATGGCCGGCGCCCTCGATGATCAGCTTTCGCGTCAGATTAGGCAGCACGCGCCCGAGCTCGTTGACGCGCTTGGCGCCGATCAGGCCGGTGATGACGGCGTCCTTTGAGCCGGCGATGAACAGCGAGGGCTGGTGAATCTGCGAATCCTGCCAAGGCGCCGTCAGCTCCCAGTTGCGGTCGAGGTTGCGATACCAGTTCAGCCCGCCGCGGAAGCCGGATTTCCGGAACGTCTCGGTGAAATTGGCGAGCTCAGCCTCGCTGAGCCAGTCCGGAAGCGGCTCCTCGGGATTGCCATGGCCGAGAAAGCCCTTGCCGTCCTCAACGAACATGGCGGCACTGGGATCGGCAAGGCCGCGCCCGCCCAGCACGATGCGCATGGTCCGGGCGACGTCATGCTCCAATTCAGCCTCGGCGACGCCGGGCGTCTGGAAATACTGCCAGTAGAAATTGGTGACGCCGCCCTGGCGCAACAGCTCGAGCGGCTTGCCGCGGCCGCGGAACGGCGGCGGTACGCTCAGCCCCGCGACCGCCGTGAAGATATCGGGACGGAACAGTGCCGCATGCCAGGCCACCGGCGCACCCCAGTCGTGGCCGACCACCATGGCCTTGGTCTCACCGAGTGCCTGCACCAAGCCGACGACGTCGCCGACCGTGTCGAAGATCGAGTAGGCGGCGACGTCCGCCGGCGCAGCGCTTTGGCCGTAGCCGCGCATGTCCGGAGCGACCACGTGGAAACCGGCATCCGCAAGTGCCGGGATCTGGTGGCGCCAGGAGTAAGACAGCTCCGGCCAGCCATGGCACAGCACCACCAGCGGACCCTGGCCGGCTTCGCGGATGAACAGATCAATCCCGTTGGCCTTGATCACGCGGGTGGAAGACATCGCTTTTCCGCCTTGTTTCAGGGGTTTGGTCGAGAAATGTGAGGTGCCACGATAGGGGCGCAGCGAGAATCGTGCAATCTCGGGTTCCGGCAACCAGCCTCGTGTTGTTCGCGAAGGTTCCAACTGTTAGAACGCCGCTCTCAGGGCTAAGCCATGGCATTTCGTCTTTTTCCGCTTCGTCGCAACCGGTTCACGGCCGGAATGCTGGCGCGCGGACTGATTGCTGCGGTTCTCATGGCGGCCATCGGCTCGGGTGGGGCGCTTTATGCTGCCAACCAGAGCGTCCAGGGCGCCAAGAAGGCGGAGGAGTCCGGCTTTGACGGCGACGCGCCCACTGCGATCCTGATCGAGGCCTCCAGCGGCAGCGTGCTGTTCGAGAAGAACGCCGACGAGCTGCGCGCGCCCTCCAGCATGATGAAGCTGATGACGGCGGAGGTCGTCTTCAATGCCGTCAAGAAGGGCGACGTCAAGCTGACCGACGAGTACCGGATCAGTGAGAATGCCTGGCGCAAGGGCGGGGCGCCGTCGGGCGGCTCCACCATGTTCGCGGCCATCAACAGCAAGGTCTCGGTCGACGACCTCCTGCACGGCGCGATCATCCAGAGCGGCAACGACGCCTGCATCGCGCTGGCCGAAGGCATCGCCGGCAACGAGAAGATCTTTGCCGCCGACTTCATGACCAAGCGGGCCCGCGAGCTCGGGATGACGAAGTCGACCTTCGGCAATTCCAACGGTCTGCCCGACCCCGGCAACAAGATGACGGTGCGCGAGCTCGGCATCCTTGCCCGGCACATCATCCTGGACTTCCCCGAATTCTACAAACTGTTCGGCGAGAAGGAGTTCACCTGGAACAAGATCCGCCAGCCCAACCGCAATCCGCTGCTGAATTCGCTGGAAGGTGCTGACGGTCTGAAGACCGGGTTCACCAAGGAAGGCGGCTACGGTATGGTCGGCTCGGCCGTGCAGAACGGCACGCGGCTGATCGTCGTCGTCAACGGTCTGGAAGATCCTGAAGATCGCGCCACGGAAGCCAAGAAGATGCTGGAATGGGGCTTTCGCAATTTCGAGACCCGCGCGCTGATCGCGGCCGACCAGCAGGTCGGCTACGCCAAGGTGTTCGGTGGCGAGAGCCGCTCGGTGAAGCTGGTGGCCAAGACGCCCGTGAAGGTGATGGTGCACAAGAACGGCAGCGACAAGCTGATTGCGCGCGTCGTGTACAGCGGTCCGGTGCGCGCCCCCGTCGAGGCCGGCCAGAAGGTCGGCGTGGTCAGGGTCTGGCGCAGCGGCAACATCGCGGTTGAGACGCCGGTCTACGCGGCCGAGGCGGTCGGCACCGGTTCGACCATGCGCCGCGCGATCGACGGCGCCAGCGAGCTCGTGATCGGCATGTTCCGCGCAGGCGCCGAGAAACTCTGATCATGAGCGAGCGTGTGGTACAGCGGCCGTCCGGACGGGGACGCTTCATCACCTTTGAGGGCGGCGAGGGGACCGGCAAGTCGACCCAGATCAAGAATCTCGCCGACCGCCTCAAGGCGGCGAGGATGCGCACCCTCGTCACGCGTGAGCCGGGCGGCTCGCCGGGCGCCGAGATCATGCGCCATCTGGTGCTGTCGGGCATGGGCAAGCTGCTTGGCCCCGAGGCTGAGACTCTGCTGTTCGCCGCCGCCCGCGACGACCATGTCCGCACCGTGATCGAGCCCGCGCTCAACCAGGGCGCCTGGGTGCTGTGCGACCGCTTTTTTGACTCGACGCGCGCCTATCAGGGTAGCCTTGGCAGCGTTCCGGTCGGCCTCATCAACGCGATGCAGCGGGTCACGATCGGTGACCTCAAGCCGGACCTCACCATCATCCTCGACCTGCCCGTCGAGATCGGCCTGCAGCGCGCCGCGTTACGCCGCGGCAGCGGCACGCCCGACCGGTTCGAAGGCGAGAAGCTCGGCTTCCACCAGGGGCTGCGCGAGGCCTATCGCAAGATCGCCGCGGACGATCCCGACCGCTGCGTGCTGATCGACGCCAATTCCGACCCTGACACGGTCGCCGGGCGCGTCTGGACGGCGCTGCGCGATCGCCTCCTGCCGACGCCCGCTTCGGTGGTGTCCGCATGAGCCCGCGTCAGGCCGAGCGCGAATCCGCCATTCCGCATCCGCGTGAGACGAGCCTTCTGTTCGGCCATCGCGAGGCCGAGGCGGCGCTGCTTGCCGCCTATCGCAGCGGGCGCATCCCGCATGCCTGGCTGATTGGTGGGCCGCAGGGGATCGGCAAGGCAACGCTGGCCTATCGCATGGCACGCTTCGTACTCGCCCGCGGCCAGCCGCTCTCGCCGTCCGTGCAGAGCGCCGAGACCCTTGCGATCGACGCGGACGACGCCGTGGCGCGGCAGGTTGCGGCCAGCTCCCATGGCGGCCTGTTGACGCTGGAGCGCACCACCAACGACCGTGGTGTGATGCGCACCGTGATCACCGTGGACGAGACGCGCGAGACGATCGGCTTCTTCGGCTCGACCGCGGCGGCTGAAGGCTGGCGCGTCTGCATCGTCGACACCGTCGACGAGCTCAATCCGAATGCGGCCAACGCGCTCCTGAAGATTCTCGAGGAACCGCCGCAGCGATCGCTGTTCCTGCTGGTCAGTCACGCGCCCGCACGCGTGCTCGCCACAATTCAATCACGCTGCCGCAAGCTGCGCCTGCGCCCGCTCGCAACCGACGATGTGATTGGCGCCGCCGCAGCAGCCGCCGACCTCGATCCGAACGATCCCGCGCTGCGCGAAGCGGCGGAGGCCTCCGAAGGCAGCGTCGCGCGAGCGCTGACGCTGCTTGGCGGCGACGCCCTGAAGCTTCAGCAGCGTACGGCGGCGCTGCTGGCGAAGCTTCCGCAGGTCGATCCGCGCGAATTGCACACGCTCGGCGATTCGCTCGGGACCAGCGACCGCATCGCGCTGGCGGCCTTCATCGACGGCATCGACCGCTGGATCGCGGAACGCCTGCATGTCGACGAGGCCAATGCCAACCAGAACCTGCCGCGCCTTGCGCGCCTAGCTGAGGTATGGGAAAAGATCGTCCGCGCCGCGCGCGACACCGAAACCTACAATCTGGAGCGAAAGCCCTTGGTTTTTTCGGTGTTTGGCTGGCTGGCGGACGCAACGCGCTAGAGCATGATCCGGAAAAGTGCGCAGCCGTTCTGCAAGAGGATCATGCTCAAACCAATGACCTAACGCAGGTTCGTTTCCAAATTTCGAGAAGCCGGTAAAGGAATTCGTCGTGGCCACGCGAGCTAAGAAAACCGTCAAAGCCAAAAGCAGCAAGAAAAAGGCTGCCAAGAAGGCCGTGAAGAAAGCCGCGAAGAAGGCTGCAAAAACGCGCGCGTCAAAGGCCGCCAAGAAGGTCAAGAAAAGCAAGAAAGCCGCTGCAAAGAAGGGCGTGAAGAAGAGTGCCGCGAAGACGGCAAATAAGACCGGCAAGAAGGCTGCGAAGAAGCAGGTCGTCGCCAAGAAGGTCTCGAAGAAGACAGCCCCCAAAAAGCCGGCCAAGGCCCCCGCGAGCAAGGTCGCTAAAAAGGCGACTGCGCCTGCTGTGGTTGCCGCGCCGCCGCCTGCTGTGAAGCCCAAAGTGTCCAAGCCGAAAGCGCCGCGCGTTCCGAATCCCGTCGCGGCGGCGCAGGCCACCGCGCCCGTTGCCGCCCCCGCGCGCGACAATCTCTTCTACATCACGACGGCGATCGCCTATCCCAACGGCAGCCCGCATATCGGCCACGCCTATGAAGCCATCGCGACCGACGTGCTGGCACGCTTTGCGCGGCTCGACGGCAAGGACGTGTTCTTCCTGACCGGGACCGACGAGCACGGCCTGAAGATGATCCAGACCGCGCAGAACGAGGGCCTCACTCCGTCCGCACTGGCCGCCCGCAACGCGGCCCGATTCAAGGAGATGGACGAGCGTCTGAACGTGTCGTTCGACCGTTTCATCAGGACCACTGAAGAGCAGCACCATCGCTCCAGCCAGGAGATCTGGCGGCGCATGGAGGCGAACGGCGATATCTATGCCGACACCTATTCCGGCTGGTACTCGGTCCGTGACGAGGCCTATTACGCCGAGGAGGAGACCCGCCTGAACGACGACGGTGTACGCCTCGGCCCGCAGGGCACGCCGGTCAACTGGGTCGACGAGAAGAGCTATTTCTTCCGGCTGTCGTCCTATCAGGAGAAGCTGCTGAAGCTCTACGCCGAGCGCCCCGATTTCATCGGGCCGGACTCGCGCAAGAACGAGGTGGTGAGCTTCGTCAAGGGTGGCCTGCGCGATCTCTCTATCTCGCGCACGACCTTCGACTGGGGCGTCAAGGTGCCGGGCGACGAAGAACACGTGATGTATGTCTGGGTCGACGCGCTGACCAATTACATCACCGGCGTCGGCTTCCCCGACGAGAGCGACAAGAACTGGCGCTACTGGCCGGCGGATGTGCACATCATCGGCAAGGACATCATCCGCTTCCATGCGGTGTACTGGCCGGCATTCCTGATGTCGGCCGGGATCCCCGTGCAGAAGCGGGTCTATGCCCATGGCTTCCTGTTCAACAGGGGCGAGAAAATGTCGAAGTCGGTCGGCAACGTCGTCGACCCCTTCAATCTTGCCGAGCAGTACGGCGTCGACCAGATGCGCTATTTCTTCCTGCGCGAGGTGCCGTTCGGCCAGGACGGCAACTACAACCACGAAGCCATCGTCGCACGCATCAATGCCGATCTCGCCAACGATCTCGGCAACCTCGCACAGCGCTCGCTGTCGATGGTCGCAAAGCAATTGGGGGGCGTGCTGCCTGAGCCCGGCGAGTTCAGCGACAACGACAAGGCGATCCTGGCGATGGCCGACGGCATGATCGCGGCGAGCCGCGAAGCGATGGCGACGCAGCAGATCCATCACTGGCTCAACGCCGTATGGGCCGTGGTCGCGGAAGCCAACCGCTATTTCGCGGGCGAGGCGCCGTGGGCGCTGGCCAAGACCGATCCGGCGCGACAGAAGACGGTGCTCTATGTCACCGCCGAAGTCGTGCGCCAGATCGCGATCCTGGCCCAGCCGGCGATGCCGACCGCCTCTGGATTGCTGCTCGACAGCCTCGGCATCCCCGCGGGCGAGCGCGACTTCTCCATGCTCGGCGGCACCCGGCGCATTGCGCCCGGCTCGACGCTGCCGGCGCCGACGCCCGCGTTCCCGCGTTACATCGAGCCAGCGGCGTAAGGCGCTCGCACGATGTTGGTCGACAGTCACTGCCACCTGGATTTTCCGGATTTTGCGGAGGATCTCGACGGAATCGTGTCACGCGCGCGCGCGGCCGGCATTGGCCGCATGGTCACGATCTCGACGCGGGTGCGAAAGCTGCACCAGCTTGTGGCGATCGCCGAGCGCTACGACGACGTCTACTGCTCGGTCGGCACCCATCCGCACAATGCGGATGAGGAGGACGGCATTTCGCCGGACGAACTGATCGCGCTGACGGAGCATCCCAGGGTCGTCGCACTCGGTGAGGCCGGCCTCGACTATTTCTACGACAATGGCTCGCCGGAGGCGCAGGCGAGGGGCTTTCGTGCCCACATCGCGGCCGCTCGCGCGACCGGTCTGCCGCTGGTGATCCACACCCGCCAAGCGGACGAAGACTGCGCCCGTATCCTGGAAGAGGAGACGGCGAAGGGATCGTTTCGCGCGGTGCTGCATTGTTACACGGGTGGGCGCGAACTGGCGCTGAAGGCGGTGTCGCTCGGTCTCTACATCGGCTTCACGGGTATCCTGACCTTCAAGAAGTCGGAAGCCCTGCGCGCGCTGGCGGCCGAACTGCCGTCTGACCGTATTCTGGTTGAAACAGACTCGCCCTATCTTGCGCCTGGCAAGTTTCGGGGCAAACGCAACGAGCCGGCCTATGTGGTCGAGGTCGCAAAGGTGCTCGCCGAGACGCGCGGCGTGTCGTTTGAGGAGATCTCACGCCAGACCACCGAAAACTTCTTCCGCCTGTTCTCCAAGGTGAAAGCTTGAGATTGGGAGCCGCATGACGCTGACGCTGACGATCCTGGGCTGCGGCTCCTCCGCCGGCGTACCGCGCCCGGCACTCGGCTGGGGTGCCTGCGATCCCAAAAACCCCAGGAACCGCCGCCGACGCTGCTCGCTGCTGGTCGAGCGGAAGTCCGAGCACGGCACCACACGGATCGTGATCGATACCTCGCCGGATTTGCGCGAGCAGCTCATCGACACCGATGTCGACCACATCGACGCGGTGTTCCTGACCCACGAGCACGCCGACCAGACCCACGGCATGGACGATCTGCGCTCGGTCGTCATGCACATGCGCAAGCGCATCCCGACCTATTTCAACCAGTCCACCGCCAAGGACATCCTGTCGAGGTTCTCCTACTGCTTCATTTCGCCGGAAGGCAGCGACTATCCGCCGATCCTGACGCGGCATTCGATCGAGGCGGGCGAAGAGCAGACCATTCTGGGGAAGGGCGGGGCCGTGACCATGACGGCCTTCCTGGTGCAGCACGGCCAGATCCCGGCGCTCGGCTATCGCATTGGGAATGCCGCCTACACGCCCGACCTCAACGACATTCCGCGCGAGAGCTGGGGCGCTCTGGAAGATCTCGACCTCTGGATCGTCGACGGTCTGCGCTACACCCAACATTCAAGCCATTTCAGCATCAACGACGCGCTGTCCTGGATCGAGCGCTTCAAGCCGAAGCGCGCCGTCATCACCAACATGACCGCCGACGTCGATTACGAGGTGATCCGGCAATCGCTGCCCGCGGGCGTGGTGCCGGCTTATGACGGGCTGCGTCTGGAGACGCAATAAGCGGGTCTACCAGGCGTAGCGGAGCACGGCCTTGCCCGTATAGGAGCGAACCAGGCTCGACACTTCGCTGTCGAGGTTCGCCGAGGCCGACCAGCCGCGCAAGTCCCGCAGCTCCAGCGCAACGCCGGTCAATGCGGCGTTCGGTGCCAGTGCCGTGCCGCCGACGAGAAAGCCCCGGCCGGGTAGCGACTGGAACGCCGCCGGGATCGGCTGCCCGGCGCTGAAATCATGTGCCCAGGCCAATCGTCCGCGCAGGTTCATCACGCTACCGGGCAACGCAAAGGATGCGCTCGTGCGCAGGCCGAGTTCGGTGCGGCTGTCGGTGAAACTGTCACTGCCGGGCGCGGCCGGCGACGCATCGACGGTGTAGGCCGGCTGCGCCGCATCGGAGGGAAGACGGAAAGTTGTGATCTGGGCGGCTGCATAGGGCGTGACGCCGAGCCAGCGCGTGGCAATACGATAGCCGCCTTCGAGCCGGCCGGAATAGGCGTTGGCGTTGATGGCCTCGTTGAGCTGGCCGGTGCCTGCCGGCGTCACCTGGTAATCGCCGGTGATGGCCTGCCACCCGTAAGCGAGCGCGGTTGTGACATAGGCCAATCCAATCGAATGCCTGGCGAAGGCGCCAGCCTGAAACAAATCGGAGCGGCCGCTCGAAAAATTGTTGGCAAAGCCGGTGCCGCCGCCCGCGAGCGCGAAGCCCATCCGCGTCTGCGGCGAGAGTGCATAGTCGGCACCGACCACGGTGCCAAAGCTCCGGCTGGCGCCGCCGCTGCCGCCGGTCGACACCTGCGATCCGGCGAAGCCGGAAGCCCAGACGCTCCATTGCGCCGTCGCAAGTGAGGGCTTGCCGTAGAGCGCGGCATAGGCCTCGCGGCCGATGCCGCCATGCGTGGGATCATTCCCCATCGCGGCGTAGGTGGAGAGTTCGGCGTCGAATTCAGCGGGCCCGATGCCGCGGCCGTCGATAGTGGGATCGAGCAGGGCCTGCGTGAATTGCGTCATCGCCAGAAACGTGGCCTGCGTCGTCTCGGTCCGCGAGGCACGGTCGGTTCCGCCGCCAAAAGACTGCCGCAGGCCGCCGAACCGCGCATCGACGGCAAGACCCTGCGTTCCAGCCATAGCCCGGCTGCACGCCGCCGCCATTGCCGAACCAGACGCCCGGAAAACTCTGTGCCTGCGGAGCGCCATATCCAGCGCCCGAAAAACTGCTGAAGCCATAGGGCGGCACATTCGGGCTCGGCGATCCGAGGCCTTGCGCACCCGAAAACGCGCCGAACTCGTGCATGACTTGCGCATCAGCCGCGCGCGGCAGCAGCAGACCGGCCGTCAACAGCAGCAGCGGCAGACGCGCCCGCACGTCCGCGCTCACGACACCAACCGCATGAAGCGCCCCAACAGCGCCGGTCGCCGGCCGCGCAGCCCGCGCGGCGAATCATGTTGAAGCAGCGAATCCGACGAAGCTGAATCGTAAATGCGTCTCTAACGTTTTCCAATCTTTTCCTGTCGCGTCGCGATGTCGTCAAACCCACGCGATCGGTTGCGGGACGACGCACATTCACCGCGCAGACGAAGTTTTGTTTCCGAATGTGTCTGAGGTCAGTGCAAGCTCAGGCGGTAATCGCCTTCGCCGAGCCAACCTCGTTGCGCAGCAGGAATTTCTGGATCTTGCCCGTGGACGTCTTCGGGATTGGTCCGAACACGATCGCCTTCGGCGTCTTGAAGCCGCTCATATGCGTACGGCAGAAGGCGATGATGTCGGCCTCGGTCGCACTCGCGCCGTCCTTCAGCTCGACGAAGGCGCAAGGCACCTCGCCCCATTTCGGGTCGGGCTTTGCGACCACGGCCGCGAACAGCACGGCCGGATGCTTGTAGAGGATGTCCTCGACCTCGACGGACGAGATGTTCTCGCCGCCGGAGATGATGATGTCCTTGGAGCGATCCTTGATGGTGACGTAGCCGTGCTCGTCGAGCACGCCGAGATCGCCGGTGTGAAACCAGCCGCCCTCGAACGCTTCCTTCGTCGCCTTCTCGTTCTTGAGGTAGCCCTTCATCACGATATTGCCGCGGAACATGACCTCGCCGATGGTCTCGCCGTCGCGCGGCACCTGCTGCATGGTCTGCGGATTGATGACGGTGACGCCTTCCTCGAGCGGATAGGGCACGCCCTGCCGCCGCTTCATCCGCGCGCGCTCGGCGGGCGGAAGCTCGTCCCAGCCGGGCTGCTCGGCGCAGACGGAGGCAGGGCCGTAGACCTCGGTCAGGCCATAGACGTGGGTGAGCTTGATGCCGATGTTTTCGGCGCCTTCAAGCACGGCGACAGGCGGTGCGGCGCCGGCGATCAAGCCGACGACGCGGCGGACCGCGCTGCCGTTCGGTGCGTCAGGCGCATTGATCAGCACGTTGTAGACGATCGGCGCGCCGCACATGTGGGTGACGCCGTGCGTCTTGATCAGCTCGAAGATCTTGGTCGGCTCGACCTTGCGCAGGCAGACGTTGATGCCGGCGGCTGCCGCCATGGTCCAGGGAAAGCACCAGCCGTTGCAATGGAACATCGGCAGCGTCCAGAGATAGACCGGATGCTGACCGAGATTGCCCGCGAGGATGTTGCTGACGGCGTTGAGATAGGCGCCGCGATGATGGGTGACGACGCCCTTGGGATTGCCTGTCGTGCCCGACGTGTAGCTCAGTGCGATCGCGTCCCATTCGTCGCGCGGCGGGATCGCGACGAAGTCCGGATCGCCTTGCGCGATGGCGGCCTCATACTCGATCTCGCCGATGCGCTTGCCGCCTTTGAAGGACGCATCGTCGACATCGACAACGAATGGCTTCGGCCCCTTCATCTGCGCCAGCGCATCGGTGATGACGCCGGAAAATTCAGGGTCGACCAGAATGATTTTCGCACCGCCATGGTCGAGCTGAAAGGCGATCGAGGGCGCATCGAGGCGAATGTTGAGCGCGTTCAGCACGCCACCCGTCATCGGCACCGCGAAATGCGCCTCGTTCATCGCCGGAATGTTCGGCAGCATCGCCGCGACGGTGTCGCCGACGCCGATGCCCTTGCCGGCAAGCCAGGACGCAAAGCGCTTGCAGCGCTCATGCGTCTGGCGCCACGTGAAGCTGCGGCCCTCATAGACCGTGCTGACATGATCGGGATAGACGGCGGCGCTGCGCGCGAGGAAGCTCAGCGGGCTCAGCGGCACGTAGTTGGCGGGAGTCTTGTCCAGGCCGATGTTGTACTGGTTCTGCCGCTCGCTCATCGACCCCCTCCTTGAACGCCGCGCTTTACAGGAATCCGATCGAGATCCAGGGGAAGATCGCGACGATGATCAATCCCACCAGCAGCGCCAGCAGATAGCCCCAGATCGGCCTGATGCCTTCGGCCGGATCGACCTTTCCGATGGCGCAGGCGGCATAATAGCCGACGCCGAACGGCGGGGCGAATAGCCCGATACCCATCGCCAGAATGATGATCATGGCGTAGTGCACCTCGTGCACCCCGACCAGGCGTGCGATCGGAAACAGCAGCGGCCCGAACAGCACGATGGCCGGTATGCCTTCCAGCACGCTGCCGAGGATCACGAAGGCCAGGATCGAGACCGCGATGAAGGTCGCGGAGCCGCCGGGCAGGCCGGTCATGGAGGCAGCAAGCGCCCGCGAGAAGCCGGATTGGGTCAGGCCCCAGGCCATTCCGGTCGCGGTGCCGATGATCAGCAGGATCGCGCCGGACAGGCAGGCGGTCTCGATCAGCATCGGCAACAGCCGCCGCCAGTCGAACTGCCGGTAGATCAGCAGCCCGATGACCAGCGCATAGACGATGCCGATGGTCGATACTTCGGTCGCGGTGGCGATGCCTTCGACCACGGCGTAACGGATCACGAAGGGCAGGGCCAGGGCGGGGATGGAGATGACGAACGCACGGGCGATCTCGCCCGACGTGGCGCGCCGAACATGGCTGAGATCCTCGCCGCGGTAGCGCCACCAAACCAGCCCCGACAGCGTCAGCGCCAGCACGACGCCCGGCAACAAGCCGCCGGTGAACAGCGCCGAGATCGAGACGCCCGTGACCGAGCCGATGGTGATCAGCACCAGGCTCGGCGGAATGGTTTCGGTCTGGGCACCGGTGGCGGCGAGCAGGGCAACGAGATCGCCGGGGCGGGCGCCGCGCTGCTTCATCTCCGGAAACAGAACCGGCGCAACCGCGGCCATGTCGGCCGCCTTGGCGCCGGAAATGCCGGAGACCAGGTACATGGCTCCGACCAGCACGTAATGAAGGCCGCCTCGGACATGGCCGAGCAGGCTCGCGAGGAACGCCACCATGGCCCGCGCCATGCCGGTCATCTCGATCAGGAGTCCCAGGAATACGAACAGCGGCACCGAGAGCAGGATGAGGTGGCTCATGCCTTCGTCCATCCGTCCGACCAGCACCATCAACGGGGTCCGCGTGGTCAGCGCCAGATAGCCGAAGATCGCAAGTCCAAAGGCGAACGCGATCGGCACGCCGGCGAACACGCAGAAGCCGACCACGCCGACGAAGAAAATGACGAGGTTGATGTTGCCGAGCGGCTTGAGCAGCGGCTGCGCGAACCAGAACAGGGCGATCAACACCACGACCGTTGCCACGGCGGCCAGCAACGTCTTGAGATCGCCGACGCGGGCGAGCCGCAGCAGCGCGAACAGCACCATCAGGCAGATGCCTACAGGCAGCGCGGCGGCGCGCCAGGTGTTGGAGATCTGGAGTGCCGGCGTGGTGATGAAACTCTCTTCATAGGCATATTCATAGGATGGGTGCACGATCAGCAGCAGGAACGCCAGCGCCGCACAGGTCGCGACCACGTCGAGATAAGCCCAGAGCCTCGGACCGGCGCTTCCGACCAGCGCCGTCATCCGCATGTGCTCGCTGCGGCGGAATGCGACCGCCGAGCCCAGCATGGCCAGCCACAGGAACAGCATCGAGGCCAGCTCGTCCGACCACACCAGCGGCGCATGCAGCACGTAGCGCGAGACCACGCCGGCAAACAGGATCACGATCTCGGCGACGACCAGGATTGCCGCCGGGATCTCGACCAGCCATTTCAGTGCAAGCTCGATCGAACCGAGCAGGGACCGGCGGCGAGGGGGCTCGGCCACCTCGCCGGCCAAGGTGCGCGTCACCGCTGGCGTCATCTCGACATGAGCCATGTAGGCTAAACTCCTGGCAAGGCCCCTATTACTGACGCGTTACGACAGTTTGCCGACGGACTTTTCGAGCAGCTCCCAGGCCTTCTCGCCGTACTTGCCCTTCCACTCATTGTAGAAGCCGGCCGAGCGCAGCTTGTCGCGGAACGGCCCGACCTCGGGCTGGTTGAACAGCAGGCCCTTGCCGGTCAGCTCCTGCCTGACGCTGATATTGAGCTTCTCGGTGTCCTCGCGCTCCTTCACGGCGGCGGCGTTGACGTTCTTGGCGACGATCGTCTTGATGTCGTCCGGAAGCGCAGCCCAGGCGCGGCGGTTCATCAGGAACCAGAAGCCGTCCCACATGTGGTTGGTCATCGAGCAGTATTTCTGGACCTCGTACAGCTTTGCCGTCGAGATCAGCGCCAACGGGTTCTCCTGGCCCTCGACGATCTTGGTCTGGAGCGCCGAATAGACCTCGGCGAAATTGATCGAGGCGGGCGAGGCGTCGAACGCCTTGAACATCGAGGTCCACAGCGGCGACACCGGAACGCGGATCTTGAAGCCCTTGAAGTCATCAGGACCGTTGATCGGCTTGGTCGAGGAAGTGGTCTGGCGGAAGCCGTTGTCCCAGATCTTGTCCATGACCTCGAGGCCGGCCTTGTTGATCTCGCCGCGCACATAGGCGCCGAGGTCGCCGTCCATGGCCTTCCAGACCGTGGGGTAATCCGGGAACGCAAAGCCGATGCCGTTGATCGAGGCCGCCGGCACCAGGGTCGCCAGGATCAGGCCGGACAGCGTGAAGAACTCGACGCCACCGGAGCGCACCTGGCTCAGCATGTCGGTGTCGGAGCCGAGCTGGCTGTTCGGGAACACCTGCATGTCGAACCGGCCATTGGTCTCGGTCTTGATGGCCGCCGCCATCTCACGGGCGCGCGCCACGAACGGATGCGATTCCGGCAGGTTGTTGGCGAACTTGTAGGTGAACTCGGCGGCCTGGGCACGGGCCACATAAGGCGCGCTGACGCCGCCAAAGACGGCGGTCGCGGCGGAGGCCTTGAGAAGCGTGCGTCGGGAAAAGCGGGTTGAAAAGACCATGGGTCTGCTTCCTCGGAAGTTTGTTCTTGTTGTGAGATGCAAACCTATACGGACGTCGGGCCAGAAGGTCATCTGCGATCTCGCGAAGCTCGCTTATTGCAGCCGGACAACGTCGCGGCAATATCGGCTTTCGGCAGATACGCCGGACAAGAAACGCGAAAACAACCCCATGCACAGTAGCCGTCAAGGGTTGAGGCGTCGGTTGAGGTTGAAGCCGGAAACGGCCGCAGGGCGAAGGCAGCGTGCCAGGAGTTTTATCTAAGTATCTGATAGAATTGTATATAAAGATATTCCATAATATACCTTATGCGAATAATGGATGTGGGCGGCGTCAGCCGCAGGCTCGCCTTGTCCTTTGTCGTTCGCGTTTGAATTTGTCACTGGGGCCTCTGGTTGATTTTGTCACTCGCCTACTGATGCCATTGGTCTTTCTGGCCGGCGGCGTCTTCACGCTTGTCGCGGCTCGATCAGCCCCTGGTTCTGGAAGACTCAATTCTGTCACTGGCGGTGTTGGCGCTTCGAGATTCAATTTTGGCACTGAGCGATAGCTCGGCCTATCGCAGGGTAACTTACACTGCGATAGGCCGAGCCACGCTGCGCTTGTTGACGTGATCTACCGGCCGGTCATCGGGGCCGGGTGTGGGCTGTTGCTGGCGCACCCTGAGCCTGTACGGGCTGCGGCGCTTGATAGGATCGGCCTAGGGGCAAGCGCTCGGACGAGCGGTCATCCTCATCGGATGCTTGTCGTATCCGAGCCAGAGTGTCTTGGCTGGCGGACCGAAGCGCACGTCTCGTCGAAGTACCCTAACGCTTGCGACGGGCTCGGCGGGCGTGTTCGTCGCGTCGCTCCCGACAATCACGCAGCGGCCACCAAACACGCAACCGTCCTTTTTCCAGCGCCAGCCGTCCTCTTGGGCCTTCCCGTAGACGATGTCGCCGCCGGGAGCATTCAGCAACGGCACTGGTGCTCCTCCCAGAACGTGATCAATCCCGGCGGCAGTCCGTCCCATCTCGGCGCGATCAATCAATCCAATTTCGGGATCCACAACGATCACCGAGACGGTCTCTCCCGATTGCGCAGGTTCCGGAACCGAGATTGGGCTGACCCAGCGGATCAGGCCTTCAAGCATTTCGAGACTCGACCGCGCTGCCGTACGGTCTCCGAAGGAATTCCGTCGTCCAAGGACGATCGCAGAGCTGCGAATAGCCTTCGACCCTCCTAACGAAAACCCGGCATCGGCGCCCTCTCCTTCCGCGGCCAGGATTACATCCCCATTGGGAAGGGTCGCGAGAACGTGCCTGGGAGACCCGCACAATCGCCTGAGCTCAGCGGGTGTGGGGTCTACCTCCTCGACGACAATCCGTCGCTCGAACGGGTCTATTGCAACAGCCTTCACGCTACTTATCCGATCTGCGCGTCTTTGCAGAATCATCGGTCGACGCACGGCGGAGGTCAACCCGATCGGCAAGGCTTGCGCCGGAGAGTTGTGAATTCCTGGTTACCGTTGGGCTTTCTAAACCCAAGTTTGCGCTCTCGTTCGGCCGGACAGGTAAAATGTGGTCAGCGCCACCAGCGTTGATCATGGCGCGTACTGCCCTGTGGGCCTGATGCTCAGATGCCGTGCTTGGCCACTGATTGGATGGCGGCAGATAGCACTTGTGTCGCTGCGCCGGGGTCGAACTCGGGGTCAAGAAGATCATGGAGCGAGAGCGGACAGGTCGACGGCAATTGAGGTCCGACTACCCCACGATTTTCCAAGGTGCGGGTAGCTGCGTTGCAGGCGACACGCCAGATTTTCTCAAGATCGAGTCGCCGCTTCAGTCCTGGCGAAAAGGCCAGGACGGCATCGCCTTGGAATGTGACGATTTCCTCAAACCAACGCGTTAGAGTCTGACTTTCAGGTTCGAGGGCTGATTTCAGCAAGTGAATTAGGGTTTGTCGAAGTAGACTAGATATCGCCAGGACTTCGGCACGTCCCATGCCTTCGATCTCTTCAGCCAGATTGTCGATGTCAAGGCGCGTGTCTGCAGGCGAAGTTGCCCCAAGGATGCCGGCTTGCTCCTGGGTCCACCCGTAGAAATCTGTGTCGTGTTTACTGGCTTGTTTCGTCAGCATGAAACCTCCGAGCACCTAGAGATAAAGGCGGGCCGGAGCATAATCAAAGGGAGAAGCCGGCGACCAAGCCACCCCTCCGTTCACTGTTCGGCCGGGTTAAGCCTCTCGGAGGCGCAAAAGCCGCTCGGGACGCATTAGCGCTTTTGTTACGGCCTCTCATGCGCTGCTGGGTAAAGGCCGACGCGGACGGTTCTGCGGTTTAGCCGAGGGCCAAAGGCACGGCGCAATCCTGATCTTGACTTATACGAGATATTATAATATCTATTATTGCCAGATAATGGGAACAGAGGCTATGGATATATCCCTTAATTTAAGCTCACCCCAAGACATTGCTTCCGATATAGCGAACCGCGCAAAGCAGCGGCGATTAGAGGCCAACTTAACCCAGTCGGGGCTTGCCGCCCGCGCTCAGGTCAGCTTGGGCACGCTGAAGCAATTTGAGCGCACAGGCAAATCTTCCTTAGAGTTCCTCATAGCCATCGCGTTCGCTCTCGGCGCCGAAAAGGAATTCGAGGGGCTGTTTCCTCCGAAGCCGCACAGGTCGATCGAGGACGTGATTTCCAAGCCTGTCAGAATTCGGGGACGCAGAAAGTGAAGAAGCCGAAGGTCCCAGACGGAAAACCGCCCCAAGGCATCCAAAAGCTGGGGGTGTCGCTCGATTTCTACGGCGAAAAGATCGAGGTAGGAACATTGGCATCCAAGCCTGTCAGAATTCGGGGACGCAGAAAGTGAAGAAGCCGAAGGTCCCAGACGGAAAACCGCCCCAAGGCATCCAAAAGCTGGGGGTGTCGCTCGATTTCTACGGCGAAAAGATCGAGGTAGGAACATTGGCATGGAGCAAAGAGGAACGCCGGGCGTATTTCGAGTACCACCCCGATTTCGCCGCGAGGCGCCTCAACGTATCTCCGTTCAAGCTTCCTGTCGGCGAGGGAGCAAAGCCGGCGCCGAATTCGCCGTTCGCCGGGCTGCACGGCATGTTCAACGATAGCCTCCCCGACGGTTGGGGCCGCATGCTTCTTGATCGTCATCTGCAGAACCTCGGATACGACTTCAGGCTCCTCACGCCTCTTGACCGCCTGGCATACGTCGGCCAGACCGGCATGGGAGCGTTGCGCTACATTCCCGATAATTCCCTTAGCAAAGCCGCCGGCGACGCCGTCGACCTCGATTGGCTTGCTGCGCAAGCTGAGGCGGTCCAAGGCGAGGTCGACGAAGCCGACGTGGATCGTCTGCTCGAAATCCAAGGTGGCTCCGCCGGCGTCCGCCCCAAGATTATGATCGGCTTGAATGGCAAGACCGGTAAGATCGTAGCCGATACCGGCACCGATCTTCCGGAAGGCTTCGAAGCTTGGCTGGTAAAGTTCAAATCGAACGTCGATCACTCCGAAATAGGAAAAGAAGAGTACGCCTACTCTCTTATGGCGAAGGCAGCAGGCGTCGATATGCCCGCCACTAAGCTCATCAAAACCAAGAAGGGCAGCTATTTCGCCGTCCAAAGGTTCGACAGAACCGAGGGTGGGAGCGCGCATGTACAGACGGTGAGCGGGCTGTTGGAGGCCGATCATCGGGCTCCGTCCATCGACTACGATACGCTGTTGAAAGTCACGCGACTTCTGACGCGCGACGAGCGTCACGTACGCCAGATGTTCGTCCGGATGATCTTCAACGTCCTCGCACACAACCGGGACGATCACGCTAAAAATCACGCTTTCCTGCTCGCAAAGGATGGAGTTTGGCATCCGACGCCGGCGTACGACCTCACGCTCTCGGAGGGCCCCGGGGGCGAGCACAATCTAGCTGTGGACGGTGAAGGGAAGAACCCGACCAAAAAGCACATTCTAAAGGTTGCGCAAAATGCGTCGATTCCGCAGGAGGAAGCCGAGCAGTTCTTCGAACAAGTTCAGAGTGCCATAGATCGCTGGCCTGAATATGCAAAAGAAGCCGGATTGACGGAGAAACGTCTCCAGGAAATCGACCGGCTGCTGAACAAGCGTGGATCCGGTGCCGCTTAGGGCGGCGACATTTCTCCCTACATAGCCAACATTGATTCTGGACACCACCCAAATGGCCTATGAAATAGAGTTTCATCCTGTCGGGTCGGGAGCCAACAGCGGCGACGCGATAACAATGCGCTACTGGACGGGCGCGGAGTGGCGCGTGATCGTCATCGACGCTGGATTCCAGGAAACCGGCGAAGCAATCGTCGAGCACGTGCGGTCGGTGTACGGCACGAACACGGTTGAGCACGTCGTCAGCACGCATCCGGACAACGATCACATCAGCGGTCTTCGCGCAGTCATCTCGCAACTTAATGTGCAGAACCTCTGGATGCACGTTCCCGAATACCACGCGAAAAACATGATGGATTACTTCCACGATCCTCGATGGACGCTGGAGGGCCTCACCGCGGACTTGCGGCGCGCCTACCCGATCGTCAGCGAAATCCGAGACTTGGCCCTGAAGCGGGGCACTTCGCTTCACCCTCCGTTTCTAGGCGCAAAGATCGGGCCCTTCACGGTGCTTTCGCCGACGCAGGCCATGTACGAGGGCCTCCTCCCCCAATTCCGCGACACCCCAAAGCCCGCGCAACAACTCCTCGTCCTCTTGGGGCATTGGCTCACAGGGATCGGGCGACGCGTGGCGACGGAGATCCGGCGCATCATCGCGGAGGACCTGTTCACCGAGACGCTCCGTGAAGGCGGCATCACGGCGGCGGAAAACGAATCCAGCGTGGTCTTGTACGGTCAGATCGACGGTCGAAACATCTTCCTGACGGCGGACGCCGGCTTGAGAGCTCTTGGCGCTGCCGTGTCGTACGGTATTGCCATCGGTCTTCAGTTCGGCACCGCTTTGAACATATTCCAGGTCCCGCATCACGGCAGCCGCAACAACATCTCCCCTGCACTGCTCAATCGGATCGTCGGAAATGTCTCGGGGTTCGGATCCAGAAGATCGATTGGTTGCGTCATCTCCGCCGGGCCCGAGGATGAAACTCATCCGCGCCAAGTCGTGGTGAACGCGCTCTTGCGTCGTGGCGTTGAACCCCAGGACACGAAGAAGGGCATGCTTTTGTTCAATCACGGCGTTCCGGATCGGGCGGGCTTCAGTCCCGCACCCACCCTGGAGTTTGCCACGAGGGTGGAAGCCTATGACTGAGACGGTGTCGACGTATTCCCCGGCCAAGATCCGACAGGTGACTTGCGGGGGTCGTTTCATTCCCCGACGGTTACATTGCGACTAAGTGCTGCTCGAGTTGCTTGGCGATGGGAACTCGCAACTTCTTTGAACCTGCGTTGCCTCGTTGGCATCGGAGGCATACTTGGGTGTAATCGGCCTGCCCGCTCTCTTTCGGCGTGAAAAGAGCGCGGCGCGCCCTTGGTTATCGATCAGAAACCCGAGCAACTGCGCGTTCTTTAACTCATGAAAAGCAAGCGTCGAGACGCCTTCGCCCCAAAGGAATTTCCGGCAACACTCTTTCGACCTCCAGACAAACGGGGCGATGACTGGCCGGATGAGCCGGATGTCCGGCGGGCTGTGACCTACTTTCGCGACTTTATTGGCCAGGACGAGTGGAAGAAGCGGCGCAATGCTGCGGCCAATCGCCTGTACGCGGCGTCGCTGGGTCGTGTCGACGAGACCGACCGCGGCAGATATTTCGACGAGTCCGACGTATTCGGCTGGTATCTCTTCCTGGCCGAGGCTTTTATCGATCATGTCTGGAATTTCGAGCCGACGTTCGGATCGCGGGTAGTGCCGGTGTTCAAGGCGATCGGGCGCGGTCTCGATCTGCTTCTTTCGGTCGACGGCGTCGAAGAACGGGCACGTCGCCTGGTCAGCAGTGAACGGCGTCAACCAAATGGCGGGCTCTTCGAGCTGCTCGTCGCATCCGCCTATCGCTCGTCGGGCGCGCGGGTAAAGTTCGTACCCGAGCGACGCGGGCTGAGCCGGACATACGATATGGATGTTGAAATCGGCTCGCGCTCCTTCGCAGTCGAGTGCAAGCGCTTGGAAACGAGCCAATACGGTGAACGGGAACGAGCAGCGATGCGCGAGCTATGGCGCCCCAGCGCGACAGGGTTTTCCCAGAATGAGCAGAGCGCATTTTGCGATGTCCATTTCCGCATCCCCATTGATCGGGTGCCACCCGCCTATCTGACCGAGAAGTCGCTCGAGTGGCTCCGGTCCGACATGCCTTCGCTGCTTTGGAGCGACGATATGTCGTATGGCGCGATGGGCGAGCTCGATCTCGATCCGTTGCGCGAGGTTCTCGACGATCACCATGTGCTCGCGTCGAGTTCGCGTATGCTGGAGCTGCTCTCGGGCCGCTACGTGAGGCACGCCAATTACATTCAGTTGAGCCGCTTAAAGCTCGCGGAAAACCCGAGATATGTGCACGAGTGCGATCTTGCCGTGCTGCTCCGTTGGGAATCGGCCTCTCCCGAAGCCATCGATGCGAAGGCCCGCGACATTACGACGAAGCTATCGGAAGCCAGCGACCAACTTCCTGCGGGTCGCCCCGGTATCGTTCACATCGGCTTCGAGGCCGTTGAAGGAGACGATGTAGAGCGCGCCCGACATCGGAAGATCATCGAGCGAGCGCAGGCTTTCGATCCACGGGGAAAACCTCTGGAGTACGTGTATTGCCATTACTTCGTACCCGAAAGCCCGCCTGACCAGGCGTGGGCGTTCGACGAGACGCTCCAGTGGGTGGGCATCGCGCCGACCGGTCCTCATCCCCTCGGAGAAACAATGCTGATCCTTCCGGCCGAGGGCGTTCGCGAAGGACCTCACTGGCGTTGAAAATCAAGGACCAGGGTGGTGCAGGCAGCGTGCCTCCAGCCAGTATCTTAGCATCAGGACAATCATTACCTGCGCAGCCGGGCCGCGAAGCGCTGAAGCGCAACCCGATCGCCATCGGTCATCAGAAAGCCGCGTGATGGATAGTCTTCCGTGCCTCCATGAAGGACCCGTCTATCGTCGATCTGCGACACCAGGTGGGCGAAAGGTGGATTGAAGCGTCGAAGCGGCCAGCCGGAGGCCGCATGCAATTCTTCCGCATCGACGGTCCCGGTCCCAGATTTGCCGAGAGCAAGATCGACGAGCGCAACCACGTCCGTTTCGGGGGTGCTTTGCCCGGTATGGGGATCGAACGTGATAAAAAGCTCTGCGGTGGTGAACATCCGCGGAAGCCGCGTGGAAATCATCGAGTTCGTTCTCAGATAGCCATCGCTTTCGAGCTCGGCCACGGCAAACGCCAAATCGTCGATGTTGGATTCCGGAAACGCCTCGATGAGGTCTTGCTCGGGAATGAAGCAGTCGAAGCCCTTTTGGGATTGTTCCGATACCCACAATCCTATCCGGATCGCCAATGGCCCGAGTTCGCCGATCTTCAACTCGGACTTCTTCTTTGCTGGCGGCGCGATCAGCGGAATGCTCAGCCTGTCTTTAGCCGGCGGCGGAGCTCCGCCTGCAGCGAGCCATCCGTCGAGACCGTCGATCACCAACTGACCAATCGCGGCGAACTGCAGGATGTCGTCGCCGACCAGGGGCACCGTTTCGCCCAGTCGGGCCTCTGCGGCATGTTCGGCGAACTTCGCGTCGGCCACGCCGAGATTGTGTCCGATGACATGCCGCTTCTGGATGTTCAGCGTCAGGACGGCAAGAGCGTCGGCCGTCAGAGTTCCGAACGGATCGATGTCGAACTCGGCGAAGCGCTTGCGGCCGCGCTCGATGTTCTGAAAGTCGTTGGCGATCGGCTTCGTCGCCGCGACGTCGGGTGGTCGAGTGGTCGCCTTGTATAGGTATACCGTCTTTAAGGTCGCTTCGAAGGCCGTCAGTACGTCTTCATGCGCATTGCCCATCATCCTGTATGCGAGTTCATGCCTTCCCGAGCCGAGTTGGCCCGCGAGCTCCACCTGCTCCCGGACGAGCGCGATTTCCCGCGCAAAGTGCAAGTGAATGTTCGGCGCTCCGCAATCCGGACAGAACAAGGAAATGGCGTAAACGCCGTAGTCCCGGCCGCACTCGTCGCATACCAACTCGCGGAGAAGATCGTTTCGAGCGAACCGCGGTGCGGGTTTGGGCGACGGCCGTGTACCAGTCGTCACCTTGAAAAATTTGTTGCCAGCGTTCTTCCGGGCGAGGTCATCGAACATGCCATGGATTGCCGCCGCGGCGTCGGCGTGAAAGGCATGAGCGACGATTTCCTTGGCAGCCGCGAGGTCGTCCGGATGCGTAAAGTTCTCGTCGTCGTCCAGAACGCCGCTATACGGACAGACTGTGCCTGGCGTACCGGGCGCGTGCGTCATGCGAGACGTCAAGGCCTCGGGTAGAGTGAAATCCGATACTCGGTCGCCCAGAAGAAAGAGGCGCGGATGTGCGTCTTCGTTGGGTGAATACCGGTACACCCGGCCATCCGGCGTCTTCGGTAGCGGAATGCCAAGCGTCAAGTTGTTGCCAGAACCACCCGTCTTGTACTTCTCCAAATTCCGCAAGCGCATGAGTCCACCTCGGATAGTTGATCGTTGAGCCGATGGATCGACGCGAGGAGATGCATCTCCTCCTCGCGTCGGAGATCATGATTCCTCACCTTCCGAGCGAGCCCGCCGGGACCTGGTTTCGCCGGTCGCGGTCGATGCCCGCCGCGTACGTTTTGCGGATGAGGCCGCCGCGGGCTGGGCGGCAGCCGGCACCTCAAGCGTGTCGCAGCACGCCAGCAGGGCCCGCGCGAACTGATCGCCGGCGTCCCGAACCCAATCGTCGCGTACGACGGTAAACCAGGCCGTCAATGCGACCAGATCGACGCAGATCGCTCCGATCGCTGCGGGCTTAATGGCCGCCAACGCCGTGGGAAGTGACGACATCGAGAAACTGGACACGGCTGGGATGATGTTGTCGTAGCGCCAGACGACGGTGAGAACTGAAATCAGAAGAGCCGCCAAGCAGGCAGCGACCCCGATCGGTTTCAATCCGCGCAGGTTCCGGCGAAAGCCATATTCGGCATTCTCCTTCTCGACGAGCGGATAGGCTTTCCCACGGCAACGTTCCTGAAGCCACTTCACCCCCGATGCGTACATGGCGTCCGCGGCCTTCGGATCCGCCCTCTCCTGCTCCGGGCTTGGCGTAACGAACAACGGCACGTTCTTCGCGAAGAACGCGTGGTATCGGGCCAACACCGGCGGCGGAAGATGTTCTTCCCTATGGCGCAGCCAGATCGTCGATGGCCAACCTCCCCATTCAGCCAGGAGACGCTTCTCCACCTTCTTGCCGCGCGATCTGCTCAGGACGCTCAAGCCATACAGGAGCCCGCAGGACGTCGCGATGGTCACCAGCGTGGCGCCCCAGCTCGAGGTGACCAGCCGGGGAAACCACGCGATCGCAGTGAGGATGATCGGAAACAGCGTGAGTAAGCCCGGAAACAGGCGAGCCTGTCGTGAATAGGGATCGAAGAGCTTCGAAATATCGATCATCGGATCGCCTCTGTGCAGTCATGGGCGCTGGCCGGCGACGGGTCTGGAGATCTCGGATTCTTCATCTTGCCACCTTGACCACGGCGCTGTGTGAGCTGCCGGCTCCGGATAAGGCTTCAGCGGTGAAATGGACATATCCAGCCGGCGTGTGGATCAGCATCAGCAACGGAAAATACTGGCGTATCGAAAGCAGAGCGGCGGTCTTCACGTCCTTCCTGGACGGGCCACTGGGGACGAGATGATTGTGCCAGGTCCCGAGCGCGTAGAGCGCGCCGCCAGATCCTTCGATCAGATCTTCCAGCATGGGCCTCAGTCCCTCGGTACCGAGCACGAACTCGTCGCGCGAGAATTTGCTGTCGGGCGGCGCGGGCATCGTGCCGACGACGTGGAAGACGTTGGCGACGTCCGAATATCGGCCGACGATGATGCCGCCCGTCTCCGAGCCACGGCGCGCAGCGACCTCTCGCCGGATCGTGTCGTCGACCTCGGGACTAAGGCGCACGACGCTGTCCGTGCCGTCGCCTACGACGATGCGCGGCCGGATATCCTTGCGATGCCATATCTGGTTCAGCCCATCGGCCGCCAAACTGCCGACCAGCACCTCGCCGGTCTCGGGAAGACCGTCGCGTTGGAGCCGGCGAATATGCTCGGACATCGGCGCCGCGAACGAGGACAAGCGACCGTCCGACAGCGGCATCGTGATGGCCGCGCAGCCCTGACCGATCGCGATCGCTTCGGCCTTCGTGTTGAAGACCTCGTTCCTGAGGGTGGGATCCGAATGGATCAGGCGATAGGCCTCGCAGATCAGATCGGTCGCCGACGGGTTGGCCGCCGGTCCCTCCACCGACATCAGGCCGACGCTTCCGATGCCCAGCATGCATGCCTCGACCACCCGGGGCCGGTCGATCGTGACTCCAGGCAAGACCAGCGCCTCGCGCACGCTTGCGGAGCCGGTCGTATTGACGACGGCAAAGCTGTCTCGGGCGACCAAAGGGGCGATCGATTGATCATCGAATGCGCGCGCGACGACGTCCACTACGTGCGGCACCGTCGGCTGCTTGAGGGTCGCGAGTGCCTCGGCCAGGTAGTGCGCCTTTGGAATGGACCAGAAGCTTTCGACTTTCGTGTCGGAGGGAAGCGTGGCGTAGCGCGCGAAATTGTGAGGTTGCAGGATGCCGTCGTCGATGAGGGCCGCGGGTCCCCGTCCGGACCTGGCGAGATGAACTGCGAGTTTGGATCCGATGCTTCCGCAGCCGAGGAGCGTCCACGGACGCAGCGCCTGCCCGTCGTCGCCCGCAGCGCGTCGCAGCAATTCGGGTGATATCTCATCTCGGTGCGTGGCGGTCCTGACCAGCTTGCCGCTGCCTGACGAGAGCGCCTCGCCGCCGCGCAATTCCACGACGTAGGGGCATATCTCGATCGGCGAAGTCGTGCCGATCACCTCGAACGGGCGTCGCGCCAACAGAATGACGGCTATCGGCTGCTTCTCCTTCAATTTCGATTGCGAAACCCGCTCCTGCAGGATTCCGAGCTTCGGCTCCAGGAATTCGCGGCAGCCTAGTTCGGCCGCCCGCTTCAAGAGCTCGTCAATCGTCGTGACCGTTTCCGGAAGATAGCGATCCGCCACGAACGGCCGACCGGTCGGGAGTTTACCGGACCACGCGATCAGTGCGTGAGCGTTGCCGGTTTGCCCGTCATCGCCGACAGGCGCATATCGCCATTCGCCGGCGAACCGCGGCCCCAGCGGTACCGGAGCGGCGCGCGGGATGCCGATCCGGTAGGTAGACAAAGTTGCTTCGCGGTAAGCGTAGTACCACGCCGGGAAGACCGAGCAGCCGCCCTCTCTGGTGGGCAGACCCGTCAACCAGGTCGGATCCGCGACGATCACGTCGTCGATCCCGTCACGCCGCACCGGCTCCCAGCCGTGCTCCGGATCGATCAGCTGCGCCATCGCAGCCTTGTCCAGCCAGTCGACCAGTTGCTCGAAAAGGCCACCTATTCCGCGAACGCGCAGAACCTCACGCGGCGAACCGGCGACGAGACACGGTTCAGGTGGACCGCCATTCCTCGAGGGCTGAATGTGCGGATGACTGCGATTGAAGTCCGTGCGGAGGCGGATAAGCGGCGCCCTCAAGGGATATCCTGCCGTGAAGATGAACGTCACGGGCTCGACCGCGCGGACGCCCGACGGGCTCTCGCCCGCAGCCCTCCATGCGTTCGGGAGTTCGGTCCGGATCTCCACGATGGCCCGGATGGCGTCGTTTCCTTCGATCCGTTCGGCGGTCACCCGTTCGACGGACGGGTGAGCCTCGATCAGGCGCAGCGCCCGTCGGACGGGTATGGGAATGTCGTCTGCCGCGGAGATCGCCGCCATATCGGCTCATCCGTGGGCGAGCGGCTGGCTTCCGATACCGGTGCCGGCGGCGACGCTGACGGCGACCGCAGCGCGCTTGACGCGCGGTCCGGCCGAAGTGACCTCGATCGCCAGCGGATCGTCGCCCGGACTGTCGGCGACGCACTTGAATTCGCCCTTCACGGGATCGAGGATATCGATGTATTCGCGCTTCGCACGGATGCACGGCGGATCGTTCTTGTCGTCCTTGATGGTCTTGCTGCTGGCCACGATCAGCGCGCCATCCAGCGGTTGCCCGAGGGCGCTCCGGGCGGGCTCGGACACCTTGGCTTTCTCGCCCTTTTCGGACCAGCTATCGTAGGAAAGGCTGTGCCACGAACAGTGGTGCGGAGCGATCAGAACGTCGTACTGCAGACGCTCGGGCCACTTCTTGTTGCGCTCCCAGATGCGGTCCCAGATCGCGACCTCGGCGTCGCCGCCGAGAAGGAAGCGCCCGCGGGTGACCTTGGACACCTTCAGGTCCAGACGCATGATGACGCTGGAGTTGTTCTTCGTCAGAACCTCCTCCTCCGCTTCGTCGTCGGCAGGCATCGGCGCCAGCAGCCGCGCCTCGAAGGAAGTGTCCTGAACGCCGCAGATCTTCGAGAACACCTCGTCGACCTTCACCAGGATTTCCGTCAGGTCATCGGTCTTGCCGTCGACGTCCTCGCCCAGGATCAGGATGCGGTTGCCGTCCTCGGCGGTCCGTTCCTTTTTGAACCTGTTGGCGCGGCGGCGGGCCTCGTCGCGCCAAGCCTCGGCGTCGGCGCAAAGGACGTGATCCTCATCCTTCGCCTTCGCCCGGCGGAACACGATCGGCGAGGACCACATTTCACGGATGATGATCTTGTCGTCGGCCTTCACCCAGGTCGACGGGTCGCCGAGATGGAAGTGCTTGACCAGGCCCCGGATGTGATCGGCGTCCGGATGGGTGTTCAGGAAGCCATCGACGAACAGCCTCCCCTTATCGTCCCGATCGAGCTTGTTCCGGATCTGTTTCCCGACGTTGGGGGTGTCGTCGTCCTCGTCGTCGGCCGCCTCCCGGATGTTGATGTCGGTCAGGATCCGACGACCGGACTCGGTCTCGAACAACACCATGTCGCCGTTGTCGACTTTGAAAAGTGATGCTTTAACTACCATTCCCATCCCCCTGATTCAACGATCGAAAGATCGGTCGCGGCTCCTTGACCGATTGCAGATCGGACGGGCGCACTTAAGAAGATATGATGGCAATTTGGCCACGCAAGATGTGCTACCAGATTAATTTTATCACGCTATATATATGATATTGTTCAAGTTTTAATCATCTGGAACCAGCTTTGTTCACTCGGTGTTCTTGGTTTTTCAGCCGACAAGCGGCATGATCGGGGAACTAGGATTGCTCCGGGTGGAGATCGTCCTCGCAGCGGATGGACAGGTTCAGGATGAGCAAGAATATCGTCGTCTACTCCGACGGAACCGGCCAAGACGGCGGGGCGCGTCCGGAGCAGCGCATCAGCAATATCTTCAAAATGTACCGTGTGAGCCGCGACCATGCGGACACGGCCATTGATCCGTCCAAGCAAGTGGTCTTCTACGACGCCGGCCTTGGGACGGATATCGGCGCGACCGCCCTCACCGCTCCGGTACGCTTTGTCCAGAAGATGCTCGGGTCCATCGCGGGCGACGGCATCAAGCGCAACATCGCCGACTGCTACGAATTCGTCGTCAACCACTACGAAGACGGTGACCGGATATTCCTCTTCGGGTTCAGCCGGGGCGCCTACACCGTCCGAAGCCTGGCGAACCTGCTGATGCTTTGCGGCGTCCCCACAAAGACGCCGGCCGGCCCATTGATGCGCTACCGCAAGGCCGTGAAGGACATCGCTTGGGAGGCCGTGGATACCGTGCTGGAACACGGCGCTGGCCACCCGCGGGAGCAGTTCGAGGCGGAGAGGCTCGAACTGGCGCGGCGATTTCAGACCAAGTACGGCTCCGGCGACGGCTCGGATGCCAACGCCGCGGCATATTTCGTCGGCGTGTTCGATACGGTCGCAGCCCTCGGCGCCAGCGGTCCGCGACGCCGGATGATCCAGGCCGGCCTAACTCTCGGCGTCGCTGCCCTCGCCTTCTTCGCTTCGCTCGTTCCGGCCGCGATCCTCGGTGCGCTGACGGCCATCGTCTCGGAGGCCGGCCTGCTATGGGGCTTCATCGTGCCGGCGTGGCTGGTCACGCATCTGGCGATGCTGATTGCCGTCATCTGGTTCTGGAAACGGCAGCGGACGGTCAATCTCAAGACCATCTACGACTTCCCGAACAAGGGCGATCCGCCGCGCTCTCATACCGCCGAGTGGACAGGCAAGAACTTCGATCGCCTTCTCAGCAAACATGTACGTTTTGCGCGCTCGGCGAACGCAATCGACGAGACGCGCAAGGATTTCGCCCGGGTCGGCTGGGGCGGCACCGAGCCGTCTGTGCACCCCGCGACTCCGGGTGTTCCGCGTCTCATCCAGCTCTGGTTCGCAGGCAACCACTCGGATATCGGCGGATCCTATCCCGAACCGGAATCGCGTTTGTCGGATATCGCCCTCGCCTGGATGTGCGAGCAGGCTACGTCCATCCCGGACGGCTTGATGACCGGGCCGATCTACGTGGACGGGATCAGGATGCCGAAGACTGGTGACAACGGACCGGCACTGAACGTCTTCCCCGGCGCGAACGGCGTTCAGCATTGCGAGATCGCGGGCATGCGCGACACGCTCGACGCCTACGCCGCCAGTCTGCCGAAATGGCGATGGCTGCAAAACCTCGTCGGCACCAGGAACTGGGAAGTCGAAGTCCGCGAGATCAACCACCAGGCGCCGGTACATCCGACCGTACGGACGCGCTTCGACCTGCCGGAAGTCAGGCAATGTGCTGGCGTCGGCGCATATCGCCCAAGCGCACTGGCGAGCCATGACGACTTCAAACGCTACTATCCGCAGGTGGAGTCGACAGCACAATCGACCGGGCCCGCCTGAACGCTTGAGGAGACGCTCTTGGTCGCGCTTGCCGACATCAAAGCTGACCTGCCGGATTGGCCGGACGACGTGGTGGATCAATGGCTATTGAACTTAGCGACCCAGGAGGGCATGGGCTGGCCCCCACCGGTCCCCTTCAACGGCCATCGGTGGCAGTACATCATCGTGAAGCCGGTATCGTGGTGGAAGAAGGTCACGTGGACGAAGGTGTCGCACGACTGTAGCTTCGACGAGCTGTCGCTTAATTCCCGCAAGATCATGAATTCCATGTTCGAGGCGTTGGTCCTTGGAATCGAGAATGGATATGGCGGCGACAACAGCAAGAAGCGCTTTGAATCTTGCGTGAGCTACCTGGCGGTGAAAGGACAGTTCCCCCGCGTGCCTGTCACCATGCCGATAGAAACGGGCCTAAGTATCCTGGACGGGAATCATCGAGTCTACTCGCTCACTTTCCTGCAAAGCGTTCCTGAGCCGGAATTGAAGAAGCAAGGCATCAATCGCCCTTCCGTCATCCAAGATGTTTGGGTAGCGAAGCACGCGGATGGGGAGGTTTTGGATAGCTGACGTCGATCGAGCGAGTGGTCGCGCGCAGTACACCCGACAGCGCCGCAATGGCGGGGCCCTGCCGAGAAATTGTTTCGGGCCGCTAGTTCGACAACCGAGAGACCTCGGCGAACCTTAGAGGCTCGCAGGAAACCTGAAACTCGCCATCACCGTCGAAGCTCTTTCCCATTAAGTGAAGAAGCGCGCGCCCATGCACAACAGGCACAGGGTGCGCTGTCATTATTTCGGGATCTTCCGGAAAGCACGGCCCGACGATGTCGCGAACGTTCGGGACGCTCAAGGACGTGCTCGCACCCTCAAAGAGAAGCTCGTCGGTCTCCGGATGCCAGACGCAAACTACGATCGCGAGCATGAAGATGTTCCTTGGGGCCACCGGTCCGGCCGCTCCGACAAAACGCCGGTGTCGGCTGCCTCGACTGCTTCCGTTTCGCCCAGTTAGATCATCTCGATTGCGATGGGGAGCGGCGCAAAAGATCGTTGGAGGTATCGAAAGATACATTGACGGCCCCTGCCATCGAGCCAGGCACTCCGTTGCTATTGCCATCGGCTGCCGCCGTGACGCTAAAGATCGGGAAGATGTAGGGCACTTGATCCCTTCGCCCTCCCCTTGAACCGCGATGACCTATGGCAACTTTGCTGCTTCCGGCTTTTTCTCGGGCCTCAAACTTCTGATATAGGCAATCGCTCGTTGCTGGAGTGCCGGATCCAGATTTGTCTCATGGATCCGCCGTTCGACGAGGTCAAGGTCAAGCGGGCGTTGCGCATGAATCGCCTCGACGAATTGCTTGTCCCTGTCATCCAGTCGCGCAAGTTTGGAGGCGATCAAATCCTCCGGAGCCGGCGCTATGCCGTACACGCTTCGTCCTGCGACTTCGGTCCTTACTTTGATCGCGCGAACCTGCCAGCCCGCCGGCAGTTTGGCCGTCGTCTCGTCGACGCCGTCGATGTAGAAGCCGTGAGTACGGTGGAATTGGCTGCTCACACCGAACAAGCCGTCGATGTGCTCCGACGCAACGTTCGGATCACCGCCCGGCGACTTGGCATTCTCTTCCAGCTCCCAGATCTTAGCGTTCTCCGGGAAAGCGTCGATCTCCGGCGATGCCCTTGCCGGCTCAGGCGCATCGGGCATCGATGCCAGAATGGCTTGGCTGCCGACGACGAAGACGTTGTCCGTGTTGAATTCGAAGGCCAAGGCTCGGACGACCCGGAGAAGGTCATCCAAAGTCCGTATGCCGCGATCTTCGGCCATCAAGGACCTCCCGGAACAAGGAAGTCAGGCTGCGCAGACAGGCTGCGTTTGACGATCCGTCTCGCCGCCTTCCTCAAGCGGACACGGGCATGGTAGTCGCCAAAATCGACTCCCTCGGCGAGCCAGAACGGCGAGGTATTACGCAGCCGCACCATCTCGCGGTCGCGGCTGATGAGTTTAGAGGCTAGTTCCTTGGGCGGTAGCGCAAGCAGTTCCTGCCACTCGCGCACGAAGGGCCAGCCGGCGAACTGACTGGCTTGGCGCTCATGAGCCAACTTCGCCTTCTCGACCAATGACGGGTCGCGGCGAAGCATCCGCACGATCAGCCGATGCATCATCAGCTTCGCGGTGTCGCCAACTATGCCTTCATTTAGCCCATCGCCCATCGCGTGGAGCGCCTCTCCGCCCGCTTTTCCGACCGTCGTGTGGACCTCAGAATATAAACAAGCAGTGGGCAACAAAAAAGGGCGCAAACCGAAGCGGATCGGAGATGGTTACCACTTCGGCGGCGATTGCCTAGGAGTTTCGTCGCAGTGGTCCCGGCGGGGCCGTCGGCCGCATCCCCGCCTCTTTGCAGCGTCCTGCAGGTCACTTTCGCGATAATGGCCGAAGCGATGGAGACTTGAAGCGCGTGTGCAGAGCAGCAACCATAGGACGTAAGAAGAAGGTCTGGGTTGCACTTTCGGAGAACGGAACGTAACAACGCAGCGCTCGGTGCCTTTCCTCTGCTCGCGCAACAGATATTTCGATTCCAAAAGCTTTTTCAGGCGAGAGATTGCCGATGTGGCCCGATAACGAGACCGAGCGGGACTTCCTGAACTTCTCCGGCGTCGCCGAAACCGTGGCCGAGATCATTGTGCAGGCCAAGGGACGCCCGATCTCGATCGGCGTGTCTGGCGCCTGGGGCATCGGCAAATCCTCGATGATCAAGCTCACCCGCTCGGCGATCGCCGCCAGGAAGGACGAGAGCGGGAAGAAGGCCGCCGACAAGTACGTCTTCGTCGAGTTCAATGCCTGGCTCTACCAGGGCTATGACGACGCGCGTGCTGCGTTGATGGATGTGATCGCTGACAAGCTCGCGAAGGAAGCGGAGAGCCGACAGACGGCACTCGATAAGGTCGCGTCCCTTGCCAAGCGCGTGAAATGGCTCCGGGCCGCGAAACTCGCAGCGACCTCGGCCGCCTCGATCTATTTCGGGGTGCCCCCGGTCGGCGCGGTCGGCGAGATCTTCGAGCTCGCCAAGAAGGTCTGGTCCGAAGGGGTCGGGAAGGAAACCGGCGAAGCCGCCAAGAAAGCTGCGGCGGACGCGGCGCAGGAAGGTGGCGAACTGCTGAACCCGAAGGAGGAAACGTCACCGCCGAAGGAGATTCAGGCGCTGCGCGACGCGTTCGAACAAGCGCTCGAGGAGCTCGGGATAACTTTGGTCGTCCTGATCGACGATCTCGACCGATGCTTGCCGGAGACCACGATCTCGACCCTGGAGGCGATCCGCCTCTTTCTGTTCCTCAAGAACACCGCCTTCGTGATCGCGGCCGACAACGACATGATCAAGCACGCCGTCCGGAAGCACTTCGTCGGGGTCAGCGACGACCTGCTGGTCACCAACTACTTCGACAAGCTCATCCAAGTTCCCATTCGGGTGCCGCAGCTCGGGACCCAGGAGGTCCGCGCCTACATGATGCTCCTGTTCGTGGACAACAGCGAGTTGTCCGACGACGACAAGGAGAAGATCCGCGCTGGCATGATTGGCCAGCTCAAGCGGACGTGGCAGGGAAAGAAGGTCGACCGGGCCTTCGTCCAATCGCTTGGCGTGAAGTTGCCCGAGCATCTTGTCGGTCAATTCGACACGGCCGAGAGGCTCGCCTCGCTCATGACGACGGCGTCGGGGATTCTGGGAAATCCGCGGCTGATCAAGCGCTTCCTGAACGCGCTCTCGATCCGGATGACGATCTCGAAAGCGCAGGGCGTTGGCGTCGACGAAGCGGTGCTCGCTAAGCTGTTGCTTTTCGAGCGCATCGGCGACACCGCAGCGTATGCCGAACTGGTCAAGAACGTCAGCGCCTCGGGTGAGGGAAAGCCTACGTTCCTCCAAGAATGGGAAGACGCGGCGACAGCGGGGCGCGATCTCGATCTGAAGGCGCCGTGGAACGCTCCCTTCGTGAAGGAATGGTTGGCGCTCTCGCCGCCCCTTCACGACCACGACCTGCGCGGCGCGCTCTACGTCGGCCGCGAGCAGGCGCCGCTTATCACGCCCGAAGACCGCCTGTCGTCGGAGGCGGCCGAGTTGCTCACGGCCCTGCTCGAGCACCCCGACATGGCCCACCAGCTCAAGGACAGGCTGACCCGGGTCTCGCGTATCGAAGTCACGGTGATGATGGATCGCCTGCTCGAGCGCGCCAGAAAGGAGCAGGACTGGGGTGTCCCGCCTATCCTCAACGCCTGCATCGCTCTCGCAGATGCCGACCCACCACAAGGAGCCCGTCTCGCTGCATTCCTCGCGGACCGCCCTTCGCAACAGATCCAACCGAACATCGTGCCGAAGGTCGGCGACCGTCCATGGTCGAGAAGTGTCCTCGATGCATGGAATTCGTCTCCTGACGTTTCGCGCCCGGTGAAGACGGCGATCAGAAAGACGAGAGAGCATGGGAACGTCGCAATCTAGTGACGGTCCCGGCCCAGGCGTGCCGTTGGTCCCTCCCTGGACGCCGGCCGCCCCACAGGATCCCGTCCCACCCGTACCCCAGCCCGGATCTCCGGACGTTCCGCCGGACGCTCCTCCGGCCGATGGCGCCCTGCCCCCGCCTCCCGCTGCGCCACCGCCAAGCCTGCAGCCGGCGCCGTTGGCACCCGAACGACGGTTCGGCGGCGTTCGCTCGAGCTTGGGCAATTTCGCGCGATCCGGGGACGGCCGCGACCTTAGACGCGGGCTCGGACACTACGTCCGCAATGGCTACGGGGGATCGAATTTCGCGACGCAGCGGTTCGGCGGCACCGCTCAAACGGCGGGATCGCTCGGCCATGCCCTCTATTCCACGGCGCAGGGGGATGCAAACGCTCCCGTCGATGCGGCCGCGCTCGCTGGCCGGTCGACCGAAGAGATCGCGAGCGCGATCATCGAGGCCGTCAGACCGATCGACGGGACTCAGGATGCGGAAGCCGAACGTGCGTCCATCCACGACGCGATGTCCGAATTGCTGACGGAATACCCGGACGCCGATCTCCTCGATCTGTCCGATCCTGAACGCGAGTTCGTCATCGAGAAATTCACGGCCATCGACGTGGCACGACGCTTCGAGCTGGATGTCGGCAAGACGTTGCTGGAGAGAGCGCCCACCGCGACCGTCGCGCTGGCTCGACTGAAACAGATGCGGTCGTATATCGCCGAGACTGTGGCCGCCTCCTTCCGCAAACTCAAGGAACAGGGACGCAGGCTCACCGCCGGACGCGTCGCGCGCGTCGTCCAGGCTGCGTTGCGCGAGACGTTCGAGGTCTTCGAGGGGTACGAAGAGTGAAGTTGCTTTGCGCGCCGGCCGAGGTGCGTCGGCTAAAGGAGAAAGGCACGCTCAGGGTCGTCCTCTACGGCCAGCCTGGGGCTGATGATCGCGGCAGCGCCGGTGCGGCCGTGCGCAACGAAATTCGCAGAGCGCGTCTGGCTCCGAACCGCAGGGCGTGGGATCTGCTGTCCATCGCGATGTCCGTCATGGCGGCTGATGCAGCGGGACGACGTAGCCTAAGTCCGGACGGCTGGACACGCGAGTTCGAGATGGAAGTCGCGGTCGCCGAACCGGCATTCTGGAACAAGTCCGCGGACCTCCTCGCCGACGCGTTGACGTTTCTCACGACCGACCGATGGCAATTCCGTTTCATCGCCGGCGGTGCAGCGCCGCAGCCGCCGGCGGAAGTTTTCCGACCGCCCGAAGGCAGCGTCGTGCTCCTGTCGGGTGGGCTAGACAGCTTGAGCGGCGCCATCGACCTTGCGGCGTCCGGACAGCGACCCGTCGCCATCAGCAAGACAGTCCGGGGCGATGGAGAAAAACAGATCAGGTTCGCGTCGTTGATCGGCGGCGGTCTGCGCCACTTCCAGTTGAACGACAACGCGGCCGTTCCGGGCACCGAAGATACCTCCCAGCGGGCGCGCTCGATCATCTTCCTTGCCTTCGGGGTTCTCGTCGCCACGGCGCTCAAGCCATATCGTCCCGGCGGCTGCTTGCCGCTCTACGTCTGCGAAAACGGCTTCATCGCCATCAACCCGCCGCTGACGGGAAGCCGCATCGGAAGTTTGAGCACCCGTACGGCCCACCCTTACTTCCTCTCAAGGTTCCAGGACGTTCTCGACGCCGCGAACCTGGGCGTGAGTATCCACACTCCTTATGGATACACGACCAAGGGCGAGATGCTGAAGACGTGCGCGGACCAGGACTTGCTGCGCACGCTGGCGGCGAACTCGACGAGTTGCGGCCGCTTTCAGCGCTACAACTACCGCCATTGCGGGCGGTGCGTGCCGTGTCAGGTCCGCAGAGCGGCCTTCCTCGCTTGGGGCGAAGACGATCCGACCGACTACGTCTACGAACATCTCGGTCGGGACGATCCGGATCACGCCGGCTTCGACGACGTCCGCTCGGTCGGCATGGCGCTGGCGGCCTCAAAGGGCGCGGGGTTCGACGATTGGCTTGGCGGAGCCCTTTCGTGGCAGGGGATCGAGGAGCGCGACGCGCTGAAGGATATGCTACGACGGGGACTTGCCGAACTCGGCGCCTTGCACGTGAAATACGGTGTCAAGTGATCGACCTTCATGCCCATCTAGATCTTTATCCGGATCCGGTCGCGACAACGAAGGAGTGCATCGAGCGCGACCTTTTCGTCCTGTCGGTGACGACGACGCCCTCGGCCTGGTCGGGAACAGCCGCCTTGGCGAAGGATGCGGCGCGCATCCGTACCGCGATCGGATTGCATCCTCAGATCGCGCAGGAACGCCGGGGCGAACTCGGGCTCTTCGAGGAGTTGCTCCCGCGATCACGGTATGTCGGCGAGATCGGTCTGGATGGCGGCCCAGAACTGAAGGCGACCTGGGAAACGCAGCGCCACGTCTTTGACGAAATCCTTCGGATGTGCGGGGCGGTCGGAGGCCGCATCATGACGATACACAGCAGGCGGGCCGCCGGGCCCGTTCTCGATGCGCTCGCGTCGCGGTCCGATGCAGGCGTCGCCGTTCTGCATTGGTTTTCCGGGACGCGCCGCGAGCTCAAACGCGCGGTCGATCAGGGTTGCTGGTTCAGCGTCGGCCCGGCGATGCTCGCCGGCGAGAGAGGACGCGGCCTGGTTGCCGAAATGCCCCGCGACAGGATACTGACCGAGACGGACGGTCCCTTCGCACAGGTCGAGGGGCGCTCCCTGTTTCCTTGGGACGTCGCCAAGGCCGAGCCGATTCTCGCCGATCTATGGGCCGTGGACGAAGGCGAGGTCCGGGGCCAATTGCTTGCGAACCTCAAGCGACTCACGACGCGGATCGCTCCGGAGCGCGGCAGCGCCCCCGGGCGGGGCTCTTCGGGCGTTGGCTGCGCCAGCTAATTCAGCACTCGCATCGAGT
The DNA here is from genome assembly GCF_008932115.1 of Bradyrhizobium betae. Taxonomy (NCBI): domain Bacteria; kingdom Pseudomonadati; phylum Pseudomonadota; class Alphaproteobacteria; order Hyphomicrobiales; family Nitrobacteraceae; genus Bradyrhizobium; species Bradyrhizobium betae. The sequence goes on from NZ_CP044543.1 coordinate 6,882,828, forward strand.
CGGGCGTGAGATCGTTCTCCGCTTTTCGACACGGCGGCCAAGCGACCCAGCCGACAGAAAGTCAAGGACCGCCATCCCCGTCGCCGCTCAGCGGTCGTGATGGCGCTTGTGCCAGACAATTCCCCCTAACGGTCTCGTCGACCGCCCCGGCGGGATTCGGGCCCGTTTGGTGGTGTCCGGAGGTATGTGAAGCTAAGGCGTCTTGCTTTCCAATTCGGCCACCGAGAACGGGTCACCATGTCCGGCCGCGGGGCGGTCTGGAATACTCGATGGTGAAGCCACCACCCATCTCCTTGTCGACCCCTGCTGAGACCCCCGTTTCTGCCGACGAGAGAGGCATCGGACGGCGCGCGAGGCAACTCCCCCGCGCCACGCCCCGGACCTCCGCCGGAGAAGACCGGTAACCCGGCAGAGCGATTCGATCTCCAGAAGAACTTAGAGGCCCACGCAGGCGCCGAAACACGATCCGGAGGTCGGCACCGATATCCACCTCGATCGCGCTCACCGCGGGCACTGGGCGCAGCGCCTCCAACAACTGTTGCAATTCCATCACGTCGACAGTGTTAAACGATTACCTGTCCAATAGCACTTCTTGCAACTAAGAACTATTCGCAATAAGGCTGGATGGGTTCACTGGGTCATCTCCAGATGCGTGTCGTCCACCATCGCGCTCCATCACCTGCCCTCGCGGCGTCGAGCGTTCGAGGTCGCTTGCGACTGGGCGGGGTCCTAAACGGGTATGCACAACCGCGGGTGCTGCAGGGTCGCTGTGAAACATTTCGCGGCGAATGCACGCCTGGTCAATTCAGCGACAGGATTGGCGGCGTGCAGGCTAGATTCAAATTGTTGCCAAGCGGCCGCCGCCGTATCGAAAGCGGTATGAAGAGGCGGACGCTCGACGCGATGAAGAAGGTCATCATCGGCATGATCCTGGCGGCCGTTCCGGCCGCCAAGGGACTTTCAGCCGAACTCGGCGAAGTCCGGCCCGGCCAGGCCGTCGACTGGAGCGGCCCCTTCGTCGGCGGCCATTTCGCCTATGGCGTCGGGTCCTCGCAGTACGCTTTCGGCGCCCCGGGACTGGCTCCGTCGTCCGGATCGATCGACCTGACGAACTCCCTCAACGCGTTCAAAGGAACCGGCTCCTACGCTCTCGGACTGGGCGCCGGCTATAACTACGTGCTGCCGTCCCACGTGCTCCTCGGCATCGAAGGCGACCTCACCTTTCCCAATACGATCTCCGGGACAACTTCGGTCGTCGGCGCTCAAGGGCCGGCGGCCCTGAAGGAAACTGTCCTGACATCGGGAACGCTGAGGGCCCGCCTGGGATACGCGTCGAGGTCCTGGTTGTTCTACGCCACGGGCGGCTTCGCATGGAGCTACGACCAGGCGACGCTCGACCCGCTCGACGGCACCCCGGGAGACAAGATCGGGTTCACTCGGCTCGGCTCCGCTTGGGGCGCCGGCGCCGAAGTCGCCCTGTCGGCAAACTGGTCGGCGCGGTTCGAATATCTCTACACGGACTTCGGGACGAAAGAGAAAGCGTTCGGCGGCACGCAGCATCTGTCCTCGGATCTCGCGGTGCAGACCGCCCGCCTCGGCCTCAACTACCGCTTCGGTCAAAATGGGCAGAAGGTTCTCGAGGACGGCTTGACGCCCTTCGAAACCGACCAGTTCAGCATCCATGGGCAGACGACCTATCTGCAGCAGTACGCGCCACCGTTCCGCTCTCCCTACACCGGCACGAACAGCCTCATTCCGAACCAGACCCGACAGACCTGGGACGTGACGCTCTACGCCGGCTTCAGGCCTTGGGCCGGCGGAGAATTCTGGGTCAACCCGGAGATCGATCAGGGGTTCGGCCTGAGCTCGACCTTGGGTGTGGCCGGATTTCCGAGCGGCGAGGCCTACAAGGTCGGATCCGCTGCGCCCTACGCCCGCATTCCCCGCGCCTTCTTCCGTCAGACGTTCGACCTCGGCGGTGATACCAAGAAGGTCGATGCCGACATCAACCAGTTCGCCGGCACGCAGAGCGCCGACCGCTTGGTCCTGACGGTGGGAAAATTCGCTGTCACCGACGTCTTCGACACCAACAAATATGCCCACGACCCGCGCAAGGATTTCATGAACTGGTCGATCGTGGACACCGGCACGTTCGACTACGCCGCCGATGCTTGGGGCTTCACCTACGGCGCCGCCGTCGAGTGGTACAAGGGCGACTGGACATTCCGCGGCGGCTTGTTCGATCTGTCGACCGTTCCCAACAGCACCGAGCTGGATCCGACGTTCTCCCAATTCCAGTGGGTCGGCGAGATCGAACATCGCCATGAGATCTGGGGCAAGCCGGGCAAGGTCGCGGTTACGGGATTCCTGACACGCGGGCGCATGGGGCGCTTCGACGAGGCCGTGGCGCTCGCGCAGGCGACGGGCACAGCCGCGGACACCGCCCTGGTCCGGCGCTACCAAAGCCGGGCCGGCATCAGCGTCAACCTGGAGCAAGAGGTCACGAAGGAGCTCGGCGTCTTCGCTAGGGCCGGCGTCGCCGACGGATCCAAGGAGTCCTATGAATTCACCGACATCGATACGACGGTTGCCGCCGGCCTGTCGCTGGCGGGATCTTCCTGGAACAGACCTAACGACACGTTCGGATTCGCCGGCGTGTTGAACGGCATCTCGCAAGCGCGCCGCACTTACCTCGATGCGGGCGGTCTCGGCATTCTCGTCGGAGACGGACGCCTGCCGAACGCCGGCCCCGAGAAGATCATCGAAACCTACTACAGCTTCCCACTGTGGTCGTGGCGCGCAACGCTGGACTACCAGCTCGTCGTCAACCCGGCCTACAACCGCGACCGCGGTCCGGCGTCGATTTTCGGCGTGCGCGTCCGCTCGCAATTCTGACGGCCCATCACGGACAACGCGAACCGTCTATTGCCAACGCTGGATCGTGTCGGCGTAAACGGGGCTTGCAAGCGCGGTTTCAGCCAACACAGTCCTGGCGCTGGAAATGACATCGGAAGCGCCCTAACGACTGTTCTCTCCGACGAGGCGTGTTTTGGATTCCGAGCGCAGATCCCGACGCCAACGAAGGCCTTTCGACAGTATAAACCAAAAGGCCGCCCCAGGAGGCGGCCTTCGTATTCGCGTCGCTGCATTCGAGCGACCATCAGCCGGATTGTTGGAGGAGGACATCCCCAGCCGTACGTTCCGCGGAGCTTCCTCAATAGCGGTGGTGGCCTCGCTTGATCACCACCGTCCTGTTGCCGTGCATTCTCATCCCCCGATGCATATCGCCACCATAACGCATGCCGGCCCCATGGGGACCGCGCATCTCGGCCCGCGCGCCGTATCCACCATGATGTCCCCCCTTCTTGACGATCACCGTCTCCGCCGAGGCAGGCAATGCGAACGAAACGGCCAAGCCGAATACCAAAAGACCAAGCTTCTTCATGTTCCAAGTCCCTCTGTCATCAGTCGTTACCCAAGTCACACGTCATCGTGACGTTCCCTCCTACGGAGGCGCCCGGTTGCGACCAAATTACGCACGACTAAACGATGGACTGGTGACCCTGGACGGCGAGCAACCTTGCTTCGGTTCGCGCGTTTCGCGTTTTCAACTAAGGGGGACGCGCGATGCTGGACGCCACGCAGATCAAGGCACGCATGGACGTCATTCCATCGACAAAGAAGCCGTCGGAAAAGTCGATCACCCGGAAGGGCCCGACAAAGATCAACTTGACGAAGCACAGTTCGCCTGACGGCGACCACCATGATTCCGGTGTCCTGGGTCGATCATGTCGACCAGCACGTGCACCTCTCCAAGACCGGCGACGAAGTCGGTAGCCACCGGCAGCACGAAGGAGGCGAATGAGGGCACCCTTCCTCGCAAGCGGACCGAGGCCGAGACTGGGCCCCCCAGTCTCGTATCGCGCCACATTGCTGCGTTCAGCAAACGCGGGTTTTTCGTGTCTCAATGTGCGGTTGGAGCGAGAGATTGAGAAAATCGGAGCGCATATAAGATGATGTCTTGTCAGCGCTTGCCCAGCGCGGTCTTGAGAAGACCCAGACTCCGGCTGTACAGGGCCGTTGCGGCCGCGTAGTCCATTTGGTTAGCGGCCGACTTCTGCATCTCTTCCTCAAGGCTCACAGCGTTTCCCGCGGGACGTGTCTGGTAGCCACCCGGCTTTGTTTCAGAAGAACTCCCACCACCCGAAGGAAGTTGGTGGGACGAGTTGGTACGCATCAGAGCCAGCGCAAACGTCTGACCCGTGGCCTGACCCTTGGCGCCAATTTTCGGTTCGACCAGATCAGTCGGCTTGAAGTTGGGAGTGTCGGAGTTTGACACATTCTGCGCCAGCACCCGCTGGCGCTGCTGGTGCCAATCCATTTTTGTACGAAGCGCAGCGAGAGTGGAAATATCATTGATCGCCACCGACGTTCCTTCCCGCTTGAATGCTTCCACTTTTCTGACTAGGCAGATTTTGCCCACCTTGGTTAACGCTTGGTAAACATGCGGAATGCAGCGACAAGTTGACGCGATCAGCGCTCGTTGCTCATGTAGATTTCTGTCAAATCGAACTTTTGATCATCGCTTCGACATCCGGACACAGCGGAGCATCACCGATGCATCGACGAAATCCGACGCGCGCGCGCGAAAGCGCGATTCACTCCTGTATTATTTGCATGAGACTCTCAGGCAATTGTTACCCCGCTCCGCGAGCGAGCTTGCAGTTATTGCAGAAAACTACTGACTTTGCTGCGTTTCGGAGGTTCTGATCGTTGGCATAGTTCTTGCGAACTTCGCAACACGCCTCGCGCCCGTTGCTTCGATCAAGAACGAGCTTCACCATGAGCCTAAATTCTGCCCTTGCCAGTGCGATGAGCGGTCTGCGTGCCAATCAGGCCGCGCTCTCGATCGTCTCATCGAACGTCGCGAACTCGCAGACGCCAGGCTACGTCGCCCAGACGCCGAACCAGATCGAGGTCACCACCGGCGACTTCGGCTCGACCGCGATGACGACCGGCGTCAGCCGGGAACTCGACACCTATGTGCTGAACCAGCTCCGCACCGAGACCGGCGGAAGCGGCTACGCCGACCAGATGGCGAGCATCCTAAAGCAGCTTCAGAATGTGTATGGCACGCCCGGCAACAGCGGCACGCTCGAAACCGCGCTGAACAACTTCACCACGTCGCTGCAGGCGCTGTCGACCAGCGCCGGCTCGTCGTCGGCGCAGAACGTCGTGCTCGGCGCGGCGCAGGCGCTGGCGCGGCAGCTCAACGTCACCACCAAGGGTATCCAGTCGCTGCGCTCCAATGTCGAGCAGGATCTCGGCAATTCGGCGCAGGCGGCGAACGTGGCGATGAAGCAGATCGCCGACATCAACACCAAGCTGCAGGGCCTGTCGGCTAACGATCCGTCCGCCGCGACACTTATGGATCAGCGCGATCAGGCCATCAACACGCTGTCGAAATATGTCGACCTCCGCGTCACCACCGACGGCTCGAACCAGGCCAACATCTACACAACGACGGGTATCCAACTGGTCGGTGCGGGTCTCGCCTCGCAATTCACGTTTGCATCTGCCGGTGCCCTCTCGGCGACCTCGCTCTACAACATCGATCCGACCAAGTCCGGCGTCGGCGCACTCAACGTCAAACTGCCGAACGGCTCGATGATCGACGTGGTCGCCAACAACGTGGTATCCTCAGGTCAGATGGCGGCCGATCTCAAGCTGCGCGACGAGACGTTGGTGCAGGCGCAGACCCAGATCGACCAGCTCGCCGCGACGATGTCGAGCGCGCTGTCCGACAAGACGACGGCCGGCAGCACCGTCCCCGGCCCGCCCACCGGGTTCGACCTCGACCTCTCCGGCGCGCAACCGGGCAACACGGTCAACATCACCTACACGGACACGGTCACCAACACCCAGCGCCAGGTCACCCTCGTCAACGTGACCGATCCTGCGGCGCTGCCGCTGCCGAACGCCACCAATGCCAACCCGTTCCAGATCGGCGTGAACTTCTCCAGCGGCATAAGTGTGATCGCGGCGGCGCTCAACACCGCACTGCCAAACACGCGTCTGACATTCGCCGCGGCCCCCTCGCCGGCGCCGGCGATGACGCTCCGGGTCACCGACGAAAACACCGGCCTTGCCAAAGTCAACTCGGCCTCGATCACCAAAACGATCACATCGCTGAGCTCGGGCAATCCGCAACTGCCGCTGTTCACCGACGGCGGGCAGGCTCTCTATACAGGTGCGATGATGGCCTCGGGCTCGCAGATGACCGGCCTTGCCGGCCGCATCGCCGTCAACACGCAACTGGTCACCGATCCGAGCAAGTTGTCGGTCTACAACACCTCGCCGGTGACGCCCGCAGGCGACACCACTCGCTCGGACTATCTCTACTCGCAGCTCACGACGGCGGTGTACTCCTACTCGTCGCAGACCGGTCTGGGCTCGTCGAGCCAGCCATTTACCGGCAGCATCTCGAGCTACCTCCAGCAGTTCCTGAGCGTCCAGGGCAACGCCGCGACGCAGGCGACCCAGCTTCAGCAGGGCCAGAACGTCGTCGTCTCGACGCTCCAGGCCAAGTTCAATTCGACCTCCAGCGTCAACCTGGACTCGGAGATGTCGAACCTGATCCAGCTTCAGAATGCCTATGCGGCAAATGCCCGAATCATGTCGGTCATTCAGGAAATGATGGACGTGCTCATTAGAGCTCAATGAGCGACTTGAGAAAGCCGTCACTGCCTTGCATAGCGCTGTCGATATTCGACATGGTCGCTCGTCCGCGGGCGATGGGAGGCATCTTCAACCTGTCGTTCGGCTCTCCATACCGGCGGAGCCCCGGCGGCGTGAATTCGTCGTCGCAACAATCAGCCGTCACGCCGGTAATCATATTTCCTATGGGCCATCCTTCAGCCGCGCGAGAGCAACCTTCCCGGTACGGGGGCGTTGCATCCTTCCACTCACTGGAGGATACCCCATGCGGGACACATCGCAGATCAAAGAGCACATGGACGTGATTTCGTCGGACAAGAAGACCGTAGGCAAGGTCGACCATCTGGAGGGTAGCGATAAGATAAAGCTCACCAAACAGAGCTCGCCCGACGGCGATCATCATCACTTCATCCCAGTCGCCTGGGTCGATCATGTCGACCAGCACGTGCACCTCTCCAAGACCGGCGAAGAAGTCACCGGCCACTGGCAGCACGAAGGTCGCAAGTAATCACGGCTTCTCGACTGGGAACCTCGCGCCTATTCGGCAGCCGACGCGACAACAGCCGCGTCGGCTCCTCTCCTCAAGGACCCGGGAGTTTGCGCCGAACTCAGCCGACGAACAGTTTTCGTAGAGCGATCACGGCGACCGCTGCGCCCAGAGGACCGACTAGCGTGACCCAGTAGCTGTCGGGAAACGCGCGATGCAGCAGGATGCCGGCCGAACTGGCCGACAACGCTATGAGCACCAATAGTCCAACAACGAAGAAGACGCGCTGAACCTTGGACATGCTGCGGGAATTCGCGTCCTCCTTTTCACTATCGTGGCGAACCACCGACCGTCCTCTCGTGTCGAAATTAAAGGAACCCCGCGGACGACGACATGCGCGTCCTCTACCTCGCCTCTTTGTCGTCGCGTAGCTCGGCTTGAGCAGCGGCGAAGATGATGTCCACGGGACGGCACCGATCCACAACCTTCCGAAGCATCCGGCGGCCGTCCGCCTTCTGTTGGCCGTGACTCAGGAACTCACCGACGAAGAAATCCGCCTCGCAGAGCCGCCTTTCGCCTTCGGCGCCCACACCGCCGCCGGCGTCTTGGCGCACCCGGTCCATGTCCAGTTTGCCCAAGTAAAAGTCCAGGACCTGAGCCGGCCACTGGGTGCGATCCACCCTCGCCGCGTTGCGCTCAAGTTCCTCGCGGTCCGGATTGCCCTGGTGGATGCGGGCGATGTGCATCCAGATCGCGGGAAAGGCGTTCGTCGGCCTCAGTCTCGCAGCGACACGCAAGTCTTCGATCGCCCCCGCGATCTCGTCCGAATAGAGCCGCGCTCGTCCCCGTCCGAGATAGGTCGCGGCGTTGCCGGGATCGATCGTTTGGGCGCGGTCGAAATCGGCCAACGCGTCCTTGTAGCGTCCCATCGTCATGTAGGCGCTCGCCCTGTTCGACCAGAAGATCGGATCGGTGCCCTTGAGACGGATCGCCTCGTCGAAATCTCCGATCGCCTTGTCGGTGTCGCCCAGCAGGAGATACATGCCGCCCCGGTTGCTGTAGGCGTCCGCGAAGTCACGCTGCAGGTCGACCGCCCGGTCGTAGTCCGATATCGCGGCCCGATAATCCTGCTTCGCGATGAAGGCATGGGCGCGGTTGTAGAAGGCTTGCGCCGCCGTTGGATCCAGCCGAATGGCTTCCCCATAGCTTTCGATGGCCCGGTCCACCTCTCCCTTGCGTTCGTAGACCGATCCGAGATTGTTGTGAATGAGCGCGCTGGTCGGGTTCAGCCGGAGAGCTTGTAGTAGATCGTCGCGTGCCTTGTCGAATTCCCGTCGATCGGTCCACGCCAGCGCGCGGTAGACGTAGGAGTTCGGAAAGTCGGGCAACAGCGCTATCGCGGCGTCGAAATCGCCCAAGGCGAGACCGCGCAGTCCGAGCGCGTCATACGATACCCCTCGCCCGTACAGGATGAAGCCGCGTTGCTCGGGAGTGAATTGCCCTTGCTTGATGGCTTCGCTGAACAATTGGATGGCCAGCGGAAACTGCTTCCTGTCCTTTGCCGCGAACCCTTCCCGCGCGAACTCACGGGCGCTCTGGGCGAACGACGGTGAACCCAGCAAGCACAGCAGGCTGCAGGCCACGAAAAGTAACCTCAGCCCCTTCCCGAATATTTGGCTGTCGAACCCTTCCGCCCATCCCCTGCCCTTCGGAGCCTCCTTTGTCACGACCGCCCTCAATTCGCGACGCGTCTGGCAGGAAATCTGCCGTCTACGCGCACACCGCATTCCTCGCAGGAAAACACCCAGCCGCCGACCTCCGTTCGCCAGTCGCCATCGTGCGGACAGTTCGGGCATGCTACCCTCCCTCTTTCGTTTCCCACGTCGATCTCGATATCGAGCGCCGACTTCAGACGGTGAAGGCGCTCGAGCTTGTCGTCCTCTCCCTCATCCACGCTAGACCACGTCGTCGGGCGCCAGCGCGCACGCGTTGTTCTCGTCGGTCTCGATCTGCAGGGTCGCGTGTCCGATCTTGTGCTCTGTCCTGAGCAGCCGGGCCGATTCCATCAGGAAATCGTCGCCGGGATGTCCGGTAGGCATGACCAAATGACACGTGATCGCCGTTTCCGTCGTGGAGATCGGCCAGATATGCAGGTCGTGGATCTTGGCTACGCCCGGCCGCTGCAGCAGAAATGACCGGACGGCTTCCATGTCGGTTCCGGACGGTGCCGCGCTCAATGACATCGCGACCGAGCCGCGCAGAAGGCTCCATGTGCTCCACAGGATGACGGCGCAGATGACCAGGCTCATTCCAGGATCCAGCCAAAGCCAACCGGTCCAGAGGATGAGCGCTGCTGACGCCACGACGCCGGCCGAAACGGCGGCGTCGCCTGCCATGTGCAGAAACGCCCCCTGAATGTTGATGTCGCCCTTGCGGCCGCTCGCGAACAGCATGGCCGTGGCGCCGTTGACGACGATGCCGATGGCGGCGACCACCATCACGGTCAGGCCGGCGACAGGCTCCGGTTCGTACAGCCGCAATATGGATTCCCATCCGATGGCGCCGGTCGCGACGAGAAGAAACACGGCGTTCGCCAGCGCAGCCAGGATCGACGCCCCCTTCAGACCGTAGGTGAAACGACCACTGGGCGCCCGCTTCGAGGCGACTGACGCGGCCCAGGCCACGACCAGGCCGAGTACGTCACTCAGATTGTGCCCGGCGTCCGCCATCAGTGCCGTCGAGTTTCCGAGGTAGCCATAGACGGCTTCGGCCGCGACCAGGGCGGTGTTCAGCCCGATGCCGATGGCGAAGGCCTTGCCGAAGCTCGCCGGAGCGTGGACGTGACCGAGCCCGCCATGATCATGGTCATGTCCGTGCCGGTCGGCGCCATGATCGTGACGGTCATGATGCCGATGATCATGGTCGGTGCTGCCGACGGGACCAGCGTTACGGTGACCCGTTTCAGACATGGAGTACGGTTTCCTCGCCTCTCATGGCCTCGTCCTCGATCTGGATCGTCGTGTGCTCGATTCCGTATTCCGCCTTCATCAGGTTCCGGGCCTCCCGCAGCGCCTCCCGCCCGGCCGACATGTCGGCCACGACGAGGTGGCAGCTCATGGCGTCGAAGCCGGACGTGACGGTCCAGACGTGCAGATCGTGGACGGCCACGGTTCCCGGGATGGCAAGAAGCTTCTTCTCGATCGCAGCGGTATCGACGTTGGGCGGGGTCCCCTCCATCAGGATGTGCGTGACCTGACTAAGGAGCGACCACGTCCGGGGCACGATGAACAGTCCGATGCCGGCGCCGATGATCGGGTCCGCGAGAACCCAGCCCTTCCACATCATGAGCAGCGCGGCGACGATCACGCCGATAGATCCGAGCATGTCGCTCAGCACCTCGAAGTACGCGCCCTTGACGTTCAGGCTTTCGGACGACCCGCTCGAAAGCAGCCACATGCTGACCAGATTTACGGCCAGGCCGATGGCGGCGACGATGAGCATCGGTCCGCTGAGGACCTCCGGCGGCGACTGGAAGCGCTGGTAGGCTTCGTACAGGATGTAGACCGTCAGCAGCAGCAGCACGACCGCATTAGCCAGCGCCGACAGGACCTCCATGCGCAGATAGCCGAAGGTCCGCTGCGGGGTCGCTTCGCGGGCGGCGAAGCGGATCGCGAGCAGCGCCAGCGCGAGTCCGCCGACGTCGGTCAGCATATGGGCGGCGTCCGCGAGCAGCGCCAAGCTGCCGGTCACAAGTCCTCCGATGACCTCCGCGATCATGTAGGTCGCGGTCATCGCGAGGGCCCAGGCGAGCCTCTTCGCGTGTTTAGCGCCGGCCGTTCCGACGGATCCTCCTCCGTGCATGTGTCAATCTCCCGTCGTGGTCGTATTTTGGGCGCCGCCGTCCGGATATTCGAGCGCTCGGCGGAGGTTTCGCTCGAGCTCGTCGAGCAGGAAAAAGCTTACGTCGTCCACCGAGCCGTGCCCCTTGGCGAACGGCTGCTCGAGGAGCCGGACGAGGTAGAGGACGTAGACGAACATAAAGGTGATGAAGCCGAACAGCAGCGCTGACGCCGGGTCGCCTTCCGTCTTCAGCAGCAGGAGCAGCAGTACGATCGAGAACACCAGCGTCTGCACCAGCACGTGCACGGACGGCACGAACTCGACGCGCTGAATGGTGTAGATCCGGAGCAATGCCCTCCGGATCACGTCCTGGTTCGTCCGGAGGCGGACGACGAAGTTCGCGGCCATACCCATGCCCTCGAGCCGGCCCAGGATCGGCGTCAGTTTGGCCAGCTCATCGAGGGCGGGAGGAACGTTCTTGTGGCCGTTTTTGTGCCCGAGGCCCTCGCGGAGCCTGTCGATCAAGGCAAGCAACAACAGCCGCGCCTTCCGCAGGTCGAAGGCATCGTTGGTCTGCGCGAAGCAAGCCAGGTCACCCTCAATCGCCTCGATGGAATTCCTGAGATCGGCCGGGATCTTCTCCGCCTCCTTGTAGTCCTGGAGGATGCTCGACAACAGAAAGCCGACGATGAACACGGCGCCGCCTATGCCGCTGGTCAACAGGCCGTTGAGATCCAGGAACTCGAATCCGAAGTAGTGGACCGCGACTTTCGCCGCGCTCAGAAGCAGCACGACGACGCCCACAGTGAAGAACAGCCGGAACTTCTTCCAGAGGGAGATATCGGCGCCACCGAAATGAAGATGCGAGATTATCGATGACGTCACCGCTCTTGGCCCTTTCCGAATGAATGGACAGGCGCGAATGTGCGCCCGTTCCAACGCAATATCGCCCGCCGGCCTCCCTCGAGCTCCAATCCGACGGTCCCGCCGGCGTTGATCAGCTTCATGTCGTCGACATAGGCGTTGAAGACACGGCGCGAACGGCCACCCCGCTCTAGGTAGACTTCATGAAGGCATCGCTCCGCCCGGCAGATCGCTTCTCGCCGTTCGCAGGCGAAGTTTTCGAAATGCAACGACCTGAAGTGCAGGCCGCCGACGTCGATGGTCGTAGAGAAGTAGTGCGTCGCTGCAGCTTTCCCGCCGCATGGACGCTCCAGACGGGCCAGACCGTGACGGATGTCGACCGGAAGCAGATCGATGTGCTCCGCGGCATACGGTCGTTCGCTCGCGATACTGCCGCGACCCTCGGCGGCGCCTATGGCCGCGATCAGACTCAAGATGCTTCCCAGCGCCAAAAAGAGTCCATACTTCCTCATTTGCGCCTCCGCTGCTGAGCCGAACTCACTCTTCGAACTCCACGCCCAACCGCTTCTCCTTGACCCACGCGACACGACAGGTGCGCCGCGTTCCGTCCGCCGGCACCACAAGCGTGAATTCGCGAGGGATGCCGAGCGGACTTTCAACCTCCAACATCGCGCCGCGATCGCTGAGATTCCGGATGGAGCAATCGATCGCGGAGCTTCCGAACTCGATCGATCCCTTCTTGAGAACCCTCCGGCGCTGGTCTCCACGTCGTTCCATTCCGGCTGCTCCGGCAGTCATGCGATCAGTCGACCGCTTTCTCGGCCTTCTCGCCGAGCTTGACGATGTCGCCTTGCGTGAAGAGGATTCCCTTGAGCTCCTCGCGCCACTCCTTCTTCCGTCGCAGCAGGAATTCGAGGTTCATCCCGAAATGCTTGAATTCCTCCTTCTGGGCGTTCGCCATGATGGCTTTAGCCTTCTTATCCTTCTCGACCGACATCCGTTGTTCGTACCAATTGATCGCTTCGGCTTCCTCGATCAGCGAAGCCATCATCCGCGCGAAGGTGCGGACCTCCTGCGAAAGCTCCTGCGGCGGTTCGTGGTATTGGTCGAAACCCATCTCATCGCTCCCTTTGCGCTAGTCGTGGCTGTCGAATCCCTTCGGGCTCGACGGCCCTTCGGCCGGTTGTGGCGCGAAACTCCCTGGTCCATGTCTTGAAATAGGCGAAGGCGATCATGATGCCGATGCCGGCGACACTGACGACGATCTGGAAGGCGAGCGAATCGGAGACGAGGTCGATGGCGAAGTAGGCGACGAAGGCGAGGAATACGCCCACGCAGAAGACTTCGAGCGATCGCTCTCCGCACAGCCGCAGCGGCCGAAGCCAAGGAGCCGACAAGAACGGCGCCTCTTTCGGAATCAGTCGCGAGACGACGATCGCGAGCGCCAGGAAATGGACGACGCGGTACGGCGCCAGATGCGTCTTGTTGTTCGGAATGAACAGCGACCGGACGGGCTCGACGATCATTTCCGCGTGGCCGGTCCGCGCTGCGAGTGTGACGATCGCGGCGAACAGGAGAAAGAGACAGGCGGCGGCAAGTGTCGTCCTCGCATAGATGAGCCCCCTCGCCGTAGTCGCGCCCCCGACCGCAACCCACGCGCCGATGACGAACAGGAACTGCCATGCGAACGGATTGAAGTACCAGTGGCCGGCAGGATACGCCCGTAGATTCCATCCCCATGCCTGTGCTGCGACGTAGATACCCGCCGAGATCGCCAACGCGACGTTGGGCCACCTCATGAGGACCCACAGCAGCGGCGGAAACGCGAACATCAACGCGATGTAGAGCGGCAGGACGTCGAGGTTTAGCGGCTTATATTCGAGCAAGAGCCCGTGCTTGAGGAACTCGACCGGGTCTCGAATGAGAAGTCGGATGTTGAATTCGTCGAGCAGGTGGGCGTGGCCGTACCGTTGTGCGACGTATCCGATGGTGACGACGTAGAAGACGAACAGCAGGATGTAGGCGACGTAGAGCTGCCATGCTCTGCCGAGAATGCCCAAGGCGGCGGCAAGGAGGCCCTTCGCCCTTGCTGTTCGCGCATAAACGAACGCCACGGTATATCCGGACACGAACACGAACAGTTCGGCAGCATCGCTGAAACCGTAGTTTCGGGCCGTGATCCAAGCGACCGCATTGTTCGGAACGTGGTCGACGAAGATCGCCCAGTTGGCCAGTCCCCGAAACAGGTCGAGGCGCAGGTCGCGGTCGCTGGTTTGGACCCCGTTGGCGGTCATGTAGACGCCCCCTCGCCCGCCCCACGGCTGCCCGGTATCGAAAGCAGCCGCAGCGCGTTCATGGTGACCAATACGGTCGCGCCGGTGTCGGCAAGGATTGCGGGCCAAAGTCCGGTGATCCCCGCGACCGTGGTGACCAGAAAGACCACCTTCAGTCCCAGTGCGATCGAGATGTTCTGCCGTATGACTCCCATCGTCCGCTTGGACAGTTCGATCATGGCTGGCACGTCGGCGACGCGTCCGTGAAGGACTGCGGCGTCCGCGGTCTCGAGCGCCACGTCGGTGCCGCCACCCATCGCCACGCCGACATCCGCGGCGGCGAGAGCCGGCGCATCGTTGATGCCGTCGCCGACCTTCAGGACGACTTCGCCCTGGTTCTTGTAGGCCTCGACGGTGCGCTGTTTGTCCTCCGGCATCATTTGCGCGCGATGGTCGATGCCAAGATCGCGCGCAAGGGCGGCGGCGGTACGGGGATTGTCGCCCGTTAGCATCACCGAACGGACCCCGGCGTCGGCCAGGCGACGCAGAGCCGCGACCGCATCGCTGCGCAACTCGTCCCGCATGGCGATGCAGCCGGCGGCCTCTTGATCGATGACGAGGACGGATACGGTTTTTCCTCGTTCGTTGAACGCCTCGACGAGATCTCTCTGCTCCTCAGAGAGCGCGACGATCCGTTCGGCCGCAGCGGGTGAGCCAAGGAAAACCGTTCGTCCCCCAGCACTGCCCGAACGCCTTCTCCCGCCAGGTTTACGAAGTTCTCAACCGGCTGCGGCCGAGCATCCTTGGCGGAGGCCGCCTTCAAAATGGCAAGCGCGAGAGGATGGCTGGAGCCGCGCTCGAGCGACGCGGCAATGGACAAGACCTCGACCTCTTCGTGACTAAATCCGACGACGTCCGTGACCTTTGGCTTGCCCGCGGTGAGCGTTCCCGTCTTGTCGAAGCAGGCGACGGTGACGTCGCGCAAGCGCTCGAGGACGGCTCCGCCCTTCAGGAGCAGACCGCGGCGCGCTCCGGATGCGAGGCTCGCGGCGATCGCCGCCGGCGTCGAGATCACCAGCGCACACGGACAACCGATCAGGAGGATGGCCAATCCCTTGTAGATCCATTCGCGCCAGGTTGCGCCTGCCCATACGAGTGGCGGCAGGACCGCTACGATCGTGGCGACCACCACCACGCCAGGCGTGTAGTAGCGCGAGAAACGGTCGATAAAGCGCTCCGTGGGCGCCTTCGATTCTTGGGCCTCCTCGACCAACTTGACGACACGGGCGATGGTGTTGTCCTGGGCGGCGGCGGTGACCTTGATCCGGAGTAGAGCCTCTCCGTTCACGGTGCCGGCAAATACTGCCTCCCCCGTCTTCTTGCGGACCGGCGTGCTCTCGCCGGTGACGGGTGCCTCGTCGACGGCGCTGTCTCCGGAGACGATGACGCCGTCGGCAGGAATGCGATCGCCGGGGCGAACTTGGATCAGAGCGTCGACGGACAGCGTCTCGGCTTCCACCTCGCTGACTTGGCCATCGGATTGTTCGAGACGGGCGATCTTCGGGACGAGCTTGGTCAAATCCCGGATGCTCGCCCTCGCGCGCCCCGCAGCGAAACCTTCAAGAAGTTCACCGATCAGAAACAGGAAAACGACAGTCGCTGCTTCTTCCGTCGCGCCGATGAAGACCGCGCCAACGGCCGCGATGGTCATCAGCATCTCGATCGAGAACGGCGTTCCGGCGAAGGCCGCCGAAAATGCTCGCTTGGCGATGGGGACCAGCCCGACCAGCATCGCAAGCAGGAAGGCCCAACTCTCGATGCTGGGGATGCCCTTTCCCAAGGCGAAGGCGACCACCAGCGCCGTTCCGCTTGCGATCGTCGCGTCAACTTTGCTCGACCGCCACCATGGTTCCCGGCCGTCGGCGGCTTGTTGAAGACCGTGGCCATGACCATCATGGTCATCGCCATGATCATAATGGTGCGCCGGCTCCCCTTTCCCCTTGGGGCGATCGTCCTCGACGACGTATCCCAAGGCCGCGATCTGGCGGCTGACCGCCTCCCGCTGGATAGCCCCCTCATGTTCGACCGAAACGCTTCCGCCAGTCACCGAGACTTCGACGCCCCGCACCCCGGGCATCCGCGAAACGGCATTCTCGATCTTCGTGGCGCAGGCCGCGCAGTCCATCCCGCCGACCCGAAGTCTCATCTTCTGAGCAGCCTCGGTCATGCGTGGCTTCCCTGCGCAGCGTCATCCAAGGTGTTTTCCGGTCGAGGTGCCGGCGCGGAGTCCTTCCGGAACAGCACGTAAAGGGCCGGCAGCACCAGCAGCGTCAGGATAGTCGAGGAGATGATGCCGCCGATGACGACGGTGGCCAGCGGCCGCTGCACCTCCGCGCCGGCGCCCGTCGCGATCGCCATGGGAACGAAGCCCAGCGAGGCGACCAGCGCCGTCATCAGCACGGGGCGCAAGCGGGTCACCGCGCCTTCATGAACGGCCTCGAGTACGGACCTTCCTTCGTGTCTCAACTTTTCGATGAAAGCGATGATGACCAAGCCATTGAGCACCGCGACGCCGGAGAGTGCGATGAAGCCTACGCCCGCACTGATCGACAGCGGGATACCTCGCAGCAGCAGCGCCAGCACGCCGCCGGTCAGCGCCAGCGGCACACCGCTGAACACCAGAAGCGCATCGGCAATCGATCCGAAGCTCATGAAGAGCAGCAGCAGTACCAGCAGCAGCGCCACCGGAACTACGATGGTCAGCCGCTTGGTCGCCGAGACCAGTTGCTCGAACTGCCCTCCCCAGCCGATCCAGTAGCCCGCCGGGAGCTTGACCTTCTGCGCGACCGCGCCCTGCGCTTCGGACACGAAAGAACCGAGATCCCTCTCGCGTACGTTGGCCGTCACCACGATGCGCCGCTTGCCGTTCTCGCGGCTGATCTGGTTCGGACCTGGCGCGGAATCGACCGTCGCTACCGACGATAGCGGCACGTAACGGGGCTGTACTCCGAGCGCTGCCGACAAAGCGGTCTTGGTGATCGGAGCCGATCCAGGCTCCTCGGCAGGCAACGGAATCGGGATCGCACGGATCGCTTCGATGTTGCCGCGCAACCGCTCCGGAAGGCGTACGACGATGTCGAAGCGACGATCTCCCTCGAACAGCTTGCCGACGCTCTTTCCGCCGACGGCGATCTCCACGATGTTCTGGACATCGCCGACACTGAGGCCGTAGCGGGACAGGGCCCGCCGGTCGAGCTTGACGGTGAGGATCGGCAGGCCCGCGACCTGCTCGGTCTTCACGTCGGTAGCCCCTCGGATGCCCTGAATTACGGACTGCACCTGACTGGCCGCTCCTTGCAGCACGTCGAGGTCGTCGCCGAAGATCTTGATGCCGACGTCGCTGCGGACGCCTGAAATCAGCTCGTTCACGCGCAACTGGATCGGCTGCGATACCTCATAGTTGCTGCCGGGAATGTCGTTGGCGGCCTTCTCGATCTCTTCGACCAATTCCGCCTTCGGCTTCTCCGGGTCCGGCCACTCGCTGCGCGGCTTGAGCATGACGTACCCGTCCGACATCGACGGCGCCATCGGATCGGTAGCGACCTCAGCCGTGCCTGTCCGGGTGAAGAACTCCTTCACCTCGGGGAGTTGCTGGATCCTCTTTTCCAGCGCCATCTGCAGATCTAGCGACTGCGTCAGGCTCGTTCCGGGAATCCGGATCGCGGCCAAAGCGACGTCGCCCTCATCGAGGCTCGGGATGAACTCGCCACCCATGCGGCTCGCGGCGAACAAGCTCGCGCCGACGATCACAACCGCCAAGACCGCCACGACGCCCCGGAAGGCGATCGCACGGTCTAGAAGCGGCAGATAGACGCGCTTGGCGCCGCGCATGAAGAAGTTCTCCTTCTCAGACACCTTGCCGGTGACCACGATCGCGACGGCTGCGGGCACGAAGGTGACGGAGAACAGCGCCGCTGCGGCAAGCGCCATCAGCACGGTCAGCGCCATCGGCGTGAACATCTTGCCTTCGACCCCTGTCAGGGTCAGCACCGGCAGGTAGACGACCGCGATGATCAGCGTTCCGAATAGGCTCGGTTTGATGACCTCTGCCGAGCCGTTGCGGATCGTCTCCAGCCGCTCTTCCAGGCTCAGCAGCCGGCCCTTCTCATGCTGCGCCTCCGCGAGCAATCGGAGACAGTTCTCGACGATGATGACTGCACCGTCGACGATGATGCCGAAGTCGATGGCCCCGAGGCTCATCAGGTTGGCGCTGACCTTCGTTTCGACCATGCCGGTGACCGTCATCGCCATCGACAACGGGATGACGCAGGCCGTGACCAGGGCTGCCCGGAAGTTGCCGAGGATGAGGAACAGCACGACGATGACGAGGATCGCGCCCTCGACAAGATTCTTCTCGACCGTCTTGACCGTCGCGTCGACGAGGTGGGTCCGGTCATAGACCGCGCGGGCGACGACGCCGTCCGGAAGCGATTTGGCGATGTCGTTCAGCTTGGCTTGAACCCGCTGGGCCACCGCACGGCTGTTCTCGCCGATCAGCAGCATGGCGGTACCGAGAACCGTCTCCTTTCCGTTGAGGGTCGCTGCGCCCGTGCGGAGGTCCTTGCCTTCGGCGACCTGGGCCACGTCCCTCACCCGGACCGGGACGCCGCCTCGCGAGCCAATGACGATATCCTCGATCTCGGCGATGTTGGCGACCTGGCCCGGGGTCCGGACCAGATACTGTTCGCCGTTCCTCTCGATGTAGCCGGCGCCGACGTTGGCGTTGTTGGCGGCGAGCGCCGTCATCACGTCGCGGAAACCGAGCTTGTAGGCCATGAGCTTGCCCGGATCGGGCAGCACGTGGAATTGGCGCTCGAACCCACCGATCGTGTTGACTTCGATGACGCCCGGCACGTTGCGGAGCTGCGGTTTGATGATCCAGTCCTGGATCGTCCGCAGATCGCTCGGCGTGAACTCCTTGCCGCCCGGCGCCTTCGCACCCGGCTTGGCTTCGACCGAGTAGTGGAAGATTTCCCCGAGGCCCGTCGCGACGGGGCCCATGGCAACTTCGACGCCGGCGGGGAGCTGATCCTTGACCTGCTGGATCCGCTCGTTGACGAGCTGGCGGGCGAAGTAGATGTCGGTGCCGTCCTGGAAGACCGCCGTCACCTGGCTGAGGCCATATCGCGACAAGGAGCGGGTGTATTCGAGCTTGGGCAGCCCGCCCATTGCCGTTTCCACCGGAAACGTGATGCGCTGTTCGGTCTCCAGCGGCGAATAGCCTGGTGCCTGTGTGTTGATCTGCACCTGCACGTTGGTGATGTCCGGCACCGCGTCGATCGGCAGACGGGTGAAATTCCAGCCGCCGAAGGCCAACAGTCCCAAC
Source organism: Bradyrhizobium betae (assembly GCF_008932115.1). Lineage (NCBI taxonomy): Bacteria > Pseudomonadati > Pseudomonadota > Alphaproteobacteria > Hyphomicrobiales > Nitrobacteraceae > Bradyrhizobium > Bradyrhizobium betae. The sequence goes on from NZ_CP044543.1 coordinate 6,902,395, forward strand.
ACGAACAGGATCACCAGCCAACGCTGGCGGATGGAGAATTCGATGAGGCGCTCAATCATGCTCGGCCTCTCCTTTGCCCATCTCCGCCTTCACGACGAATGAGTTTTGGGCCACGTACTTCTCGCCCGCCTTTACTCCCGCCCGAACCTCCACGAACTTCTGATCGGCGTCCCCGAGTTCCACAGGCCGCGCTTCGAGCTTGTCGTCGCCTTCGCGAACGAATACGACGGTCTTGTTTTCGAAGGTCTGGATCGCGCCGGCATTGACGGCGACCGGCACCTTCCGCTCGGCCAGCACCAGACGAGCGGTCACGAACAGTCCCGGCCGCAGCCTCCCCTCCGGGTTCGGCAGGATCACTCGGGCAATCGCCGTCTGGGTCTCGCTTGCGCCGACAGGCGCCAAGTAGGAGATCTTGCCCTTGATGTCGCCGACGCCGTCATCCGGATCGATCAGGACCTCGTCCCCGATCCGGACGCGCCTAAGATCCTGGCGGTAGATCGACAGGTCGACCCAGATCGTCGACAGGTCCGCCACGACAAATGATGGCTTCTGCTCGGAGACGTATTCGCCGAGCGATATCTGACGGTCGATCACCGTGCCGGCGATCGGCGCCTTGAGATCATAGACCGTCAAGCTCTGGTTGCTCTCGATGGATGCCAGCAGATCGTCCTTGCCGATCACGTCGCCGATCCGGCGCTTGATCGCACGCGCGATGCCGGGAAAGCGCGGCGTGACCTGGACCACCGTCTCCTGATTGGCGCGCAGGACGCCATTGAACGACAAGGTTTCGGTCAGGGTCGCCGGGCCCGCTTCGGCGAAGGTGGCGCCTGCTGCCGCCAACTTGACATCGCTGATCACGATGCGGTCGGCGCCATGTTCGTCCTTCTCGGCGTGCTCGTTGCCGGCCTTCTCCTCCTTGGCATCCTGCTTGGCGACCTGCTGCGTCGCAGCGGGTGCGTCCTTGGGTGTCAGCATGCGATAGCCGAAGGCGCCGGCGGCAGCCGCGACCAAGGCGAGGACGATTGCACTCGAAGTCTTCATCGTGCGCTCTCCCGCGCCAGAGCGAAGGGATTGCCGACGAGTCCTTCGATCGTGGCAACGGCGACGTGGTAGTTCTGCAGCGCCTCCTGCTCCCGCAGACGAGCCTGGGTGACGTTGGCCAGCGCGTCCAACACTTCGAGCAGCGAGAAGCGCCCGGCGCCGTAGCCCTGTTCGATCTCGTTGGAGGCGGCCTGGGCCTTCGGGATGCCGGAGTCGCGAAGTATCGCGAGTTCCCGCAGCGAGCCCTGTACGTTGTCGTAGGCCCGTCCAGCGACGACGATCAGCGTGTTGCGGTTCGCCTCGCGTTCCGCCCGCGTCTTGGCGAGGTTCTGCTGTGCCGAGAGGATGTTGCCCTGGTTCTGATCGAAGATTGGGATCGGAACCGTGAGGCTGAGCCGCACCGCGTCGTCGTTGGTCTCGTTGTAATGTCGCCATCCGGCTGAAAGGCGAACGTCAGGATAAGGCCTGAGCCGCGCCAGCAGCAGTTCGGCGTTGCGTTGCGCATAAACCGCATTCCAGCGCACCAGTTGCGGGTTGGCGTCGATGGCGGCGATCACCGTCTGAAACGGCGGCGCGCGGGTGGTGGCGTCGAGGCGTCCGGAGACGTTGCCGAACTTCGGGGAAGTGTCGCCCATGAGCACCGCCAGTTCGCGGCGCGCGCTGGCCAGGTTCGCCTTGGTGCGCTCGCGATCGGCCTTCACCAGCGCCGCTGCGACTTCGGCGCGACCGGTCTCGGCAGGCGACGAAGCACCGGCATCGACCCGGCGCTGAAGCAACGGCGTCAGCCGCTCAAGGGCGGCGACCTGCTCGTCGAGGATCTGGATCCGCCGCTGCAGCCCGAGCACGTTCAGAAACGCGATGGCCGTTTCCGACAGAATCTGCAGACGTACCGCCTGGCGCTCGATCGTCGCCCCGTTGACGCCGGCCTGGCCGGCCGCGATGCGGGCCTCGCGCTTGCCGAACAGCTCGAAAAGCTGGCTGATCTGCAGCGTCGTCTCGGCCGACTTCGTCCCGCGATAGATGCCCGAACCGAATGAGTTATCCTGTTCGTAGCTCAGTTCCGGATTGAGGAGCGCCCCCGCCTGAATGCGCTGGCCCGTCGCGATCCCGATATCGCGTTCGGCGGCGGTCAAGCGGGGGCTGGTCGCGAGCGCGCGCTGCAGCGCCGCCCCGAGATTGAGGGTCTGCGAATGCGACGCCGCCGTCAGCCAAGGACTGACCAGCAACGCCGTCGCGCACGCGAAACGCGTGACGCACTTTGAAAACATGATGAAAACCTGACGAAAGACGGAATCAGAGCGCGATGCGCCCAGCGGTCATTTTCAGGTCAGGAACTTCGGTGGGGGCGGATCGAGACCGCGCACGGTGTCGGTCAGAGGGGCCGTCGCCCGGATGAGGACCGCCAGCTTGGGTTCCATCACAGTCATGACTTGCTGCGGAGGCGCTGCAACGGAAACCGCGAAGCAGCCATGGCAGTGATGGTCGACGATGGCACCGGTCTCAGGGCCGCTATCGGACTTGGTATCGACCATCCAAGCCACCGGGGAACCGGTTGGATTTGTCACGTCAAGGTCGAGACACCGATGCAGCGCACCCGACATCAGATAGGTCACGATCAGAAATACGGACACGATCCCGCGCAAAGCAGGAACATGCCTCAATCCAGATCTGATCCGACCAATCGTCAATGACCACACTCTACGTTCGCGAGTTGGTAGGTAGCATGGGCGCAAGGCTCACGTCGACCCGCAATATTATAACAATCCCAAACATTTGTTGCGTGTCAATCGCAACTTCTAGGAATCGAGCATGCGGGTAACCCTGTCCCAGTTCTGGGACGTAGCTGCAGGCTTTTCTTCGGAGGCAGCGTACCCGTCTTATGCGACGTTCTTTCACGGCTTCCTAAACGATAGCATTGCAACCCGTCCGATCCGCACCGAATGCGAGGACTGCAGTTTGGCCCCGGCAAAGCCCGCCTTTTTGAAGAGTTTGCCCCAAGTTCCATCGACGTGGGATTGAACCGCAATCCTGCTTGAAATCTGCGCTGCAAGGTTGAGGACGATGCGCTCTTCGCGGCCGGTCGGTCGGTCATAGTCCGCAACATAAAATACACCTCCACGGCGCAGGATTCGGAAAGTTTCCTTCGCCAAGGCGATCTTTTCATCGGGAGTTCTCAAATGAAAGGCGAGTACGCACATCGCGCGGTCGAAGCTGCCAGTGTGAACCGGAAGGGCCACAACGGAAGGTGCGTCGATGAACGTAATATTCTCGATGTGCTGTTCGTCGATCGCTCGCTTTGACTTTCGGACGATCGATGGATCGGGATCCGCTACAACGATACTGAGCTCGGTGAACCGCTCCGCAAGCGAGATCGCCGTCGCTGCGCTTCCCCGTCCGAACGCCAAGAGGCGCTCTCCGCGCTTTGGAGACATCAACTCGAACAAGGGCTCCTGCCACGACGTGTCGCGCAGCATTGCAGCGGCGAAGCGATAGTAAAGCGGTTTGAGCGCCGCCACGACCAAAATCGATAGAAACTTCATGCGGTGTCGCGACCGCGAGGCCAATGGCGGAGAGCGTCCGAAGCCGTCAGAAGCTTCGCGCGCTTGAGGACGCTCTTCAGCTCCTCGAGTTCTGCGAGAAGTCGGTGCGCCTTGCCGCTCGCGTTATTGGCAACATACGCGTTCGCTGCGTTCATGGAACTAGATAGGTTTTCTATCTGCCACCGAGCGTTGCTCGAAAGTGCGAGGAGGACGACACGGCGATCGGTCGCGCACGGCTTGCGGCGGATCAGTCCTTTGGACTCGAGCAATTGCGACTGCGCCGTGACGAACGATGCGTCCACGGCCAGTTTCTCCGACACCACGCTGACCCGCACCCCCTCTTCGTCCGCAAGATGCGATATCGCCATCAGAATGTTCCATTGAGCCACCGTGACACCCAGACCGGCCGCCCAACACTTCTGCACTTCGCTCAAACAGCCGTGAATTTGCTTCACCTCCCAGGATAATCGCTGCAAGAGGTCGTCCGGCGTCGAAGCCTGCGAGTCTTCAACTTGCTTGGTTTCCATAACGTAATCCTTCAATTCCAATGTGACCGCCGACGGCGCCTGCAAAACGGAATGGCCCCGAAAGAGCGGTCTCTGAAAAATGCGTTGTCGATCCAGATCGCCTGCACGCTTGCTGCCCCAGCAACTTGACTGAGCTCGCAAAGGCTTTGAGAGCGACGCCGTCGCCTTCCCAAAGACAGGGACGACAGCATCGCGCTGCGTAATGGCGGCGCGAGGGAGTTTGACGGGAAACGGAGACAGGACGCGCGATGCGTCCCGCGTCGTTCGCTTTAGGTCAGAGATTTCGGCGGGGGCGGATCAAGACCGCGAACATTGCCGTACAAGGGAGCCGCCGATTTCGGCAACTCGGCGGGCTTCAAGCCCAGGGCGAGTTCAGCCTGTTGCGCAGGCGCCGGGACCGATACTGAGAAGCAACCGTGACAGTGGTGATCGGCTACCAAACCCCGTTCGGGCGATTGGGAGGTTTTGCCGTCCGCGGCCGCGATCGCCAAGGATGATCCGGAGCGAATGGCGGCGTCGACATCAACGAGTCCATGAAGAACGCCAGACAGGACGTACACCAGGGTCAGGAGAACGGACACGATCCTGCGCAACGCAGTAACGCGCTGAGTTCCCGATATGACCTGACTACCGGACAATGATCACGCTCTCAGTGAAGACGACGAGGCTACCTATCATGATGGCTACCTTCCGTCGATCCGCAAATATTGCGAGCGCGTGCGTCGCTTGTCGCAGGGTTCCACTTGGGGCCGCCGCCGAGCGCTTCGTGGCCTACAAATCCTCACCAGCCAGTTTTCTGAGTTCGTTCTTGTCGTCTTCGCGCAGGATCGTGTTGGCAACCTGATCGTAGGCTCGGGTCGCAGCGACGAGACTGCTCATCTCATGTACCGCGTTTACGTTCGCCCCCTCCAAGGCTCCCGTAGCGAGCCGAATCTGCGCCGGAGGCACCTCGTTCGCAGGAGACTCCGATGAAAACAGCGTGCTTCCCTCGGCGCGCAACTTGGCATTATCTACAAACTTCACCAGGCGAAGACGTCCTATCGGTCCCCTCGCCGTCGAGATGGTCCCATCGGCTCCGATGCTCAGCGGGCCATCGCGTGGCGGAACCTGCAGGGGGCCGGTCGCAGTCAACACGATATCGCCGGACAACGTGACTACGCGGCCTTCCTTGTCGAGCGTGAACGCTCCGTTCCGCGTGTAGCGATCTCCTGCAGCCGTCTGGATCACAAAGAAGCCGTCCCCGACGATAGCGACGTCGGTCCCATTCCCGGTGGGCTTGAGGGGACCGCCGGAAAAGTCGGTGTAGCCGGTGACGGCCACAAGCGATCGCATCGGAGCCGAGGGCATGTCGTCGGCTTCCTTCGCCTTCGTGAGATATTCGCGGAACTGAAGCCCCTCGCGTTTGAATCCGGTCGTCGTCTGGTTGGCAACGTTTCGAGCAACCTTGTCCAATTGCTGTTGCAGCGTGATCAATCGCGATAGCCCGATGACGGTCTTGTCGGACATTGGAAGACTGCCTTTCAAACTGCCGAATGAGGCCGGTGGTCGCCCTTGCGCTGCGCTTGCTTGGTTTGAGGATGGCAGGGGGACGGGATCCACAAGGCATGTGAACCGCCGCGCGCTCGGTTCTCGGCTTGGAGCCGACAAAATTGCGCGCGGCTTTGTCTCGCCGTCGACAATGTCGTCGGATGGAGCCTTCAGCCCTTGTACTTGGCTTGGCCCGACTTGCCCGTGTCCGTCTTGATCATGAGTGTGATCGCGGTGGATGCCGTAATCGGCTTCTTCGTTTCACCCTTCAGGACGTTCTCTCCCGACGGAGAAAGGACAATCGTCTCTCGATCGTCGCCGTTTACGATTAGAGCAGAGGCCGTATAGCCCTTCGTCGACACGGGCTTGTTGTCCTCGTTAAGGACGTTGAACGTCACGGCATTTCCCGACGGCAGGAACTCGATATGCACGCCGGCCGCATCCGCAAGAACGCCGCCATTGGGTCCCTTCGAACCGTGTGAGTGTTGAGCGTGAGCCGGGACGACCGAGAGCAATACGGCCAGTATGAACGCGGCGGGTTTCATGCAGTTTCTCCTTGTGCGGTTGCGGAAGTCGACTTCGTCGTGACCGCTTCACGACGGAAGAGCGTGTAGAGCGCCGGCAAGACCAGCAGCGTCAAAATGGTCGATGATACGATCCCGCCGATGACCACGGTGGCGAGTGGCCGCTGCACCTCGGCGCCGGCGCCGGTCGCGATCGCCATGGGCACGAATCCCAGGCTCGCCACCAGGGCGGTCATCAGAACCGGCCTCAACCGGGTCAGCGCCCCCTCGCGAACGGCTTCGACGACAGGGCGGCCCTCCGATCGCAGCTTCTGGATGAACGCGATGATGACCAAGCCATTCAGGACGGCGACGCCCGATAGCGCGATGAACCCGATACCGGCGCTGATCGAAAGGGGGATGTCGCGCAGAAGCAGGGCGGCAATGCCGCCCGTGAGCGCGAGCGGCACCCCGCTGAAGACCAATGCGGCATCGGCGAACGTTCCCAGGCTCATGAAGAGCAACACGAAGATCAGGAGCAGCGCGATCGGAACGACGATGGTCAGCCGCTTGGTTGCGGAAACCAACTGCTCGAACTGTCCTCCATAGGTGATCCAGTAACCCGCCGGCACCTTGACGCCGTCGGTGATCCGCCGCTGGGCGTCGGCGACGAACGAGCCGAGGTCTCGGCCGCGCACGTTCGCGGTGACCACGATGCGCCGCTTGCCGTTTTCCCGGCTTATCTGATTGGGACCCGGAGCCGCGTCGATCTCGGCGACCGAGGAAAGCGGGACATAACGGACCTGCCCCAACGGTGAATTTCCCCAAGCCGCCTTGATGGCCCCAGCCTGACCTTCGCGCACGGGAAGAGGGATCGGAAGATTGCGGATCGCTTCCATATCCGAACGAAGGTGTTCAGGCAGCCGAACGATGATTTCGAAACGACGATCGCCTTCGAACACCAGGCCGGCGCTCTTGCCCCCGACCGCGATCTCAACGACACCCTGCACATCGGAGATGCTCAGGCCTTGTCGTGCCAAGGCCTGCCGGTTCAATTTGACCGTAAGCACGGGCAATCCGGAGACCTGCTCGGTCTTCACGTCTGCAGCCCCCTGCACGCCCTGGAGCACGTTTTGCACCTGCCCGGCGACCTGCAACAGCGTGTTCAGGTCGTCGCCGAAGATCTTGACCCCGACATCGCTGCGGACGCCCGATATCAGCTCGTTGAAGCGCATCTGAATTGGCTGGGTGAACTCATAGTTGTTGCCCGGCACTTCCGCGACGACCTTCTCGATCTTGGAGACGAGTTGCGCCTTGGTCATCGAAGGATCGGGCCACTGCGCATGGGGTTTGAGCATGATGTAGGTGTCGGCGACGTTCGGCGGCATTGGATCGGTCGCCACCTCTGCCGTGCCGATCTTGGAAAAGACCTCGCGGACCTCGGGCACCTTCCGGATGGCCTCCTCCAGCTTGATCTGCATATCCACGGCCTGTGTCAGGCTCGTCCCCGGAATGCGCATCGCGTGGGTGGCGACATCCCCTTCATCGAGCGAGGGTATGAACTCGCCGCCCATGCGAGACGCGGCAATTCCGCTGACGATCACCAACGCGCCGGCCGCCAGTGCGACCATGTGTCGATTGCGTATCGAGGCATCGAGAAGCGGCACATAGGCGAAGCGAGCCCCGCGCATGAACCAGTTCTCCTTCTCGGTCACTTTGCCGGTCACCAGAATGGCAACAGCGGCCGGAACAAAGGTCATCGACAGGATCGCGGCGCCGCCCAACGCCATGAGAACTGTCAGGGCCATGGGCGTGAACATCTTCCCTTCGACGCCCGTCAACGTGAGAACCGGGAGGTAGACGACCGCGATGATGAGGGTGCCGAATAGGCTGGGCTGGACGACCTCCCCTGCTCCCGCCAAAATCGTATCGAAACGCTCCTCGCGGCTCAGTATGCGCCCTCTGCGGTGCTGCTCCTCCGCAAGCAGCCGCAGGCAGTTCTCGACGATGATGACCGCACCGTCGATGATGATGCCGAAGTCGATGGCGCCGAGCGACATGAGGTTCGCGCTGACCTTATTCTCGACCATTCCCGTCACGGTAATGAGCATCGACAAGGGAATGACGAGCGCGGTGGCGACGGCCGCTTTGAAGTTGCCGAGGATCAGCAGCAGGATCACGATGACGAGGATCGCGCCCTCAAGCAGATTCTTCTCTACGGTCGCGATCGTGGCCTCGACGAGGCGTGTACGGTCGTAAAGCGCCCTCGCCACCACACCTTCGGGCAGGGATTTCGCGATCTCGTCCAGCTTCGCCGATACACGCTGGGCCACCGTGCGGCTGTTTTCGCCGATGAGCAGCATCGCCGTGCCGACAACGGTCTCGCGCCCATTCAGAGTTGCCGAACCGGTACGGAGCTCTCGCCCTTCGATCACTTCTGCGATGTCGCCGATCCGAACCGGGATCCCTTCGCGCGCCCCGATCACGATATTTCGAATGTCGCTCGCGTCGCCCACCTGCCCCGGCGTGCGAACTAGGTATTGCTCACCATTTCGTTCGATGTAGCCCGCGCCGACGTTGGCATTGTTCGACGCAAGCGCGGTCATCACATCGCGAAAATTCAGCCGATACGCCATCAGCTTGGTAGGATCGGGCAGGACGTGGAACTGCCGCTCGAACCCACCGATGGTATTGACCTCGACTACGCCGGGCACCGTCCGCAACTGCGGCTTGATGATCCAATCCTGGATCGTGCGGAGGTCTATCGGGCTGATCTCGCTCCCGTCCGGGTTTTTGGCTGCCTTCTTCGCCTCGACGGCGAACATGAATATCTCGCCGAGGCCTGTCGAAATCGGTCCCATCGCCATTTCGATGCCGTTCGGCAGGAGGTCTTTCACCTGCTGCAAACGCTCGTTGACCAACTGGCGCGCGAAATAGATGTTCGTGCCGTCGGCGAAGACGACGGTGACCTGGCTTAGCCCGTATCTGGACAGCGACCGTGTGTACTGGAGGTTCGGTAACCCGCCCATGCCAGTTTCGACTGGAAACGTGATGCGCTGTTCGACCTCTAGGGGCGAATAGCCCGCCGCGCTCACGTTGATCTGCACCTGGACGTTGGTGATATCCGGTACCGCGTCGATCGGAAGGCGCGTGAAGTTCCACGCACCTACCGCCCCGACTGCGAGCACAGCAAAGAGGACAAGCCATCGCTGGCGTATCGAGAATGCGATTATCGCGGTGATGACCCCGTGCTTCCGGTCGCCGACCGGGCCCTGCTCAGTGCTCATGGGCGGCCGTTCCCTTGGCTATTTCAGCCTTCACGATGAAGCTGTTTCGTCCCACGTACAGGTCGCCCTCCTCCAGGCCGAACTGCACCTCGACGTGCTCGCGATCGCGAGCACCCAGCTCGACCTCTCGCACCTCGAATTTCAGGCCATTGCGGACGAAGACGACGTTGCGGTTTTCGAAACTTTGGACGGCGGTCGATTTGACGACGATCGGCGCGGACTTGTCCGAGAGCATCAGGCGCGCCGTGACGAACATGCCTGGCCTCAGTCTTGTCCCCTCGTTCGGCACGCTGGTGCGCGCAAGAGCGCTCTGCGTATCCGCGCTGCCGACGGGCGAAATGTAGGTCAGCCTGGCGTCGATCGGCTTCCCGCCATCGCCGACATCGATGACGACCTTGTCGCCTTCGCGCACCCGCTTCAGGTCCCGCCGGTAAACGGATAGGTCGACCCATACGGTGGAAATATCGGCGATCGTGAAGGCTGCCTTCTGCTCTGACGCGTATTCGCCGAGAGAAATTTGGCGGTCGATGACCGTGCCGGCCAACGGCGCCCGGATCTCATAAGTCGTGAGACTCTGGTTGCTCTCGATCTTGGCCAGGAGGTCGTTCTTTTCGACGCGATGACCGACGCTCGCCTTGATCTCGCGGACGACTCCTGGAAATCGAGGAGTCACCTGAACGAGAGCCTCCTGATTTGGCTGCAAAATGCCGTTGAGGAGCAGACTGTCATGAAGGACGCCGGGCGCCGCGACGAGGAGCTCGATATCGGAAGACCTGAGCTTGTCGTCGCTCATTTCGACGCCGTCGGCGTGACCTCCCTCTTCGTGGCCATGCCCCGCCTCCGATTGCTTGCCGGAGCTCTGCTGAGGCAAGTTCAATAGGAAGAAGCCGATTGCAGCCAGCGCGATAGTTGCCAGGACCGAGTTCGCGAAAAGCCGCTTCATGGCGCGATTCTCGCTGCGCGGGAGGCGCGATCGCGCAGCGCCAGGCAAACGAGGGTTTCCAAGCCGCATCGACCGGCCGACGACGAACGCCGCTCCCACGTCTCGAAACCCATGGGCAAAGCGACGAATACATGCGCTCGCGCTTCTCGCGCGGCAGCGATCTCAGAAGACATGGAAATAGACCTGCAAACGAAGGCAAGAAGGCGCACGGATGCGCCGAGCGGGTTCGTTCAGATCAGGCCTTTGGAGGGGGAGTATCCAATGCGGAGGAGGTGCCGGTCAGCCGCTTCGTCGGCATAGCGACCGGCTTCGTCACGGCCGCAGCGAGCGACCAGGCTGCCGTGGCCCGAACGGGCGAGACGGAGAAGCACCCGTGACAATGCCGTTCGGTCAGAACGCTGTCGCCACCGGTCGTGCTTCCCAGGCCTGCAGTCGAAAAGACGGTCTCGGTCGAGCCGGAGGTTGCCACATGGTCGATGTGGGCACTATGGAGGACGGCGGCGCTCAAATGGCCGAACGCAAGCAACAGAACCAGCAGATCGCGCAGCCGGCGAAGGAGAGCATTGCTGGTGGCGGCGATCGGCATAACGCGAGGCAAATCCGCAGAGGCAGAAGTGGCGCTGTCGCTATGGGCGACTCGGCATACTCGGCACTCCTACACGTCGCTCGGTCGGTTGTCCTCAGCAAAAGCGCGGGGTGCGACAATGTTGCCGCGCTGTCATAAGAGGTTGTTTCCGTCGCTTTGCCTTCCCAGTTCCGTTGCAGGGCCAAGCTCCTGCACTACCCGACGCCCCGGGTCTTCTCGGAAGGTTGCGAGAGGGCGGTGTCGGCTGCCTCGGACTTCGCGTCGGCTATCCGCTCCACCGATCCGGCGATGCCCCGCAGCGGCGTGCCGAAATCGGGAATATCGATCAAGGCTAAAAGCAGGCCGGCGATCCAGAACGCGTGTATCCCCGTGAACAGCGAGATCAGGCCGAGCACCGCGACGAACTCGAACTGCAGCTTCTGCGACTTGTGCGCCATCCGCTCGGGCAGGCTGTGTAACTTCCAGTACAGCACGCCGACCGAAAAGATGACCGCCACCAGGAAGAACCCCATTACCACCAGCAGGACGTCGGAGCCGTCGGCCCCCGGCAGGAAGAACGGAAGCTTATGGGGAGCCATAGGATGAATTTCGTCCGCCAAACCTACTCTCCCAATAACGGATTGGACTTCGTCTTCCGAATATGGGGGCTTACATCGCGGGCCTTGATCTAGATCAAAGGATGACGGCGAGTTCTCTTCTCGAAGCGCAATGCCCCCGATGAACGCGCAAAGGTCCGGATGAACCGCGGGACGCCGCTAGGAGGTCCCTTTCCTCCGACGAGAGAGGCGCCTTCACCTCGCCGCGCGGGCCTTTACTTTGCGACCTTTGAGGTAAGCCCGGAGCGCCTTCTCGGCGAGAATGTAGGCGGGCTGACCGTCCTCGATCGCCGCCATTTTGAGAGATTTGATGAGATCCTCGGGGAGATAAAGCAAGATCTGCCGCCTGCCCCCTTCCCCTTCTCGGGCCACCGATACGTCAACCTTGGGCCGCTTCATCCATCGATCTCCGCAAACAGCCAGGCGTGGATAGCTGACTATCAAAATACGCATACCATCGAGACGCGCTCCCGAGTAGCCGAAACAGACGATTTTAGCGCCCTTGTTCACAGCTTCGTAACACATTACCAGCTCGCGCGCTGGACAATTCCAGCCTCGGCGTTGCACTTTTCTGTACCGCTAGATAGCTCGCTATCTATTGACTCGACGATGGCGCACGGCTATTTGGCGATTATCGATGTGAAAATGCGGCGATCAACATGAGCAACGACGAAGAGAACGACAGGACGGCGACGCAGATCGCGCAATTCATCGTCCAAGGAGTTCCTCAGCCATGTGCGTCGACATTCCCGGCTATCCGTCCGACCTCCGCCCCTTCCTGACTGCCAAGAGCCCGACCCCGATTCCAGTCGGCGACGCGGTCCGGCAAGATCTCTTGATTCAGTTGGCCCTAGATCCCGAGATCGCGGCCATCGAGCACATCGCTTCGGTCGCTCTTTGCGGCGTCGTCTACCCTGTCGACCTTCTGCTCGCGACGCGCGGTGAAGCACGATTGATCCTCGACGTCGGACCTCCGCTTCGCGATCTCGACGATGAAGGAACGCTCCTGCTCGCGGCCGACGAGCTTCGGGCGATGATCGTGCCTCTCTCGCTGGACGACGTGTACGCGCGACCGCGGTCGTCGAACGCCAGGCTGGTCTGGGCGTCTCGCAATCGACCAGTTCCGGCGGATGGCCGAGAGCGGATCTTCGCGGCCATCGAGGACGACGGCGACTGCACTGTTGCCAGTCTGGGCTTTGGTCTCCGCGACTGGGTCTTCGCGCTCGCCTGCGAGGGCGCCGTCGCGATCGATATCGACCGCGACCCGATCGTCGACGCCCGCGTGCGTCTTGGCCGGTTTGCTCGGGTCCCGCCACTCCGCTCCCTCGCACCGCGCTGAGGTTCCGATGTGCGAATGGCGTCAACGGCTCACCGATAGGTTTCCCGAATTGTTCGACAGCGCCAGGGTCGGCGGGCATGTCCCCGGCCTGTCGCTGGTGGATGATGGTTGGCGGCACATCGTGTGCCGAGCCATCGCCCGGATCGCGACGGCGGTCGGCACCTCGCCACTGAAGATCACAGCGATCTCCAGGCGATCTGGAGTGCTGAGGCTGGATTACGACCGTTCCTCGTCGATCGCGCGTCTGCCGGATATCGAGGCCGCGATCCAGTACGCCATCGCGCTGGCGGAGGCCGGTTCGGCGTGCACGTGCGAGCGGTGCGGCCGCGAGGGATGTCTTCACCAAGTCGGCTCGGAACTTGTCACCGCGTGTGTGGCGCATGCGAACGGGGTGAAGGTGCGCGAGGTGCGTGGCTTCGAAAACCTGCATGTCGTGCGGTCGTTCGACGGCAAACGTCCGGGGCCGATCATTCTTGGTCGTTATGACCGGATTACCGACGTCTTCGTCGCGGTCGATCCGCGCTCGCTCCCGGCAAAGGAGTGAGCGCGTGCGCATCTGGACCATGAGCGATCTCCATATCGAAACCGCGAGGGGCTGGGACCTGCCCTCTCCTTCGAAGCGGCCCACCTATGACGTGTTCGTTTGCGCCGGCGATCTCATGCCGGGCTTCGCGCGGGGCGTGAAGTGGTTGGCCGAGCGCATCGACGACCATCCGGTCGTGGTGGTAGCCGGCAATCACGAATTCTTTGGGCGAGACATCGACCGCGAGATCGAGAAGGCCCGCGAGGCCGCCTTCGGCACCAACGTCGTCGTACTTGATGACGAAGCCAAGTTGATCGGCGGCAAAGGCGGCGTCCTCATCGCCGGCGCCGTCGGGTGGACCGACTTCGACCTGTACGGCACGCCGGAGAAGTCCATGCTCGCGGCCGCCGCCAGCATGAACGACTACCGTCGGATCCGGACGGATCGCTATGCCCGGCGTCTCCGTCCTCGAGACACGCTCGCCCGCCATCGCAAGACCCGCGAGTTCATCTCGTCCACGTTCGGCGGGCCGAAGACATCGAAGCGGCTCCTCGTTACCCATCATCCCTTCCACGCTTTCGGCGGTCGGAGCCGTCCGGCGTCGACCACGGACGAGCAGGATCTCTTGGGCCCGGCCTACGCTTCGCGCTGCCCCGAGATGTTCGCTGTCGGTCTGGACGCGGCCATCAGCGGGCACACGCACGTCAGTTTCGAGCTGGCGGTCGAGGGCGTGAAGCTCATCGCGAACTGCAAGGGATACGGTCCCTGGGACGCTGTCTCGCGCTGGGAAAACGATGACTTCGATCCCTGCTTCACGTTCGACATCTAGGAGGACGCGATGGACGACGAGATCACCCCCGCGCCGCACGACAACGGCTTCTACTCAATCCAACCTTCGACCGGACATGAGCCATGCGCTTCGACCACAGGATCCGCCCCCGATCTGCCGATTTCGTTTCGCCAAAGGCTTCACGACCGATTCCGCACGCTGGCGGGATCGTCAGGGACGCCTTGCTACAGGCAACGTTGGACCCCGAGATTCTTGAAATCGGCTTCCTCGGGACGGCGGGGACCGAAGCGCGGCCGGTAGATCTTCAAGTCGTCACCTTCCGGACAAATGCCGGCTGGCGGTATCTGGACATCGAGGTCTGCCGGCCGCTGCGGTCGCTCGGGGAAGCCGATGCCTTCGATCGGGAACTTCGGGCACGCGGCCTGGCGCCCTACACATTGACCGGAGCGGATATTCTCAAGGAGCCCCGCTTCTCCACGGCTCGCGCGATCTGGACGTACCGACGCTTTTCGGTCCCGCCGGACATGCGTCACCGGCTGCTCGCGGCCTTGGCGGAGGACGGGCCGATGTCGCTCCATCATCTCTGCACTTTGGTACCCGGACCTCTCGATCCGTTTGCGTCGGTGCTATCGCTCGCATGCCGCAACGAGGTCGAGATCGACATTTCGACGCCGCTGAGCCGGTCGACGACCGTGAGGTCTCGCTCATGACCGGAGGGTTCTCCAAACTGCGGCACGGTATGTTGCCCGCTCCGGAAGACGATCCGGAGATCACCGACCTAGAGGCAGCGATCGAAGGTCCACCGGATGAAGTTCCCGTTCGCCGCTCCGATCGACCTGACGCGCGGCTGAATGCGAAAAAGGTTCGCGGCGCGATCGTAGCCGAGGCTTTTCGGCGGGCCGCCCCTCCGTCGTTGAGGCGAGCCATTGCGGCGGGACGCCCGGTTGTGAGCGTGGTTCAGGCCCCCTCCTCGGCATGGATGGAGGCGGTCGACGAATATCTGAGCGAGGCTCGCGTCATGACTATCGCACGCGCCGGCTCGAACAAGTCGATCGACGTCAATCAGGTCGGAAACGAAGAGGTAGCGAAGTGCCTGGTTGCCGGACGCAGCTTCGTCGGGATATCGACGGATCCGCAGCGTTTCTTGCCCACCACTCTCCTGCTGTCGGCCGACGTTACCGTGAAACTGGTTCCGCCCGACGCCAAGTCGGTGCGCGTCCTTCTCAGAACGTTGCTGCCACCGATGGGACGCATACCGAGCAGCCGCATCGCCGACACATCGGGTCTCGACCTGAACGATCTGGTTTCCATCTTCAGGAGCGGCTCGACGGCTTCCGACGCGTTGGAACGGCTTGCGACCCTCGCGATGCGCCGGCGGCAGAGCTCGCCCCATGTCGAAGGTGCGCCGATCCTCTCTAACGCGATCGAGTTCGGCGGTGCCGCCCAAATTTTCGGCCTGAACTTCGTGAAGGATGTCCAAGATTGGAGGCAAGGATCCATTCAGTGGGCGGAAGCGGACCACGGCGCGATTCTGCATTCAGAGCCGGGCCACGGTAAAAATTTTTTCGTAAATTCTCTCGCCTTGGCGGCAGGCACCGGCCTCGTCGTCGCGAAGATCTCGGATTTTTTCGCCGAACGCGAAGGACACTTGGGGGATGTCGTCAAGTCGCTCAGGGCCGTGTTCAGCAGGGCTCGAGCGGAAGCGGCCCGCTTTGGGCCGTCGGGGCAGCGCGGGTGTCTTTTGGCATTCGACGAACTGGATGAACTGCCTTCTAGAAACCGGATGTCGCGGCACAACGCCGACTTTTTTTCGGTCGTCGTAGGCGAGATGTTGACGAGTTTGGATTCCGTCATGTCCGACAATGAGAGCAACGTCGGACTGTGCGTGTTGGGAATGACCAACCGGCTCGACGCCATCGATCCCGCGCTCCTGCGCCCCGGGCGCTTCGAACGCACGATCGAGATTCCTCGCCCCGACGCGGCAGGCCTGGCCAACGTCCTGCGATATCATCTTCGCGGTACGCCTCTCGAAGGAGCGGATCTGTCATCCGCGGCGCTTCTGCTCGAAGGTATTTCCCCGGCCGAAGCGATGGAGGTCGCAAGATTGGCGCGGCGCGCCGCAAGGCGTGCCGGCCGGCCTTTGAACGTCGACGACCTCGTCAGGGAAGGTAGCGGGCCGGCACTGCCCCAGACGGTCTTGCGTCGCATCGCCGTACATGAGGCGGGCCACATGGTCGCCTGCTTCGCGACCGGGGGCAAACCTCTCAGCGCCAGGATTCTCAACCGGGGACATATCGGTGGCGACGCCCGCCTGAATTTCGAGGAGAACCAAGTGTGGACGCTCGATCGTCTGGAGAACCATATCGTCTTTCTGCTCGGGGGTCTCTGTGCAGAGAAGGTGATCCTTGGTTCGGTTTCCACGGGGGCCGGTGGCACTCAGAGGAGCGACCTGGCGATCTGCACGTCGCTGCTCGCGGCCGCCTTTACGTCCACGCCCCTGCTCGGCAGGCTCGTCTACCGCTGCGCCGATGGCGAAGCGCTGGCCATGGTCAGTAGAGATGCGGCGCTCGCCAAGCAGGTCGACGACCGACTGAAAATGCTCGAGCGGCGAGCGACCGGGATAGTCATGCGGCACGCGGCCGCCGTCGTCCGGATCGCGGACGCTTTGGTAGCCAGACGTTACGTAAGCGGCGACGAAGCGAAGGATCTCTTCCTGGGCCGAGCGTCGGTCCGCCAACCAGTCGCAGCCGTCGCGAACAATACGCCGAGGAATACCCCATGATCCGCATCCATATCGAACTTCTGCCGGGAGGCTCGACGCATCTTCGGCGCTCCATCGCGAGCGTCCGGATATCCAATCTGAGCGATCTGGCGGACCGATCCGACTACGGCATCGACGTGCTGGAGGCCGCCGACCCGCTCACGGGCACCCCGCCGCGGCTCGCCAGCACCAAGGTGTTCGACCACTACCGACGGCAGTCGATCTGGGCGTTGCTGGCCAAGGTAGTGGACGCCATCGAAAGCGCCGATTTCGTGGAGCTCTGAATGAAAATCCGGTCGCCCACGACGTCGCCATTTGCTCCGGAGAGCTCGGCCTGGTTGAACGGCTTGAGAGATGCGGATGCATCGGCGTCGACGATCGACTGCTATTCGCGGGACATTCGGGATCTTGCAGCTGCGCTCGGCTCCGACGGGGTAGCCGCGATCGCGCGGATCGACCAGTCGGTCGTCGATGGCATCGCGGCCACCTGGGCTGCGACCGGGACGGCGCAGTCCACCATCTTTAGACGCTTCTCCGCATTGCGAAGTTTTGCCCGCTTTCTCAGCCTGGAGCGTTCCTATGACTGCTCGAAGCTGCTGAGCTGCCGCTTTCCGCCCTGCGGCAGGGTCCGCCGCGTGGCCGTAAGCGACGACGTCATCGAGATCATGCTCGCAGCGCCAACGGGGGATTGCGACGAGTCATGGACATACGCGCGCGATCACGCTGCGCTTCGCTTGGCTGCATCATCCGGACTCACGACCGCCGAGATGGTCGGCTTGAATCGAGGCGACTACAATCCGCGGCTGTCCACGGTCAGGGTAACGGGCTCCCATCTTAACGGGCGGCCTGGCATCGTTTCGCCGGAGGCCAAGGAGTGGCTGGAGCGGTACCTGCGAGCACAGCCCTTCGAGCTTACGCCGAGCGCACCTTTGTTCGTTACGTCGCGGGGGACCCGCTTCAGCGCGAGATCGCTTCAACTGGCTTGCCGCCGGCTGCGACAGGCGACTGGAGTCGGTCCGGACGCCGTGCCTACGTCACTGCGCAACGCTCTCGCCGCGAACCTGGTCCGCTCCGGTGCGGCGCCCGAAGTGGTGGCAAAGACCTTGGGCATCGGCGTCGCCGCGGCGTGGCGCTACTTCGACGCGCCGGAGATGCTGTGATGTGCGCAGCGGCACGAATGCAGGAAAAACGCAAGAGCGCAAAATCTGGCGACAAACGTAGAGCGGTCCTGAGAATTTCTAGGAAATGCTCCGAAACGGCTCGAAGAAATCCACGGGATTCATTTCGCTAGGATTCCGGAAGGCCGATGGTATTCAATGAGATACGCCGCAGCGGCGACATCACGGGGATAGCGGAATGATCTAGTCAACGGACTATGCGCGACCGGAGCGGACTCCAGTCGCGCAGGTATCGAAGGATCTTCGGACCACGCCCGCAAAGCCGTTCCGAGAGATCCAAGTCCGCAAATCCGGACGAAAGTCCGGCATCGCTCGGCAGTAACGACCAAGAAGAACTCTTGGACGACAGGAGAATCGCACGTCCGATTCCAAGTCGCAAGCCCTTCTTGAATCCTTTCCGCCGAACAAAAGTCTCGCTGGGTATCGCTGCGCGAGTCCTTCGGACACGGCAAGAAAGGTCTGCGACAAGGTGCGTTCCGTCCATAACCATCTCTCCCCGATCGTCGAGCGCATCTTCGGTGCCATCGATCACGCGTTCGGAATCCCGACGCGGGTCTATCGCGACAACTCGCGCGAATTCTACAGCCTCAGCACTCTGGACTCTTTTGTCCAAGAGCAGGTCGATCTCGTTTGCGCAGACCTGCGCAAACGCCCCGACGAGGACACCGATGCCTAAGAAGATCGAGCGCGTCTGGACCGCCCTCTGCGACGGCGTCGAGGTCTTCCGCCTCGAAGCCAATGAGGCGACGCGCCGCGTGATCACTGGCCGCCGCAATCACGTCGTCGGCGGTCACTATTCGATGAAGATGAACGCCCACATCGTCCACGAAGGCGGCATCGAAGAGCGCTTCGTCCGGGTCTGCGACTACGTGCTCGGCGTCAAGCGGATCTGGGCCCAGCCGGAGACGATCCGGATGAACGTCTTTCCTGAGTTCGCGAACGAGATCTACACGCCCGACTTTCTCGTCGAGCACGACGCCGGCTTCGTCCGCTACGAAATCAAAGAGTGGCGCGAACTTCGTCCGCCGCGGCCGGCCGTCGGCGACGAAAAGGCGCAGAGGCGCTGGGATGACGCGGTCCTGCTCCGCGCGCGCCTCCGTCGCATCCGCGAGGCCTACCGGCGGGCTGGCCTTCCTTTCCGCGTCATCACGGAGCGCGGCATCGGCTTGCGTTGGGGGGATCGCGACGTCGTCGACGAGATCGCGGCCAACGACCGCTGGGACATCGAACCGGAGGAGCTCGACCGGCTCGTCACGGCGCTGAACGATGCCGGCGGCTCCCTGCCCCTGTCGCGCTGCCAAGCCCTCTTCGAGGAGGCGCCGCATCCGCGCGGCGTCGTGCTGTCGCGCATCCCGGAGCGCATCGTCTACATCGACCTATTCGCCCCGATCCGCCCCGAGACGATCGTCTACAAGGGAGCGATCTCATGCTGAAAATTCTCGATGCGAGGGAGGCCGCCGCCTTGTCCACGCCCGTGGACGAGGAACCGCGTCCCACCATCGACTACCTTCTCTTCGATAACTTGACGCCCAACCAGACTGTTCTCATCGACAGCAAACCTCACCAGTTCTTCAAGAAGATGGAGGGCGAAGGCCCCCACCTCCTCATCAACCACCATACCGGCGAGACCGCGCGCTTAACAACGACCCGGCTGATCGAGCTATTCCAGGAGGGGCGCTACTACAACCCTCTGAGGAAGCCGCCTCTGGTCGACGAGAAGAAGAGTATCGACGAAACACGCGCGTTGATCGGCAAGGTTTACCACACCCTCAACGCCAAGCCGCGCGGACGCGCGGCCGGCATCTGGCGTTACGTCGGCGCGTTCATCAACGAGATGCTCATCGCGCCGCCCGGGAAGCCGTTCTACCAGAACCATGCAAACGCTGAAGCGATCATAGAACGGGTCGACGGTACGATCGACCTCGAGAACCGGAAGCGGCCGCAAGGGAAGCAGATCAAGAAGCCCAAGAAGACGACGCGAACGGTTCTTCGCTGGGTGGCCGCCGAACTGGTGCACGGCATGCAGGAAGCCACCTTCGTGCACAAGAATGCGATCAAGTCCCGCGAGCAGAAGCTGCCCAAGGAGGTGTTTTCCATCATCTCCGCGACCATCCGTTACCTGGTCGAAATCTCGGCCGAGTTCGGCCCGACGAAGATTCAAATGTTCGCGAACCAGAGGATCGATGGCCGCAACGCGGAGATCCGGATCCGCAACGAAGAGATCAAAACGCTCATCGAGAACGGCGAACTTTCGGAAAGGCAGTTGCTCGATGAACTTCCGACCGTCGGTTTGACGACGGTACAGGTTCAGTACCGTCGTTTCGACGCGTGGATCAGGCTCGCAAAGGAGCAAGGTGTACAGGCTGCAGATCTTCAGTTCGGCGGCCAGGGAAGTTTCGAGCGTCCCAAACGCATCCTGGACGTTGTCGAGTACGATCACCACCAATTCGATTTCGCGGGCATCTTGGGCGAGACCCCGTTCGGTCGTGTCTGGTCGAAGGCCGGAATCGACAGGTTCTGGATTTGCCTCGGTTTGGATACCTACAGCGGGTACCCTGTCGGATTTTTTCCGTCGTTCGAACCAGGCGGGCTTTACCCAGCACTGGCCGCGATCGATCACGGGATCAAGGTCAAGACTTACGTCGATAAGCGATTTCCGCAGATTCGCGGATCTCTCCTGAGCTACGGCAAGCCAAGAAAGATCCGGTACGACAACGGGAAGGAGTTCGTTTCGGAACAGATGGCGCTGGCCTTGGCCCGCGTCAGGATCGGGTTCGAGATGGCGGTGCCCCATCAGCCGGACACCAAACCCTATGTGGAGCGGTTTTTCGGAACGCTCGAGTCGGATTTCGTGTCGTGGCTTAAGGGATCGACCGGATCCAGTCCGCAAAAGCGAGGCGCGCGCAAACCACTGCTCGACGCGTGCATCACGATCGACGACTTCATCATGCTGTTCCACCTCTGGCTGATCGAGGTCTACGCCCGGCGCAAGCAGGAAGGAATGGACTGGGACACTCCGGAAGAGCGGTGGCTCCGAGGTGCGTCGAGCGATTCTAGCCGCCCGCAGCCGCTCACCGCGGACGAAGCCAAGAAGTGGGACTTGATCCCGAGTTTGGAGTTGAAGCTTACCGCGGGCAAGGACGGCATCCTCTGGAACAACCTCGTCTATCAGTCACCGCAAATCCAGGCGATGCGAGCCCGATCGGGCAGCATGGGAAAGAGAAAGCGCACGAACACGCCAGTCACCGTGCGCATTCCGCTGGCGAACGTAGGCCGCTGCGTGGTGATCGATCACACTAGCCGCTTCCCCGGTAACGAACACCTCCCGGAGGAGTTCGTGGTGATGTCGACCGACGAGGAGGCGCACGGCCTCACAAAATTCCAGTGGGAGGCGCTGAGCAAACTGCGCCTCGCAAAGAAGCATGCCCCCACAGAGCATCCCTCCCACAGGGTCGGATTCAACCACCTCCTCGAGGAAGCACTGAAAGCTATGGGCGCGGTCCCGACCGGCGAGCGGCCTCCGGCGAAAGCCGTGCTCTCGAACGGGTACTATCCCCGTATAGCCGGTGTCCTCGGTCGAGGCGCCGAGGAGCATGCGCTCGCCGTCACCGATGAGTTGATCGAGAGGACCGGAATCTTCAGGCCGGCCTCCGCGACCGAAGAGGTTGTCCCGCCGCCTCCCGTTCATGCTGCTCGCGCAGAAGAGACATCCGCAAAGGATACGTCCGCACCGCGCAAGAAGCTCCGGTTCGGGGTGGACGCGCCGATCATCAGGTCGCAGTAAGCGCAAATGTCCGATCTGGAAAATATCCTCAATTCTCCGCTTGTTTTGAGCAAGCTCGACGACATTAGAGGCATCTTCGTGAGGCATACGAAGGCCGAAGAAGCGCGGGAGATGGTCTTGTTGTCGCTCGCGTTCGCCAAGCGCTTGCGCGAAAACTCGAGCACGTATCTCATCGGCTGGTCGCGTTGCGGAAAGAGTGAGATCGTCAAGCGAATGCTCACAGAACGCACCGGCAAGCCCGTATCGAAGGAAAAAATTCAGCTGCTTCAGGGCAACGGAAAGCGCTACCTGTACGTCGACCTCATGGGCGGATCGACGCCGCGGATATTGGCCCGGAAGATCAACTTTAAGATCTTCAACGATCGGCTCAGCCTGCGACTCGGCGAGGAGGAAGGCACCGACGCGCTCATCGCTAATCTCAATGACAACGAAGTGGACGCGGTCTTCCTAGATGAGGCGCAGAATCTCGCGGAGGACGGTGTGAAGAAGCTGGCGAGGTTCATTCTGGCGTTCGAGAACTCCTGCAACGCGCCCTTGTTCGTCGTGGGGCCCCCGGTCCTGACGAAGATGATGGTCAAGGCGGACGCGATGGGGCAGCGGTCCGGCGGCATGAAGATCCTTTCGCCCTTCGGCTTCGCGAACGACGCCCAACGGGAGGAACATGCGGCGTTTGTGGCCGCCTTCTCGGATGAGCTTCCCTTCGAATCGAACTGGTTTAAGGAGAACGAAGACGACCACCACATGCTGCGTGCGACGTTCTTCGCACAGCGCGGACGTCCCGGCCGACATTCGCTGCTGGTGGAGGCGGCGGTACCTCACGCCTTCATGCGGACCGGCGGGGTCGAGCCGAAGGAACTGACGAAAGAAGACATCGCCGCGGGTTTCGATCGCGTCTTTCTCAGCCAGGAGATCATGCAGGGCCGTAACCCATTTCGAGGCGAAGACTACAGCAGGCTTCCTTCGTTCCCGCTCAGCGTGGAACTGGAAGCGACCACCGAGTAGGTCCGACACGATGATTCCGAACACGCCGTGGCTCAAGACCGTATCGCAGTTCGACGACGAAGCCATCGCTTCCGTCGCGGTCCGGTTGGCTCCGATGGGGCGCATCGACGCCGACAAGCTGCTCCGGCTTCATCTCGACATGCCCTGGGAGTCAGTCTCGGCGATCGCCGGCAAACCCGAGGCAGTCGCCGAACTGGCAGCCTTGGGTTCGTTCGATCTCCAAAGGCTCTCGATCGGCGCTTATAAAATATTCAAAGATCGCATCGAATTCCTTGGTCGCGAACTGCCCGTGGGTTGGTTCTTGCCAGAGCGTCGTAGGGTCGCGCCCGCTCGTTTGGCCGCGGACGGCAACGATGCTCGCATCAGGAACCGCTGGCTTGTCTCGGCCTTTCCTTGCGACGTCGAGAGCGGCGAGGTGCTGCTCGACAGATGCCCGTCGTGCATCAACCTGTTGGGCTGGAGAAATATGACCAACGTTTGGTCCTGCCAGATCTGTGACTTCGACATGCGGACTGCGAGGCCAAAGGCCTGTCCGCATGAAATCGTCGCCGCTGCCAAGGAGCTGGCCGACTACATCTTTGACTATGATCTTAGATTGCCGGGTCCTCTCGGCGACCTGTCGTCGGTGGACATTCTCAAGCTCAGCGGATGGATGGCCTACTTTAGAGCTATTCCTCAGGAGCTCTTCCTCGGCATCACCGTGAAAAACGCCGCCGCAGGATTTTCGCAACTCAAGCGATGGCCTTGCTCGTTCGATGAGATTGTCCTCGACCTCCTCGGGGCCTCGACCGCAGCCGACCTGGCTGTCGGGGATACGATCTCGCGCTATAAGGCCGCCGCGGGGATCATGGCCTCCATCGACCGCCTGCCCTCGCTCAATGCCCGCGATATCCTGAAGTCACGCCTGATGGAACTTCTGCACCTCGGTCACGGCTTCGCCGAAGCCTTCCTCAACGTAACGGAACCGGTGCTGCCGCTCGGGCTCGCTATTTCAGGGCTCGACCGTCGACGATCGAGTAAAGCCGCTCGAGCCAAGACCGACCGAGGTCTAATCCCGTCGGATTGAACACGTAAACTTTGCCCTCGCGCGTCTCTTTCTCCGCAACCAGCCCGATGGTGTGCAGGATTTCCATCACCTCGACGATGCGAGCGGTGGAGGTGTCCAAGACCAGCAGCAGATCCCCACGCGAGCAAGGACCATGGGCCAAGGTTTCAAGGATCTTGCGGGTATTGACATTGGCGAGGGCCTGGAACACCCGCGTCAGAAAAAGCTGGTTGTTAGGATCGTCAAAGTCGACCATGCCAAACCTCTGTCGGTTAGCACGCCACGACTTCCGAGCGCGCTGCGGCCTAGCGAGACCGCGCTCTTAACCCGACCCTAAAGCGCCCGAAAGTCAACGGAACGGCCATCCGGGAGCCGGGAAAACCCACCTCTTTTGGACGTGTCAACAGTGCCAAAATGGAGTTTCAGAAATGACGGCAGTGCCAAATTTGAGTCTTGAGTGCCAAAATCTGCTAACTGCATGAAAAAAAAGACTGAACAAACCTAGGCACATAGCGTGTGGATAAATCGGCTCTAGTGCCAAAATCTAGCGCGGATTACATCCTTGCTCATCCGGATCGGATCGAACAGCTCTGCGTTCGTTGGGCGACCACTGCCCCGGTCGTTTGAGATCGTGCCGGGCGACGGCTTGGGTTCTGAGTCTCCCAGTGCTCCGCGGCATCGTAGCTCATCGTTCGACGGCTGTGCGAAAGCGTCGCGGGGCCCGGGTCGACTGACCTGATCGCTAACCCACAGAAAGCGATCGGAGCCAGGCAAGTCTCGAGATTGCTCTTCCCGCCAGCCGTTGCAGGACTTCGACCTGCGCCGCGTCGTCCGAGCGGTCCGCGCCGTCGAGGTAGCTGTCGACCAGGACTTCGGCGATCTCCAGCGCATCCTTGCCTTCGACCGAGACCGGGAAGCTCCCAATATGGGCGGCTTCGTCGGCCATCCCGACCGTCTCAAGGCGCATGTCCCGTGTCCGGACGGCGGCCGGCCCATCCAGGCGCCGCTCGAGATCAGCGAGCTGGTCGGCAAGACGAAGCTCGAGCCTTTGCGCATCGATCTGCAATGTGGCTTCCGGCGATCCCTTCGTGCCCTCGCGCTCTTGCTCGTGATGATAGGCGCGCCGCCTCTCCCTTCGCAGCGTGGCGACGTGGCCGAGCTCCTCCTGGGCCATTGCCTCGGATGCCTTCTTGACTTCGAGGTCATCGGAATAGGCTGCAAGATAGGACCAGAAGGCGAAGGCGCGCTCCTCGTTGCGGACCGCCATTGCGAGCGCGCGGTAGGGCGTGATCAACCGCGAGGTCTTCACCTCGGTCGCGGCTTCCTCATCGAGGGTCCCCGGTGCCTCCCAGCGCACCAGTGCTGGATCGGGGTTCCTGCCACGGCGCGATTGCGACCACCGTGTGACGCTGTCGACGTGTTCGCGCTCGGCGGAAGCGAGTCGCGCGAATACGCCCGCGAGCTCGTCCTTGCCCTGGCGGCGCATGTCCTCCGAGAGACTATCATACCGATTTGCAGCCTCCTGCTCCATTGTGTGCGCAAGCGCAAAGAGCTCGTCGAGAGACTTCAATACACCCGCAGGCTCCGAGCACAGCAACGACGTGCGCAGCAATGGCATGACGATGATTCCCATATTCGGACTTCTGATCGAGCGTCGGACCGACACGAAATATATTTCCGAGGCTTGACAGATGCGACTTACCCGCGCTGATTGTTGCACGTCAGCGATGACAAATCATCGACGAAAATGGATTGGCACGCGCGGTACAATTGGCCGCGTAGACCGCGTTTGAGGCGACATGTTGAAGCGGGCGAACGACGTCAGGAACTTGGCAACGCTTGCGGCAGTCGCGCTGGCCAGCCTGATATTGTTGTGTCTGGCGTACATCTCGCCCGCACACGCTGCCGGTGACTTGCAGACATATCTGCCGAAGATCTCGCCCGCGGAATTTTTCCCGGGGGCGGATCGTTTCGGCCCGCCGCAGGGCGATCCGCCCATCGTGCCAGTCTACCGCGGCGACCAGCTGCAGGGATTTGTCTTCCTCAACTCCGATCTGGCGAACGCGGTCGGCTACTCCGGCAAGCCGATCCACATGTTGGCGGGCATCGACCCGAACGGCGTCATCACCGGTGTGAAGCTCGTCGACCACAAGGAGCCGATCGTGCTGGTCGGCATTCCGGAAGCCCGCATCGTTGCCGCCATGAACGCGCTGATCGGCAAGGACATGAAGCCGGTGGCGCGTGGCGCAGAGAGTCCACCGCAGATCGACATCGTGAGCGGCGCCACCGTCACAGTGCTGGTGATGAGCGACAGCGTCGTCCGCGCGGCATCCAAGCTCATCCGGAGCGGTCGCATCGGTGGCGGAGGCGGCACGCCCGCTGCCGCGGCCCTGCCCCCGGTCATCAAGACTCTCGATCTCGAACAGAACGAAATTCGCGACTGGGAGAGCCTCGTCGGCGACGGCTCACTGCGCCGGTTTCATCTCGGCATCGGCGACGTCAATGAAGCCTTTGCAAAGTCTGGCAACGCTGCGGCGAGTCAGTATCCCGAACCGGGCGACGCGAGCGACGACTTCATCGACCTCTATGCGGCGCTGGTGACGGCGCCGACGATCGGGCGCAGCCTGCTGGGCGAGGACGGCTATCGACGGCTGAAGGACGCCCTGAAGCCCGGGCAGCAAGCGATCGTCGTCGCCGGCAATGGCCCCTACTCTTTCAAGGGGTCGGCCTACGTCCGCGGCGGCATCTTCGATCGCATCGAGATCTTGCAGGAAGGCAACAGCACCCGCTTTCGCGACCGCAACCATACGCGTCTCGGTGCGCTGGCAGCGGCCGGCGCGCCGGAGTTCAGGGAGATCGGCCTTTTCGTCACGCCTCCCGAATTCACGCTGGATCCGACGCAGCCATGGCAGCTTCAGTTGCTGGTGCAGCGTAGCCTCGGCGGACGCGACAAGGCATTCCTGACCTTTGACCTCAACTACACCCTGCCCGACCGCTACATACGCCGCGAGCAGCGTGCGGTGACGGTGCCGGAGAATGCCGCGGTCCCGGCATCGTCGGCGCCCGTTGCCAACGTCCCGCCGCAGGAGGTGGATGAGCCGCTCTGGATGCGGATCTGGCGTTCGAGCACGGTCTCGATCGGCATTACCGGCTTCATGCTGGCCGCCCTCACCGGCATCTTCTTCTTCCAGAATCTGCTCGTGCGCCGCCCGGTGCTCTACACATGGGTTCGGCGTGGCTACCTCGCCTTCGTCCTGGTCTGGCTCGGCTGGTACGCGAACGCGCAACTCTCCGTGGTCAACGTCGTCACTTTCACCAATGCGCTGGTGACCGGATTCCACTGGGAGTACTTTCTTGCCGCGCCGCTGATCTTCATTCTATGGGCTGCGACGGCGGGGGGCCTTCTGTTCTGGGGACGCGGACCGTTCTGCGGCTGGCTATGTCCTTTCGGCGCGCTGCAGGAGCTCACCAACACGGTAGCAAAGTGGCTGAAGGTGCCGCAAATCACCGTGCCCTGGGGGCTGCATGAGCGGCTCTGGCCAATCAAGTACGTCATCTTCCTCGGGCTGTTCGGCCTGTCGCTCTACTCCGTCGACATGGCCGAGCGGTTCGCGGAGATCGAGCCGTTCAAGACCGCGATCATCCTGAAGTTCGCGCGGCAATGGCCGTTCGTCCTCTATGCGGTGGCGTTGCTCGTCATCGGTCTCTTCATCGAGCGCTTCTTCTGCCGCTACCTCTGTCCGCTCGGCGCGGCGCTTGCGATTCCGGGCCGCATCAGGACGTTCGAATGGCTCCGCCGCTGGGAAGAATGCGGATCGCCCTGCCAACGCTGCGCCAAGGAATGCCCGGTGCAGTCGATCCATCCCGAGGGTCATATCAACGTCAATGAGTGCATCTACTGCATGCACTGCCAGGAGCTCTATTACGACGATCACCGCTGCCCACACATGATCCAGGTGCGGCTGAAGCGGGAGAAGCGCGAGGCCTTGTCGTCGCCCTCGATGCGCACTGGCGGCAAAGGGCCCACGACGGTCATCACCGCGGGCGGCAAGCCTGTCGCCGCATCGCCCGTCGTCTCTCCACCCACAACCTGAAACCGAAAGCCGAGGAGGCAATCATGAGTGACAACGAAGCAGCAAAGGGCGTCAGTCGACGAACCGTGCTGGGAACCACGGCGGCCGCGGCGGGCATGGGCCTGGCCGGCGGAGCGGCACTGACGGACGGCGGCGGTTTCGTGTCGACGGCCGATGCCCAGACGAAGACGGCGGCACCGAAGGCGCCGCCGGCGCGACCGGCGGTACAGAAGGTCGAGGTGGCGCCCGGCGAACTCGACGAATACTACGTGTTCTTCTCGAGCGGCCAGTCCGGCGAGATGCGGATCGTCGGCCTCCCCTCGATGCGCGAGCTGATGCGCGTTCCGGTGTTCAACCGCTGCAGCGCGACCGGTTGGGGGCAGACCAATGAAAGCCTCAAGGTCCTGACCGAGGGACTGCAGCCCGCCACCCGCGAATTCCTCAAGAGCCGCGGCGGCACTTTCGTGAACGGCGATCTCCACCATCCGCATATCTCCTTTACCGACGGCACCTATGACGGCCGCTACGCCTTCATGAACGACAAGGCCAACACGCGCGTCGCGCGGGTGCGACTTGACGTCATGAAGTGCGACAAGATCATCGAACTGCCGAACCAGCATACGGTCCACGGTCTGAGGGTTCAGAAATATCCGCGCACCGGCTATGTGTTCGCCAATGGCGAGGATGGAGTGCCGCTGCCCAACGACGGCAAGATCCTGGACGATCCCAAACAATATCGTTCGATGATCAGTGCGATCGACGGCGACACCATGAAGGTCGCCTGGCAGGTGATCGTCAGCGGCAACCTCGACAACGTCGATGCCGACTACCAGGGCAAATACGCCTTCGCGACCTGCTACAACGGCGAGGAAGGCGTCACGCTGGCGGAGATGACCGCCAACGAGCAGGACTGGGTCGTCATCTTCAACCTCAAGCGGATCGAGGAGGCCGTCAAGAAGGGCGACTTCAAGGAGATGAACGGCGTGCCCGTGATCGATGGCCGCAAGGGCTCGGCCTACACGCGCTACGTTCCGGTCTCGAACAATCCGCACGGCATGAATACGGCTCCGGACGGCATCCACATTGTGGCGGCCGGCAAGCTCTCGCCCACCGTGACCGTGATGGACGTGCGCCTGTTCGACCAGCTGTTCGACGACAAGATCAAGCCGCGCGACGTCGTCGTCGCGGAGCCCGAGTTGGGCCTCGGCCCGCTGCATACCGCTTACGACGGCAAGGGTAACGCCTACACGACCCTGTTCCTCGACAGTCAGGTCTGCAAGTGGAACATCGAACTCGCCAAGCGGGCCTTCAAGGGTGAGAAGGTCAACCCCATCATCCAGAAGCTCGACGTGCATTATCAGCCTGGTCACAACCACACCTCGATGGGGCAGACCAAGGAGGCCGACGGGAAATGGCTGATCTCGCTGAACAAGTTCTCGAAGGACCGCTTCCTGAACGTCGGTCCGCTGAAGCCCGAGAATGACCAGCTCATCGACATTTCAGGCGACCAGATGAAGCTGGTGCATGACGGCCCGAGCTTCGCCGAGCCGCATGACGCCACCATCGTCCACCGGTCCAAGATCAACCCGATCTCGATCTGGGACCGCGCGGATCCGATGTTTGCGGATGCGGTCAAGCAGGCCAAGGCGGACGGCATCAATCTCGAGGCGGATTCGAAGGTCATTCGCGACGGCAACAAGGTGCGGGTCTACATGACCTCAACCGCGCCGGCGTTCGGTCTCGAGCAGTTCCAGGTCAAGCAGGGCGACGAGGTCACCGTCTTCATCACCAATATCGATGCGGTCGAGGATCTGACGCACGGCTTCTGCATCGTGAACTACGGCATCCAGATGGAAGTCGCGCCGATGGCAACCGCGTCCGTTTCGTTCACGGCCAGCAAGGCGGGAGTTTACTGGTATTATTGTTCCTGGTTCTGCCACGCCATGCACATGGAGATGAAGGGCCGCATGCTCGTCGAGCCGAAGTCGGTCTGACAGGAGCGACCTTGTGGGCTTCTTGTCACGCATGTTTCCGGCGGCGCTCGTCGCCGCCGGATTGTCAGGATTCGCCGGCGCGGAGACCTTGACGGCTGCGCCAGGCCGATCGCTGCAGGCGCTGCTGGACGGCGCGCGCGCGGGCGACGTCGTCGAGCTCACCCCGGGGGAATATCACGGCTCGATCCTGATCGATCGTTCCCTGGAGCTGGTCGGCAGACAGGGAGCAGTGCTCGACGGCGACGGTGCCGGCAACGTCATCACGGTCAGTGCTCCCGACGTCACCGTGCGCGGGGTCACCATCCGGGGATCGGGTCGCGATCTGCAGGCGATGAATTCCGGTGTCTTCCTGCAAAAGACGGCCGAACGCGCCAAGATCGAGGACAACCGGCTGGCCGGAAACCTGTTCGGCATCTACGTGCATGGCGCCCGGGGCTCCCGGGTCGTCCGCAACGAGATCGAGGGACTGCGCGGCGGGCGTCTCAGCGAAGCGGGCAACGGCGTCTCGCTTTGGAATGCGCCAGACGTCACCATCGGGGACAACACATTCCGCTACGGCCGCGACGGCATCTTCTCGATCTCCAGCAGCAAGGACCGCTTCGTCAACAACCGTTTCGAGCGCGTCCGCTTCGCAATCCACTACATGTACACCAACGACAGCGAAGTCAGCGGCAACTTTTCGATTGGCAACCACGTCGGATACGCCATCATGTATTCGAACCGGCTGGTGATCCGCGGCAACGTATCCGACCATGACCGCGACCACGGATTTCTGTTCAACTACGCAAACTACGCCGAGATCGACGGCAACCGGGTCACGGGCGGACCGCTGAGCGCGATAACGGACGGGAACGAAGACGGTCCGGACGACGAGCCGGGCATGCTTCCGGAGCCGAAGCGGGGCCACGCTCTTCGGAGCGGCCCGGAAAAATGCGTGTTCATCTACAACACCAATCACAACAAGTTCCGCGGAAATTGGTTCGAAGGCTGCGCCATCGGGGTGCACTTCACCGCCGGCTCCGAAGGCAACGAAATCACCGGCAATGCCTTCATCAACAACGCCAACCAGGTGAAATATGTCGGCACCCGGCACCTGGACTGGTCGACCGGCGGACGCGGAAACTACTGGAGCGACAATCCGGCATTCGACCTCAACGGGGATGGAATCGCGGACACGGCCTACCGGCCGAACGATCTCATCGACCGAGTGCTGTGGACCGCGCCGGCTGCGAAGGTCCTCATCAACAGCCCCGCCGTCCAGGTGATCCGCTGGGCGCAGGCGCAATTCCCGGCCCTGCTGCCGGGCGGCGTCGTCGACAGCCACCCTCTGATATCCCCGCCCCCGCGCCGCAAGGCCGAGGAGGCGAGATGACGAAGACGGTACGCATCTGCGACGTCACCAAGGACTACGGCAGCGTCAAAGCCGTCCGCGGCGCTTCGTTCGAGCTCGACCAGGGCGAGCTGGTGGCCCTGATCGGCCACAATGGTGCCGGCAAGACCACGCTCATGAAGCTGATGCTCGGGCTGATCCGGCCGACCAGCGGCTCGATCGAGGTCCTCGGCGACAATCCCGCCGCCGGCGAATTCGCGGGCCGTCAGCAACTCGGCTACCTGCCCGAGAATGTCTCCTTCGACGCCGCGCTGACCGCCCGCGAGACGCAGGCCTTCTACGCCAGGCTGAAGCGCGAGCCGGTGGCCAAGGCGCTCGATCTGCTCGACACCGTCGGACTGGGACCGGCCAGCCGCCGCCGCGTCGGCACCTATTCAAAGGGCATGCGCCAGCGCCTGGGGCTTGCGCAGGCTTTGATCGGGCATCCGCGCGTGCTGCTGCTGGACGAGCCGACCACCGGGCTTGATCCGGAGCTGCGCCAGACCTTCTACGACGTCATCCAGCGGCTGGCCGCCGGCGGCACGACCGTGTTGCTGTCGTCACACGCGCTCACCGAGCTCGAAGAGCGCGCCGGCAGGGTCATCATCATGAACCGCGGCATCAAGGTCGCGGACGGATCGATCGAAGAGCTGCGTCGTCTGGCCCGGCTGCCCACCAGGATCCGTCTCAAGGTTTCCGGCCTGACTCCGGGCGAGATGCCGGGGTGGGCTCCGAAGGATGCGACCTGCCGCCGCTTGAATGGCCATATCGTCGAGATCGACGCCGCGCCGGAGCGGAAGATCGAGCTTCTGCACCGCGCCACGGCCTCGGGCAATTCCGTCGAGGACGTCGACGTGGTCCCGCCGACCCTCGACGAGCTTTACGCTCACTTCCTTCGGCAATCGGAGCAGGCATCATGAATGTCCTGATCATTGCGGCCAAGGAAATCCACCAGGCCATCCGCAATCGCTGGGTGCTTGCGGCAACGCTCCTGCTCGCCGGACTTGCTTTGTCACTGAGCTTTCTCGGCAGCGCGCCAACGGGGAACGTCGGCGTTCGCACGCTCGACGTGGTCATCGTGAGCCTGTCGAGCCTAACGATTTTTCTCGTTCCGCTGATCGCGCTCCTGATGTCCCATGATGCCATCGTCGGCGAGATGGAGCGCGGGACGATGCTGTTGCTGCTCAGCTATCCGGTCGCGCGCTGGCAGGTGTTGCTCGGCAAGTTCCTGGGCCATCTGGCCGTTCTCGCCTTCGCAACCTGCCTCGGCTATGGACTTGCCGTGGGAGCGTTGGCGGCGACAGGCAGCCGCATCGATACCGATAGTCTTCTGGCCTTCGTGGCCATGATCGGCTCCTCCGTGCTGCTGGGGGCGGCCTTCGTGGCGATCGGATATCTGGTCAGCGCGCTCGTGCGCGACCGCGGAACGGCAGCCGGCATCTGCATCGGACTGTGGCTGCTGCTGGTGCTGATCTACGACATGGCACTCCTGGGCGTGCTTGCGCTCGACCAGGGGCGCAACATCTCGGCGACCGCGCTCAACGCCCTGCTCCTGTCGAATCCGACCGACAGCTACCGTCTGATCAATCTGACCGGGTTCGCCAATGTCAGCACGTTCGCCGGCATGGCCGGCCTCGCGCAAAGCACCTCCCTTACGGTGCCCGTCCTTCTGACCGCCCTGCTCTGCTGGACCCTGGTTCCGCTCGGACTCGCCGCACTCGCTTTCTCCCGGAGAGAGCTATGAGACGGTGGACCATAGCCTGTGTCCTGTTGCTGCCGCTCGCACTTGCGGGCTGCAACGAGAAGCAGGCCGCGAAGATCCCGTCGCCGCATCGGATGACCGCGGAGGACATCGGCCACTACTGCGGCATGAACGTGCTCGAGCACCCCGGACCGAAGGGCCAGATCTTCGCCGCAAGCCTGATGGAGCCGGTCTGGTTCTCGTCCGTGCGGGACACGCTCGCTTTTACAATATTGCCGGACGAACCCAAGGACATCCTGGCGATCTACGTCTCCGACATGGCCAAGGCACCGAGTTGGGACAAGCCGGGCTCCGACAACTGGGTCGAGGCGCGCAAGGCGCTGTTCGTGATTGAAAGCCGGGTCAAGAGCGGCATGGGCGGGGACGAGGCCGTTCCGTTCTCGGACCGGGGGGCAGCCGAGAAGTTTGCAGGCGAAAACGGCGGCAGGATCGTCGGCTTCGGCGATGTGCCCCGGGACTATGTCCTGACGTCGGCCAACAGCGGCGCCGCGTCTGAAGCGACCGGCGGGACATCGAACGAGCGATCAGGGAGGTCACCATGACGCCAATGCCGACGCGCCGACGATTCATCCGGATCAGCGCCGCAGCCGCAGGCATCGGCCTGCTGGCCACCGGCCGCCCCGCTCGCGCCGACGTCGCGCCGGCCGTCTGGCGGGGCACGATGCTGGGGGCGGTCGCGACGATGGAAATTCACGGGGCAGACCACAGCCAAGCGGAGCGGCTGGTCGCGCTGGCTTGTGCCGAGGCGCGCCGGCTCGAGCGGCTGTTCAGTCTTTACCTGAATGACTCCGCCGTGGTCGAAC
This sequence comes from Bradyrhizobium betae, assembly GCF_008932115.1. Taxonomy (NCBI): domain Bacteria; kingdom Pseudomonadati; phylum Pseudomonadota; class Alphaproteobacteria; order Hyphomicrobiales; family Nitrobacteraceae; genus Bradyrhizobium; species Bradyrhizobium betae. The sequence goes on from NZ_CP044543.1 coordinate 6,936,368, forward strand.
TGAACCGCACCGGCATCCTGGTTGATCCCGCACCCGACATGGTCGACCTGCTATCGATCTCGCAACACTACGCGAGGCTGACCGGCGGCCGGTTCGATGTCACGGTGCAGCCGTTGTGGGATCTCTATGCCGGCCACTTCGCGCAAGATGATGCGGATCCGGCCGGCCCGGCGGCGGAGCAGGTTCATGCTGCGCTCGCGCGCGTCGGCAGCAGCCGCCTGACGGTCAGCCGCGATCGTATCGTGATGCCCCGTGGCATGGCCGTCACTCTGAACGGGATCGCGCAAGGCTATGTCACGGACAAGGTGGTGGACTTGCTGCGGGCGCACGGCATCTCCCACAGCCTGGTCGACATGGGTGAAACACGGGCCATCGGGGCGCGTCCTGACGGGCGACCATGGCAAGTTGGCATCGCCGATCCAGATGTCGCGGGCCAGACGAAGGCCGCGCTGCCGATCGTCGATCGCGCGGTGTCCACCTCGGGCAGCTACGGCTTCCAGTTCGACGCCAGGGCGCGCTTCAACCATCTGTTCGATCCCCAAACGGGGGATGTGCTCTCCGCTATCGCAGCGTGACGACCGTGTCCCGCAGCGCCACTGCGGCTGATGCCTTGTCGACGGCGTTCAGCCTGATGCCGGAAGAGGAGATTCGTCCGTTGCTGCCGCGTGCCGACATCGACCGTGTCCATCTGATCGATGATGCCGGCCGGTCCACCGAATTTTCGGCGTAGCGCGGCGGCCGCGTTCGGCTTGCCGAGGGCCGGCTATCGCTGGACGCCTTGACCTGCCTCAAGCGCGGAGGGCCAGCACGTGATTTGCTGCCTCCATGTCTAAATACATCAAATCTTTCCTTGAGCTCGGCTTGGCCGACGTCAATCTGGTGGGCGGCAAGACTGCTTCGCTGGGCGAATTGTATTCCGCCCTCGCGTCACAGGGGATTGCGGTCCCCAACGGCTTTGCGATCACGGCCGACGCCTATCGCGACGCGCTGTCGCGGGGCACGGTCGCGGACGAGTTGCACCAGCTGCTCGACGGGATCGACAAGAGCAACATCAGGCAACTCGCCAGCAAGGCCGCCAAGGCCCGCAAGATCATCTACGAGGCGATCGACACCCCCCTCCTCCGCGAGCAGGTCGTGGAGGCGTATCGGCTGCTCGAACGCGAGGCCGGAACCGGGGTCGCCGTCGCGGTGCGCAGCTCGGCGACCGCCGAGGATCTGCCGACGGCAAGCTTTGCAGGCCAGCACGAGAGCTTTCTCAATGTGCGCGGGCCCAAGGATCTGTTCGAAGCATGCAGGCGCTGCTTTGCGTCCATCTTCACCGATCGCGCGATCTCCTACCGGATCGACAACGGCTTCGATCATTTCAAGGTCGCGCTCTCCGTCGCCGTGATGAAGATGGTCCGTTCCGATCTGGCGGCCAGTGGCGTCGTCTTTACGCTCGATACCGAATCCGGCTTTCGCGACGTGGTGTTCATCACAGGCTGCTACGGCCTCGGCGAGACCATCGTGCAAGGCCAGGTCGATCCGGACGAATTCTACGTCCACAAGCCGACGCTGAGCCAGGGTTATCGCCGTGTGCTGCGGCGCCGGCTCGGCGCCAAGCAGATCCGCATGATCTACGGCAAGCGTGGCGGCGAGCATGCGACGCTCACCCGCAACGTCCCCGAAGCCGAACGCCAGAAATTCTGCATCTCCGATCCGGAGGTGCTGAGCCTCGCCGAGAGCGCGGTCCTGATCGAAGCCCACTATTCCAAACACGCCGGCGCCGCGATGCCCATGGACATCGAATGGGCCAAGGACGGCGTCGACGGAAAGCTCTACATCATCCAGGCCCGGCCCGAGACGGTCGCCTCGCGGCGTTCGGCGAGTTTCTACGAGACCTACAATCTGAAGGGACGCGGCCCGGTCATCGTCAGCGGCCGTGCGGTGGGGGAGAAAATCGCGTCGGGACGTGCCCGCCGTGTCGCGACCGCGCGCGACCTCGCCGCCTTCAAGCCGGGCGAGATCCTGGTTGCACCGGCCACCAGCCCCGATTGGGAGCCGGTCATGAAGATCGCAGCCGGCATCATCACCGACAAGGGCGGCCGCACCTGCCACGCGGCGATCGTGGCGCGGGAGCTGGGAATCCCCGCCGTGGTGGGCGCCACAGGCGCGACCGAAAAAATCAAGAACGGGACTGAAGTCACGATCTGCTGCGCCGAAGGCGATGTCGGAAGCGTCTATCAGGGATCGATCGCCTTCGACGTGACGAGGACGCCGGCGAGCGAGCTCAGGCAGCCGCGCACGGCCATCATGGTCAATGTCGGAACGCCGGAGATGGCATTCCGGACGGCGATGCAGCCGCAGGCCGGTGTGGGTCTCGCCCGCATGGAGTTCATCATCAGCGAGCATATCGGGGTTCACCCGATGGCTTTGCTCAAGCCGGACAAAGTCAAGTCGGCCAAGGCGCGAGCCGCGATCGCGCGCCTGACGCGGAGCTTCAAGAGCCCGAGCGATTTCTTCGTTCAGACGCTCGCGGAAGGCGTCGGCACCATCGCCGCGGCCTTCTATCCAAAGCCCGTGATCGTGCGCCTTTCCGATTTCAAGACCAACGAATATGCCAGCCTGGTCGGCGGCGAAGGCTTCGAGCCCAAGGAAGAGAATCCCATGCTGGGATTCCGCGGCGCCTCTCGCTATAGCCACCCCGCCTACGCGGAAGGGTTTGCGCTGGAGTGCGCGGCGCTCCGCCGGGTGCGCAAGGAGATGGGGCTTTCCAATCTGCGCATCATGGTGCCGTTCTGCCGAACCGTCGAGGAAGGCCGGCGCGTGATCGCGACGATGGCCGCCAATGGACTGAAGCGCGGCGAAGACGGTCTTGAGATCTACGTCATGTGCGAGATTCCGAACAACGTCATCCAGATCGATGCGTTCTCGGAACTGTTCGACGGCTTCTCGATCGGGTCCAACGACCTCACCCAGCTCACGCTGGGCGTGGACCGGGATTCCGATATCGTGGCCTTCGACTTTGACGAGCGCGATCCGGGGATGCTGGAGATGTTCCGGCTGGCCGTTGTCGGTGCCAAGCGCAACGGCCGCCATGTCGGCATCTGCGGCGAGGCGCCGGCGAATTATCCGGAGATCGCGCGCTATCTGACCGGGCTCGGGATCGACTCGATCAGCGTCAACCCGTCGAGCGTGTTTCGCACCATGGCCGTGGTGCTCGACGCCGAGACCAACGCCGCCAAGTCAGGAACCTGACGTTTCGGCTCGAAGCAGCGATCAGATGACGGCCGGGACGGCAGCGGCGTGAATGCGCTCGGCCGCGGCATTGACCTTGGTCATCGTCGTGGTCAACTCGGCGTAGACCTCGTCTTTAATGGTCACCGTGCCGAAATTCGAGTCTTCGCCGTCGAAGCGTCCCTCAACCGGCTGGTCGGCATGCTCGAACCAGTGATAGCCGACTACGTTCGGCTTGCTGAGGGCGGCCGTCACGTATCGCTCGAAGGCGCGGGCGCGCTCGATCTGGGTGGCCACCCGCGGCCCTCCCCCGCTGCTGTTGGGCAAGCCGGCGTCGTCGCCGCGGAAGGAGAATTCGGAGATCAGGCACGGCTTACCGGCTGCGGAATACGCATCGATGACCGGGCCGGGATCGAAATCGTAGCAATTGAAGGAGATCACATCGAGGTGGCGGCCGGCCGCGGCAATCACGCCTCTCAGCGGCTGATATCCGAATCGGGAGCCGATCACGAGATGGTTGGGGGCGGCCGCCCTGATCGCCGCGGAGCACAGCTCGAAATATTTGTCGGCGACGACGGCCACGAACGCATCGCAATCAGCAGAGAACGCCTCGCGCGCGGGATCGGCGAGGTTGGCCCGGGTCTCGAGCGCGTCGTTCACGGCGCTGGGCCGCATTCTGATAAACGGCGCCACGACATGTTCGATCCTGGCAAGCTCTTCCCATGATCGCGCCGGCGTGTGCCACACCGCGTTGAACTGGGCGAACTCCCGGTAGTGCGCCTCGAGCATCGCGATGGCTGCAACCCGGCCCGGACGACGAGGCGGCAGGTTCAGGAACAGTGTCAGCAGCTCGTCAGTCCCGCGCCAGTCGGGCGACCAGTACAGCTCGTTGTCGATGAAGGTGCCGAGCAAGCCGGGGTCGTTGCGCCGGTCGGCGCAACGTGTGTTGGCGGCGGCGCGGATATGCGACGAAAATTCGGCATCGAAGACGTCCGGAAAAGTCTGATCGCGCCGGTGCAGGCGAAAGGACGCGCCGAGCTCGGAGGTCGGCGCATTCGCCAACAAGTGCGATCCCGCACCGGCAACGAGTTCGTCCGACCAACAGGCGACCGTGTTGAAGTTCCAGCTTGCCAGCCGGTCGGCAGCCGCCGCGCGCCAGGTGTGCAGGCTGCCGTACTTGGCCAGGCAGTTCTCGGCGTAGGGCGCGCGGTCGGTCTGGCCAATGCGGTCCTGATCGAAGCGGACGGTATTGACACCCTTGGAGAGAAAGCGCCCGCCGTCGGGATCAACGAGCCAGAACACGCCATCACGCTCGGCAACGCGGAAGAAGCCGCTCCCGCTGAGGCCGTCATCGACGACCCCTCCCCATTTCGTTCTTCGCAAGTGCAGACCCCGGCAGCAGACTAAGGATGATCGATCCATTGCACGGTCCTGCCGTGGCTGCTTGACATATCTCAATACCACCCGGAACCTGCATGCCTACCAATGCCGGAGGGAATCCAGGGGCGGCTGCGTCACAGCGAGTCTGGTCCGATGGCAGGTTGATCGAGGGCCTTTGCGCATTGATGGAGAATGAAGGCCTTGGCTGAGACACCGCCCATCCAGATCGTGACGTTGACCATCAATCCGGCTGTCGATATCTCGACCTCGGTCAAAAAGATGCTGCCCTTCACCAAGATGCGTTGCGTGGAAGCTCAGCGCGATCCCGGCGGCGGCGGAATCAACGTCGCCAGGGTTCTGAACCGGCTCGGCGCCGAGGCGACCGCAATCTATCCAGCCGGGGGCGCCACCGGGCAAACCCTTGCGGCACTGGTTGAGCGCGAAGCCGTGCGCAGCATCGTGATCCCGACGTCGAACGACACAAGGGAAGACATCACTGTCTTCGACGAAACGACCCGGGAGCAATTCCGGCTGGTCTTTCCAGGCGCCTTCCTCAGTGAATTCGAATGGCAGCAATGCCTCGATGCCATTGCGCGCATCAGTCCGCAGGCTGCCTTCGTCATCGCGAGCGGCAGCCTGCCCCCGGCGTCCCGGCTGATTTCTATGGCAGGGTCGCCCAGGCAGCGAAAGGGGCCGCCAAGGTCATCGTGGACACGTCCGGCGTCTCGCTGAAAGCCGCCCTGGATGTTGGCGTTTATCTCATCAAGCCCAACCTCCGGGAGTTTCAGGATCTGGCCGGGATCAGCAGCGCCGACGAGCCTTCGCTCATCCAGGCGGGCCGCCGCCTGTTCGATCGCTATCGTATCGAGATCATCGCTCTCTCCATGGGCCCCGGTGGCGCCCTGCTCCTGACGCGTGACATCGCCTTGCGAGCGGTGGGCTTGCCTATCGAGCTCGTCAGCGTTTCCGGCGCCGGTGACAGCTTCCTGGGGGCGATGGTGTCGCGCCTCGCAGAGGGCGCACCGCTCGAGACCGCCCTGCGTTATGGCGTGGCCGGTGGTTCGGCTGCGCTGCTCAGTCCGGGAACCGGGCTTTGCCTCGGAGCCGACGTTCATCGCCTCGCCTCCAGCGTGAACGTCACCGCCATCGCCGGCTATCATGCTTAGCAACGAGGGATACCAACCGGCGAGCGAACGGCAGCTGCTGTTGCGCTTCTGGAGAAGCGCGCGCGGCTTCTGGGCAGGAAAGTCGGCTGCCTGGGCCTGGTTTCTCACCGTGCTGCTCATTGCCACGGTTCTTCTGCAATTGCTGACCCAGTATTCGCTCAACTTCTGGAATCGCGATTTTTTCAACGCGGTCGAACGCAAGGACGGGAAGGAGCTTCTCACCCAGGCGTTGCGATTCATGCCGCTGGTCGCGGCCAGCCTTTCGCTCGCCGTCTTCTCGGTCTGGGGGCGAATGACGCTGCAGCGGAAATGGAGGGCCTGGCTCAGCACCGAGCTTTACCGCACCTGGCTGGAGCGGGATCGCTTCATGCGACTGAATGCCGTGGCGGGAGACTACCAGGCCCCCGAATATCGGATCGCCGAGGACGGCAGACTGGCAACGGACCTGCCCGTCGACCTCATTCTTGGTCTCATCTCCGCTCTGCTGACGGCGGCTACCTTTACCGGGATCCTCTGGGTGGTTGGCGGCAATCTCGCGATCGAGGCCGCAGGCGTGAGCTTGATCATTCCCGGCTATCTGGTGGTTGCCGTCGTCGCCTATTCGCTCATCGTGGCAGCCATGACGATGCTGATCGGCCGCCGGCTGACGCACGTCCTGGAGGAGAACAAGCGGGCGGAAGCCCAGCTCAGGGCCATCGGCACGCACTTGCGCGAAAGTGGAGAGATCGGGTCACCCGAGGCGAACGGCGAGGATGGAATTCGCGCGACTGGCGCCGCGCTCAAGGCCGTGATTGCCTCGTGGCTGGCCTATTGCTGGCAACTGATGCGCCTCACGGTGGTGTCTCACACCAATTCATTGCTGACGCCGGTGATCGGCCTGCTGCTCTGCACGCCCAAATACGTTGCCGGTACGATGCTCCTTGGTGAGGTCGTCCAGGCGGCGGCAGCCTTCGTTGCCGTGCAAACTGCCTGCAGCTGGTTTACGGACAACTATCCGAAGCTTGCGGAATGGACGGCGTCGGCCAACCGCGTTGCATCGCTCCTTCTTGCTCTGGACAAGGTCGATCGATGCCCCGCGGACGACAAGGCTGCGGATCCGCGCAATTGATTGCAGCGAACCGGAAGGCAAATCGGATGGACGACGCGTTGGTTTCGAAACTGGAGGAGCGCCTGGGGCGGATACACGCCCGGCAGCGGCTTGGAATCGAGACCGATCATGAGGCGCAGATCTTCGGCCAGGGCCTCAACTTCTTTCATATCGAGAACTGGTACTCCGTTCATGCGTGGATCCGAGGCATTCTGAAGCTGTCCGGACTCTATTGGCGCGGGCGTCGAAATGCCGGGCGCGTCGTCGTCAAGCACAACGATGTCGAATGCGCCCATTTGCCAGCCGAGTTCGACGGCTTCACGATCCTTCACATCAGCGATACGCACGTCGATATGAGCCAGCGAGCCATGCAGAGCCTGGTCGAGCTGGTGGCCGGCCTGAACTACGATTTGTGCGTCCTGACCGGCGACTATCGCGGCAAGACGTTCGGAGAGTTCGATTCCGCACTGGAAGGCATGGCCCGGGTCACGGCTCACCTCAAGCAGCCCATTCTCGGCGTGCTTGGCAATCACGACACCATCAGGATGCTGCCGGGCCTGGAGGCGATGGGCATCCGGATGCTTCAAAACGAGTGTGCGACGATCAAGCGCGGCGATCAGGAGATATTTGTCGCGGGGGTCGACGATGCGCATTTTTTCAGGGTGGACAACATCGAGAAGGTCGGATCGCAGGTCCCTGACGGCGCATTCTCGATCCTGCTGTCGCACACACCGGAAATCTATCGACAGGCGGCACATGCCGGCTTTGATCTGCTCTTGAGCGGACATACGCACGGGGGGCAGATCTGCCTTCCGGGATCGATCCCCATCACGCTCGACTCGGCGCTGCCGCGCCGGATGGGCTCCGGTTCCTGGCGCTATCACGACATGGTCGGCTATACGTCGGTGGGCGCGGGATCGAGCGTCGTGGCCGTACGTTTCAACTGCCCGCCGGAAATCACGCTGCACCGACTGTGCCGGACCGCAGATCGTCTCAATAGGGCTGATCTCTGATACGCAACATGTACAGTATGCGGGAGATCGCGAGTTCGCCAACGAAGAAGATCCAGACCGCGACGAAGATGTCTGCGTAGCTCAGCAAGAGCATCTCCCGACAGGCCAACAGGGGGAATAGTGATTCCGGGACCTGGTCCAATCCCATCGCCTGGCTGCTGGAGGGCAGGTTCAGGCGCCGTTTCAGGAAGCTGGAGAACAGATCTCCTGCCATCGCGACGATCGCGACCAGGGCGCCGAGCTCGTAGGGCAAGCCAAGCAGAGCTGCGCCGATTGTCGTCACGACAACCGATGCGACGATACCGCGAATGGTCTTCGAAGTGCCGAACACAGGGTGACCGTCAAAGAGCAATGCCCCAGCATCCAGCGGTAACGCGAAGCGAGACCCAAAGACCTTCTTGGCGACGACCGGCGCCCCATTTGCAAGCGTCAGGAGCAAGAGCGTCTGGAGGATTGGCACCACGGACATCGGGCTGGCCGTCGTCTGCGAGACGCGTTGCTGATCAGTGGGAGAACAGCACTGGAATCGGCGGCCTCGTCAGGATGCTCCGGGTCGCGCCTCCCAACACGAATTCCCGGAAACGGGAATGGCCGTAGGCGCCCATGACCAGGAGATCCGCCCTGCGGGCCGCAATCTGCGCTGCGAGAACGTCGCCGATGGCACGTCCCGCGGCATCGACCTCCTCGACGACCACCTCGATTCCATGGCGCGACAGGTTCTTGGCGAGCTCGGACGCCGAGCGTCGGCTCGGAATGGCCTTCTCGTTGGTGACCGTAAGTACGCAGACCTCGCGCGCCTTCTCCAGGATCGGGATGGCATCGGAGACCGCACGCGCCGCGGCACGGCTGAAGTCCCAGGCGACGATGACCCTGTTCAGTTCGACCGGCCGCGCGGCCGGAGCTTCCGGAACGACCAGGGTCGGTCGCCCTGCTCCGAAGATGATCGCTTCAGCATGCCATTGGTCGTAGGATTCCGGCACCGGCACGATGGTGAGATCCCGCAGCCGCGCATATTCCACCAGAAGGTCCGGCACCTCGGATGTCAGACAATTTTCGAGAATGATCTCGTGCAGCACGTCCGATTTCCGGGCGGCCGCTTCAAAGGCCGCAAGCAGATCCTGCGCGTTGCTCTTGCTCTTGCGCGCCTCGCTGGCCACGATCGCTCCGAGATTACCGGCGCCGGACAGGAAACTGCCGGGAACCTGCACATGGACCTCGCACGAGATCGCCGTGATGTGGGCGCCAAGGACTGAAGCCAGCGACACGCCAAGGTCAACCACCGAAACCGGCGTCGGATCTGGATAGCTGGTCAGGGTGAGCAGGACGTCCTTGATGGCCATCGAAGTCTCCAGAAATGCAATTCCCAGCTTGGCGAGCCGCGATACGATCAGCACATCGGCCCGCAAGCCGATTCTAGACTGCCAGGCAACCGGCTGGCTTGTGTAACACGCTAATGCGACATCATCACGCAGACCGGCGCCTCGTTCAGCAGGCCGCGAGTCATGCCCCCGAACATCCACTCGCCGAGCCGGCTGTGGCCATAGCCTCCGGTAACGATCAGATCGGCGCCGTCTTCCTTGGCCACGCGCACGAGCTGGTGGGCATCAGCCTCGGCCATGTGCACGCGCACATCGACCTGGCACTTCACGCCATGGCGCTGCAGATATTTCGCCACGTCGCGGACCCGGTGCCGTGCTGCGTCCTGGTCATCCGATGTACAGATCTCGACCACGGTCACCTGCGAAGCTCTCGCAAGGAACGGCAGCGCGTCGCGCACGGCCAGTCTCGCCTCTCGCGTGTCTTTCCAGCCGACCAGGATGCGATCGGCACTGAGTGCCGGAACATGATCTGGCACCAGCAGTGTCGGCCGCCCCATTCGCATCATCGCTTCGGCCGGATCGACGAAGTGGAATTGATTGACGCTCTGTTGCGTCCGCTTGATCACCACCAGGTCGGCCGATCGGGCTTCGTCGGCCAAGAATACGGTCGGATAGTCCACGCTGCAGCGCCACTCGACCCGCTCCTTCGGCAGTCCGGCCACGCTGCGAAACCATTGCTCCTTGTCGGCGAGCCCGGATTTGATCCGCTTCAGATCGTCCGCGGTCGTCTCCCGGATGATGACGCCCTCCGCAACGATCGGCGGCTCGACCGCGACGGCGGAAACGCCGATCAGAGCGGCCCCGAACTTGTTTGCAACGTCCCGCGCGACACGGACCTGACCTTCTGCCTGCTGCTCGGGATCGACATAGACCATCACGCTCGCGATCGTCATTGACATTGCTCCGCTTATTGACGCTGCTCCTCTCTGGCACCTCCCGCGCCCGGCCGCTTGACCCAAATCAAGCGGCCCTGCGGCAGGCTCGCTGATATAAGCTGCAGGCATTGGCCGTCGCTCGCACTGATGAAAAATGGAAGCTGTACCGCAACAACCAATCGTACCTCAGGCGGGATTGCGGCGGCGGATCGGGCTGCCATTGCTGGTCCTTTATGGCACGGGGGTCACCGTGGGGGCCGGGATCTACGTCCTGGTCGGCGCTGTCGCGGGCCATGCGGGGGGCTATTCCGCGTGGGCGTTCGCCTTGGCGGCCGCTGTCATGGCCTTCACCGCCGCCTCGTATGCGGAGCTCGCGAGCCGCTATCCCGTTAGCGCCGGAGAGGCCGCCTACGTCCGCGCCGCATTCGACTCCCGGATTCTCTCTACGGCCGTCGGATCGTTGAGGCTCGCCACCGGGATCATTGCAGCCGCCGCGGTGACCCTTGGCGGTGCGGGCTACATCAGGCAGCTGATCGAGCTGCCGACGCCGTTGATCGTCGTGGCGATCGTCATCGCCCTGGGGGCGGTCGCGGCCTGGGGCATTCTCGAATCGGTGATGCTCGCTGGTTTTCTGACGTTGATCGAGACGGGAGGATTGGTGTGGATCATCGTTTCGGCCGTCCAGTCGGGCCTCTCGTTCACGCCGGCTCTGTTTGCGCCGCCGCCGCTGGACGTCGGCATTCTCTCCGGAATCACCTTTGCCAGCCTGCTCGCCTTCTTCGCCTTTGTCGGCTTCGAGGACCTCGCCAACGTCGTGGAGGAGGCCAAGAATCCGCAACGGAATATCCCGTGGGCCATGGCGCTGACACTGCTGATCACGTCGGTGCTCTATGTCCTGATTGCGGCGATCTCGGTCAGTGCCGTGCCGCCGGGCGTCCTGGCGGCCTCCCCTGCTCCGTTGAGCCTTGTGTTCGGCTTCGTCGCGGGGATAAGCCCGACCACGTTCAACGTGATCGCGATCGTCTCGACGCTGAACACCATTCTTGCCCAGATCACCATGACAGCGCGCGTCGCCTATGGCATGGCGAAGCAAGGTGACCTGCCTCGGCGAGTTGGAGACGTCCATTTGCGAACAGGGACGCCGCTGGTTGCGACAGGACTGGTGATGCTCGCCGTCGCGGCTCTCGCGCTGACATTCCCGCTGGAACCCCTGGCTGAAAGCACCTCGCTTGCAACGCTTTGCATCTTCGCCTTCGTCAACCTGTCTCTGCTGCGGGTTCGGTCGCGACAAGCTCAATCGGGGACCTCGATCGTGCGCGTCCCGCTGTGGGTCCCATGGTTCGGTCTCGCCACATGCGTGCTGATGATGGGCAACGCGCTCGTCACGCGTTAGCGTGGCTCAAGGAAAAGAACAGGCAATTTCGACCCATGCTTCCAGCTCAAGACTCTACTGCTCGAAAGCCGGCTGTGACCGCTCTCGCGGCCGCCATTGTGCTGGGCGTTGCCGTCTGCGCATGGATGGCGATGCCGTTCCTGGGCGCGCTGGTCTGGTCAACGACGCTCGCAGTGCTGTTTACGCCGTTCGACATCGCCATCGGCAATCGCTTCAAATCCCGCAGCCTTTCGGCCTTGATCACGGTGCTGGTGACCGCCTGCATCGTGGTCGTTCCTGCCATCCTGGTCGCCGGGACGTTGCTCAACGAGGCCGTCCGAAGCGCGACACTCGTCGTGCCGATGTTCGACGCCGAAGACTGGACACGTCTGATGGGCGAGCATCATTGGCTGGCTCCGGCGCTGCAATGGATCCATGACAAGGTGGACTTTCCGGATCTCATTCGAACGGCGACGTCCGCACTCGCAACCTGGAGCGGCTCCGTCCTGCGCGCCTCCTTCTCCGGAATTGCCAATTTGCTGCTCACCTTCTACTTCCTGTTCTACCTGCTGCGTGACCGGGAAGCGATTGCGGAGGCCGCGCGGCTGCACCTGCCGCTCTCGGAGTCTGAATTCGCGCAGCTTGCCGACCGTGTGACCGATACGATCTTCGCCACGGTCTTGGGGACCATCGCGGTCGCGGCACTGCAGGGCGGGCTCGGGGGCCTGATGTTCTGGTGGCTGGGCCTGCCCGCCCCCGTGTTCTGGGGCGTGTTGATGGCGCTTCTGGCAATCGTCCCGTTTCTCGGCGCCTTCGTCATTTGGGCGCCGGCGGCTGTCTTTCTTGCGCTGGGGGGCTCCTACACGTCCGCGATCATCCTGACGGTCTGGGGGACTCTCGTCGTCGGCCTCGTCGACAACGTCGTCTACCCGATGCTGGTCGGCCGCAAGCTTCGGATGCACACGATGCTGTCGTTCATCGCCGTCGTCGGCGGGCTGGTTTTCATGGGGACGCCGGGCGTGGTGCTCGGCCCGTTGCTGCTCGCGGTCACCCTCACTCTGTTGCAAGTCTGGCGCGGCCGGGCGACCATCCCGATCGACGCATCGCCGCAACCACTGGAGGGTGGCAAAGCTACCGCAGCGGCAGCAGGTCCAGCTGGCGTTGCGCTTTCTTGACGGCGGCCGCGAACCAGACCTGGCTTGGCGCTTCCTTGGCGAAGCACTTCGTGTAGGCGTCCATGGCCTGGTCTTCGCGGACGATATCGCCGCGTGGGTCCTTCTTGTTGACGGGCCGCGCCATCATCTGCTTCCAGACCTTTTCGCAGGCCGGGATTTCCGCCGTCTTCACGGCATCGCTTGTGGCGAGGAAGAAGACCTTGTCGCCCTGAATTGCGACGATGTCGATTTCCGTCGGTGGTCCCTTCAGATCGCCGTTGCCGCGCACGCCCAGCACGGCAACCGCGGCACTTGCTGAGGCAGGCTTTGTGATCGGAAGCTCGGCGTATTTGGCGAAGGCCGCGTCCTGGATCGCGTAGTAATAGAAGCGGTCCGACCTGAATGCCGCGTCGATCTCCTGCGGCATTCCGTCCTCGCGGTGCTCGGCAAGCCAGTGCTTGAGCAAACTGGTCGTGGTCACCACGGCTTGCAGCTTGTCGCCCTCGGTGGCGAAACCGAGCCCGTCGAGATGACCGAATCCCGATTCGTCCTTGTAGAGCGTGTCGACATTCGATTTGCCCTCGGCCGGCAGGCCCTTGATCGTGACCGGTCCCACCAGGCCACGCAGCAGGCCTGTCAACTCCCTCAGCGCAGCATTGTGCTGTTTGAGGGTCTCGTCGTTCCCCGCAGCTTTCGTGAACTTGGTGATGTAGCGATCGCGCAGGTCGAGATAGTGCTGTTCCGGCGTGGCCGCATAGGCGGGTGTGGTGCAGGCGAGCAGGCAGAGCAAGGCAAGCGATCTCATGACATGTCCGTGGACATCGAGCAATTTCCGGTCTTTGTGCCGCGGTCGGGCAGCAAGGTTCATCCGCGAAGGCCGAGCGGACGGCTCAGGCCTACGATGCTGGACGCGACGTGGCAAGACCTGGGCATGACCCGGGTGAGCCAGCCTTCAGGAAAGAGAAAACCTGCGTAGCGCTCCTGCGGCGTCCATGGCGGCACACCAGGCGAATACGATGGCGGGGCCGATCATTGTGCCTGGTCCAGGATACGTGCCGCGGAAGATGGAGGATGAATCGGTCCCGACTGCATACAGTCCGGGAAGAAACTTCCCGTCGTGAGCCACCACGCGGGCGCGGGAATCCGTGCGCAGGCCGGCGCTGCCGGCAAGGTCCGACGGCCATACAGCGACGGCATAGAGCGGTCCCGGGCCGATCCGCCGCAGACAGGGATTGGGCTTGGTCAGGGGATCGCCGTTGACGCGGTTCAATGCGCTCGAGCCACGGCCGAAATCGTCGTCGATGCCGGTTTCGGCGTAGCGATTATATCGCTCCACCGTCTCGGCAAACCCTTCGCCGTCAACATCGATCTTGTGCGCCAGCGCTTCGATGGTTTCACCCTCCATCAAATAGCCGGCCTGCAGGAACGCGGTGAGATTTTTGGTGCCGGGGTGAACGAGCCCGATGCCAAAATCCCTGATGAAGGTTCGATCGCAGATCAGGAACGCCGGTGCTGCTGCGGAGGCCGACGCGTTCGAGCGCAGCATCGCTGCCACGAAGTCGTGGTAGGAGTCGGCTTCATTGACGAAACGGCGGCCCGTCTGGTTGACGGCAAGCAGTCCCGGCTTGGCGCGATCGAGCATGATGTGCGGGAAGACCGAGACGTGACCGTCCGCTTGCGCCATCACAGAACTCGGCATCCACAACGCCGGGCTGTCGAGATCGCACACGATGTCGGCGTTGATGCGCTCGGCTGCCAGGATGCCGTCGCCCGTGTTCGACGAGGGCGCCAGCGAGTAGCGGCGTGCGGCTTCCGGAAACAGCCGTTCGCGAAGTTCACGGTTCCAGCCGATGCCGCCTGTTGCCAGCACCACGCCCTTGCGGGCGTGTATGCGCAGCTCTCCGGCCGGAGACGAGAGCACGGCACCGACGACCGCATCGCCATCGCAGATGATGTCTCGAAGTCCCGTCTCAAATCGGAGATCGACTCCGGCTCGGCGGATGCCGGCGAACAGTCTTGCGACAAGCGCGTTGCCCATGATCAGGCGCGTTCCGCGCTTGTAACTGATGCGATCGAGCGCATGCCGGGCGAGAAGACCGGCGGCGTGCCGCAAATTCGTCAAGTTGCCGAAAGGCGCCAACAGCGCCGGAATGTCTGCCTTCCCGACCATCATGCCGCCGAGAACCATGAACTCCCGGCGTGGCGGCCTGACGCGTGCAAAGTCGTGGCCGAGCTTGCGGCCGTCGAACGGAATGGCCCCGAGTGCGCGACCGCCGATCGCGGCACCCGCAAGGTTCTTGTAATCAGGATGGACCGGTGGCGCCGCAAACCGCACGCTCGTCTTCTGCTCGAGATAATCGAGCACGATCGGCCCCGCCTCGAGGAACATGTCGAGGCGCTGGTCTGTGGCATGCTCGCCGAGCATCGCGGCCAGATAAGTGCGCGCGGCCGCAACCGTGTCAGGCGTGCCGGCACGCTCTCCTTGCCGGTTGCCGGGAATCCAGACCGTGCCGGCGGAGGTCGCAGTCGTTCCGCCCACCATGTCCGACTTTTCGCAAAGGATGACCTGAAGCCCTTCGAGCGCGCCCACCAGTGCGGCCGTCATGCCGGCCGCACCTGCACCGACGACGAGGAGATCGGTCTCGACGTCGAAGGCGCGATCGACTTGCGGCATCCCGATCTCTCCTTGTCCTACGACGCGGCGCGTGCCCTCTCGACCAGCTCGTGCGGCGCGAGCTTGAGCGCGGTCGGGGCGGCAAGCGAGAATGCCGCCATCAGCCGAAATCCGCGATGCGGGCGTCGAGCGCGAACATGGCCTGATAGACTTCCGGCTCGCTCGCCCGGCCGAGCACGTCGGATGCAATCGCCCGCGCCTGCTGCAAAGCGCCCTGCAACGAGGCAACGTCGAGCGCCTCGATCAGCAAAAGCCCTGCGAAAAAACCCTCGTCCTTCCGCATGCCCTTTTCGGCTGTCGGCACCGATGTCCGCGCCTCGTCGGTCGTGCCGATCTGCACGGCGGCGATCCCGTCGCACGCAACCAGCGCCTCAGCCAGTTTTTGCGGGTGCTTCGGCAATGTCTCGATCCGCAGCGCCATGATGGTGGCGCCCTCGCCCCGGCCGGCACGCGCGACCATCACGCCGCCGCCCCGCATGAAGTTGCCGAGCTTCGGCATGATGCGCTGCGACCACGGCGTCGGTGCGTTCAGGCGCGCCAGATAGGCCGCGCCATCGAGCACCTCGGGTGTCTCGAGCTCGTACAGGATAAAGAAGCGGTTGATGTCGTCGCGCGCGGCGCGGAACACGCGCGAGGCCAGGAAGCCCCTGGTGGTCACGCGTTCGGTGGTGTGCTCGCGTGTCAGCCAGTGCCGGTAGTCGATCAGGTCATGCGCCTCGACGTCGCTCCAGATGGCCAGAAATCCTGCTCCGCGCATTCCGCGTCCCCCTTACGTCTTGAGCCCGTGCAACGCCGCCGGGATCGTGTCGGGCAATTGTCCGAGCCGCTGGACGGCCGCCAGCAGCGCAGCGAGATAGCCGTACGGACCGAGGCCGCAGATCACCGATGTGCAGGCACCCGACGTGATCGAATGGCGGTGCAGCTCGTCGCGCGCATGGATGTTCGAGATATGCAGCTCAATCTTCGGCCCCTCGAAGATCTTCAGCGCATCGATCAGCGCGATCGAGGTGAAGGAGTAGCCGGCCGGGTTGATGATGATCGCGTCCGCGTTGCCACGGGCGGACTGGATCAGGCCGACGAGCTCGCCCTCCATGTTGGACTGATGGAACGAGATCGAGACGCCGAGCTGATCGGCCAGGGCCCGGCAGCTCGCCTCGATCTCCTGCAGCGTCGTCCGGCCGTAGATGTGCGGCTCCCTGATGCCGAGAAAGTTGAGGTTGGGTCCGTTGAGGATCATGATCCGAGCGGCCATTTTCACGTGTCCTTCTGTCGTTTCCGTTGCAACTAGCCACCAAACCATTTCGCGGGGATCGTCACCAGTCCCGGGAACAGGACCATCGCCAGCAGCACGATCAGTTGCGCGATCATGAAGGGCCAGACACCCTTGATGATGTCCTCCATGCTGATCCTGGCGACGCCGCAGACGACGTTGAGCACGATCCCGACCGGCGGGGTGATCAGGCCGATGGCATTGTTGATGATGAAGAGGACGCCAAAATAGACCGGGTCGATGCCGGCCGCCTTGATGATCGGCATCAGGATCGGCGTGAGGATGAGGATCGTCGGCGTCATGTCGAGCGCCGTTCCGACGATGACAACTACGACCATGATCGCGAGCATCAGCAGCGTGTTGTTGCCCATGAAGGGCTTCAGCAGCGTCACGACCTGGGCGGAGATCTCGGACACGGTGATCAACCAGGATGATACCAGCGCCGCAGCGACCAGGAACATGACGATGCTCGTCGTCACGGCCGAGGAGACGAAGATTGCGTACAGCTGCGATAGTTTCAGTTCACGGTAGATGCAGGTCGCGACGAACAAGGAGTAGACGGCAACGACCACCGCAGCTTCCGTCGGCGTGAAGATGCCAAAACGCAGGCCGACCACGATGATGACCGGCAGCATCAGCGCCCAGAAGCCGTCGACGACGGCCTTGATGATCTCCGACCACGAGGCCCGTGGCGGCGGCGTCAGGTTCTCTTTCCGCACCACCCACGCCCACGCCATGCAGAGGCCTGCGCCGAGCAGCAGCCCGGGCACGATGCCGGCCAGAAACAGTTTCGAGATCGAGACCCCGGCGGCGACGCCGAAGATGACGAAGCCGATGCTGGGCGGAATGACGGGGGCAATGATGCCGCCTGCGGCGACGAGGCCCGCCGCGTAGGATTTCTTGTGCCCCGCAGCCACCATCATCGGCACCAGCAGGGCCGCGAGCGCCGCCGCATCGGCCGCCGCCGATCCCGACAGCGACGCAAGGATGCAGGATGCGAGGATCGTGACGTAGCCCAGCCCGCCGCGGAAATGCCCGACCGCAACGAGCGCAACGTTGACGATGCGCCTGGCCAGCCCTCCCTTGTTCATGATCTCGCCGGCGAGCATGAAGAAGGGAATGGCCATCAGCGGAAAGCTGTCCGCGCCGTTGATGACGTTCTGCGCCACGATCTGGGCGTCGAACATGTCGATCGTGCTCATCAGGGCGACGCCGCAGACGATAAGTGCAAAGGCGATCGGCATGCCCAGCGCCATGGCGCCGAGCAGCGAGACAGTGAAGACGGCGATCGTCATGACGCGATCCCGGTGGATTGCAGGATGTGAGCGCAGCCTTGCAAGATTCGACGAGACATCAGTGCTCTTCCGATTCCTTGACGGCGACCATGTCGGCCTCGCTTGCCCGTCCCGTGAGCACGCGGATGAGGTCGTAAAGGAGGATGACCCCGGTCGACGCGCCGAAGATCACGCCGACCGCGTAGAAGATGCCCATCGAAAGGCCCGTGGCCGGCGCGCGGTCGTCGAGATTGATGATGGTCTGCCGCCAACTGCCGGAAAGCAGCAGCCAGTCGGCAAACAGCATCAGGCAGTAGTTGAGGACAAAGCAGATGCGCTTGCCGGAAGCCGGCAGTTTCCGGATCAGGGTGTCGACGCCGAGATGGGCGTGCTCGCGCATCGCGACGATGGCGCCGAGGAAGGTCAGCCAGACCAGCAGCCAGCGCGACAGCTCCTCGGAAATCGTGATGCCGGAGTTGAAGCCGTAACGCAGGACGACGTTGCCGAACACCAGCACCACCATGACGACGAGACATGCGGCGATAACGGCCTTCAGGAACGTACAATAGAGATCGAGAGCTCGCGCCATGCGTGACGTCCGGGCAAGTGAGGGGTGTGAGCCGGCCAGTGGCCGGCTCCGCTGCCTTGCGTATTGGAGAAGCCGGTTACTTCACGTCCTTGCGGATGCGTTCGACTTCTTCGTTGAAGAGCTTCACGGTATCGGCGCGAAGATTGGCTGAAATCTTGTCCACGACGGGTTGCACCGCCTTCCGCATGCGGTCGGTTTCTTCAGGGGCGATCGCATTGTACTGCATGCCCTTGGCCTGCAGTTCCGCCAGAGCCTTCTCGGTCTGAAGGCGGGTCTGCTCCTTCTGATAACCGCGGCTTTCTTCGTAGGCTTCGCGCATCAGGCGCTGCTCGGTCGGCGACAGCTTGTCCCAGAACACCTTGCTCACCAGGATGATGTTCAGGGTGAAGGTGTGGTTGGTCGCGGATACGTATTTCTGCACTTCGTAGAATTTGTTGGAGAGAATGACCGTGTAGGGATTCTCCTGGCCGTCGACGGTGCGGGTCTCCAGCGCCGAATACAGCTCACCGAAGGCCATCGGGACCGGATTGGCCTTAAAGGCACTGAAGCTCTCGAGATAGACCGGGTTCGGAATCACGCGAAGCTTGAGGCCGCCGAAGTCCTCGACCTTGGTGATCGGGCGGGTGCTGTTGGTGACGTTGCGAAAGCCCAGCCCCCAATATCCCAGGCCCGTCAGCCCCTTCGAGGGCAGCGTATCGAGCATCGCCGCGCCGAATTTGCCGGTCGCGAGCGCGTCAGCTTGCTCGGTCGTGTTGAAGAGGAACGGGAAATCGATCAGGCCGAACTCGGGCACGACGGTCGCCAACGACGTCGTCGAGGCCGACAGCATTTCCTGCGTGCCGCCGCGCAGCGCGGATTGCTGCTGCAATTCGTTGCCGAGCTGCGAGGCCGCGAACTCGCGGACCTTCATCTTGCCCCCGCTCTTCGCCAGCAGGATCTCGGCAAACTTCTGCACGCCAAAGCTGACGGGGTGATCGGTGTTGTTCAGGTGGCCCCACCTGATCGTCCGCTCCTGAACGTCCTGAGCGGATGCGCCGACCGTCAGCGCCACGCAGATCGCCGTCGCCGACAGCGCCCGTACCAACAAGCTCATCGTTTCCTCGCTGTTCTCCGGGGCGCGAACGGCGGCTTAAGCCATCATTTTCCGCACCCTCAGCTTATTTAGACATCATACATATATTTCCGTGTCAAACGACAATATCCATTTCATATGAGATTTCTATAGACGTCAGATACATTCATTCTGCTATATTGCTGGCAACATTGATGGTTCGGCCGCCGCAGGGGGCTGGCGATCCGGACAAGCGGGACGAGAAGCGCATGACGTCACTTGAGGAACGGCCAATGTCGGCGGGTGACAGCGGCTATCAGCGCATTCGCTCCGACATCATTTTCGGGGTGCTCACGCCCTCGGGGCGTCTCCGGCTCGATGCCATGAAGGAGGATTACGGCGTCAGCATCTCGACGCTGCGCGAGATCCTCAATCGCCTGACGTCCGAAGGCTTTGTGGTTGCCGAAGGCCAGCGCGGATTCGAGGTGGCGCCCATTTCGATCCAGAACCTGCGCGAGCTCGCCGATTTGCGCATCCTGCTGGAGCATCATGCGATGGCCGAGTCGTTCCGCGCCGGCGACGTCGAGTGGGAGGGCCGCGTCGTGTCCGCGCATCACAAGCTGGCGGCGACCGAACGCACTGTGCTGAAGGAGGGCGACGATCCCGAGCTGCGCAAGCGCTATGACGGCGAATTCCATCAGGCTTTGATCTCGAGCTGCGGGTCGCGCGAGTTGATGCAGACCCACTCGGTCGTGTTCGACAAATATTTCCGCTATGCGCTGCGCTATCGGGGCGCGGAGACGATCAACCAGCACAAGGCCTTGCTGGAAGCCGCCCTGAAGCGGGACATCAAGAGCGCCAGGACCGTTCTCAGCGACCACATCAATGGCTGCGTCGCGCATGCGCTGTCCTCATGGAAGGACAGCTGACCGCCCTCTCCTGCCGAGAAGATCAAATCGTCGACGAAAAAGAACGATCAATGCCGCCCAGGATTCCATTCTCCACGACCAGGCTTGACGGCCTGCTCGACGCTTCAGGCATCGACGTCCTGATCGTCACCTCCAGGCACAACATTCAGTACCTTCTCGGCGGCTACTATCACTTCCAGTTCGACTACATGGAAGCGATCGGCGTCAGCCGGTTTCTGCCTGTCTTCGTCTATGTGAAGGGCGCGCCGGACAAGTCGGCCTACATCGCCAACCGGAACGAGCGGGACAGCGTCCAGAACAGGACGGACGCCGGATACTGGATGCCGCCGGTCGTGTTCGGATCGTCAACCTCGGTCGAGGCGGCGACGCTGGCACTGAAGCATGTGAAGGCCATCGCGACGTCTGGGTTTCGTATCGGGATCGAGATGTCGTTCCTGCCGGCCGATGCCGCCGACGTGCTGCGCAAGGAGCTCCCGAATTGCCATTTTGTCGAGGCGATGCGCCCGCTCGAGAAGCTGCGGTCCATCAAGACCGCAGCCGAGCTGGAGATCCTCCGCGAGGCGTCCGAACGGGTGGTCGCCTCCATGCTGGACGTGGTCAGCCGCGCCCAACCCGGACACAGCAAGCGCGAGATCATCGCTCATCTGCGCCAGGCCGAGCTGTCTCGCGACATGATCTTCGAATATGCCCTCGTGACCATAGGCACGAGTCTCAACCGCGCTCCCTCGGACCAGCGTCTTGAACCGGGCGACATCATCTCGCTGGATTCGGGCGGCAACTACCGGGGTTACATCGGCGATCTCTGCCGGATGGCCGTGCATGGATCGCCCGATGCCGAACTCGTCGACCTGCTCGCGGACGTCGACATGATCCAGCAAGCGGCCCGCGCGCCGATACGGGCGGGTCTTGTCGGCGGCGAGATCTACACCGCCGCAAACGACGCGCTGGCGCGATCCGCCCACGGCAAGCAAATGCATTTCGTCGCCCACGGCATGGGTATCGTCAGCCATGAAGCGCCACGCCTGACGTCGAGCGGCCCCATTCCCTATCCCGCCGACGACGCCGACGCGCCGCTCGAAGCCGGCATGGTCATCTCGATCGAGACCACGCTGGCTCATCCGCGACGGGGCTTCATCAAGCTGGAGGATACCATCGCCGTCGCCGCGGACGGCTATCAGGCGTTTGGCGACGGCGCGCGGGGCTGGAACCGTATTCCAGAATGACCATGAATTCGATCCCCGTACATCGAGTCGAGATCGCGGTCGCCAGCACGGATATCCTTGGCGAGACGCCGTTGTGGTGCGACCAGTCACGCAAGCTGTGGTGGGTCGACATCGACGGCCGGCTTCATCAATCCTTCGACCCGGCCACGGGCGCCCATCACGTGTCCTCCCATGATGGCCAATTCCTCGGCAGCCAGGCCTTGACGGCGGATGGTTCGCATCTGCTCGCGCAGGATCTGCGTGTCACCCGTCGCTCGTCTGTCGACGCCTGTCCCGATCAATTCTGCGAGGTCGAGAACGGCCCCGACAACCGCCTCAACGACGGCCGCGTGGACGCGCGCGGTCGCCTGTGGATCGGCACCATGGACAATCAGCTGCACCGACCGAACGGCTCGCTGTATCAGGTGACCGGAGACGGTCAGGTCAAGCGCGTGTTCAGCGACGTCATCGTGACCAACGGGATCGCATTCGCGCCCGACAATCGCACGCTCTATTTCACGGATACGCGGCGATTCCGTACCTGGGCCTTTGACTTCGATCTCGATGACGGCGTGATCGATAACAGGCGCCTGTTTGCCGACTATAGCGCTTCCGGAGAGAGACCGGACGGCGCCTGCGTCGACGTTGACGGCGGGCTGTGGACGGCGTTCTTCTCGGGCGGCCGGATCGCGCGCTATCGCCCGGACGGGCAGATCGACACCATCATCCCGCTGCCCGTGACCAATCCGACCTGCCTGTGCTTCGGCGGAGATGACCTCAAAACACTGTTCGTGACGACGGCAAGAAAATTTCTGGATCCGCAGCGGCTGAGCATCGAGCCTCAGGCCGGTCAAGTTCTTGCCATTCACGGCGTCGCGCAAGGCCTTCCAGAGCACCGGTTCTCGATCAGCGGCATTGTTGACCAAAGCAGCACGCATGCTCGCGCTCGGACCTAGGATCGTGTCCGGCTATCTCTACGTAGCCTCCCGCTCATGCGCATTGCGTTGCGAATGTTTCTGATCGGTAAAACCAAATTTGTTTGATCGATACGTGCTCTCGTTGCGCTGGATCAAGTCACGCAGGCGTTCTCGGATCATTGTTGCAGAGATGCCGGCTGCGCTGAAGAGAGCTGCGTGGCCCGGACGTGCATTTGGAGAGTTGTCATGAAGTTGTCTAGGATTGTGCTTCTTGCGTTCGTCGTCGCGTCCTCACCTTGGTTTGTCGCGCCTCTCGCGGCGGCGCCGGCAACCTCCGCGCTGATGCTGCGCGGCGCGGCGGCACCATCGGTGGAGACAGTGCAATATCGCCGCGGCTGGCGTGGCCACTATCATGGTGGTGCGGGCATTGGAATTGGTGCAGGAATCGCCGGCGCGCTGATCGGCGGGGCAATTATTGGCGCCACGCAGCCCTACGGCTATTACGGCTACCCTCCGGGCTATTATGGTCCGGCCTATGTCGCTCCGCCCCCCTATGTCGATGGCGACGCGGTCGGCTATTGCGCGCAACGCTTCAGGTCCTACGACCCGTATTCCGGCACCTATCTCGGCTACGACGGCCTGCGACATCCCTGCCCGTGAGGATGCAACATCGTTCACGCGCTCGGCCACCATCGTCGTGCTGGTGGTCGAGTTGGCGGTGGCTTGCGTGAGCCCTACTCCGCCGGTGTGAGTTGCTGCCGGCTGAGCCGTAGTGCGGCAGTCTCGCGCACGCGAATACGTGCCCTGCGCTTGCGCCACCAGATCACCACGCCGGTGACTGAGAGGGCCGCCACCACCAGGCCCATGATCGAGATCAGGATCCGGCCGAACAATCCGACGATGCGGCCCGAATGCAGCGGGAACTGCGCCTGCACGAAGATGTCGGCAGCCGTGCCGACCCAGGGCAGCCGTTCGCCGAGCGGACGGCCATCCTCGCTGTCGTAATAGAGCTGTGCGGGACCGACGCCGCCGGCGCCGTGATCGTCGCCGGGATGGAAGAAGGCCGCCGCATAGACGCCATGGGCCGGGCCGTAATTGATCGAGCCGACCGGGACGGTCCACCCTCGGCTCTTGCCGTCGGCGGCAGCCCGCGCGGCGATGTCGGCGAAGCCGACCTTGGGCTCGATGGGATCGTCGAGGTCGCGGTAGGGCCGCTGCTCATAGGGCGTCGGCGTGTAGTTCGACACCATCTTCATCAACGGTGAAAACACTTCGAAATACAGATTCAGCGAGAACGCCGTGAAGGCGATGATGAACAGCACGCCCCAGGTCCACAGGCTGAAGGCGCGGTGGATGTCGAAATTGATCCGGTAGGCACTGCCTGAGGTCTTGATGGTCCAGGCCGGCGCCCAGCGCGCCCAGAAGCCACGCTCGAGCTGGCGCGTGACGGCAGGCGCCCGCGCCGCCCTGGCTCCGCGCCGCGACGGCAGCGTCAGATAGAAACCGACGAAGCAGTCGATGGTCCAGATGATCGCGATGAATCCGAGCACGCGCATGCCCCAGCGATCGCTGCCCCAGAACTCCGGAATGTGCATGGTGTAGTGCAGCTTGTAGAGGAACGAGACGAGGTTCTCGCGCGTCACCGGCCACACCGCGCCCCAATAGCGCCGGCCGAGCTCAACACCCGTGTTGGGATCGAGGAAGACCTGGTTGTAGTCGATCGCATAACGCTTGCCGGTCACCGGATCGATCCGCGGCATCACGAAGAACCACAGCGAGTGCCCCTGCTCCGGCGTCATGAACAGGTAGACCACGCGCGCGCGGGGATCGCGCTGCTCGATCATCCCGGCCAGCTCGATCGAGGGAATCGCCGGGCCCTTGGTCGAGACGTCGAACAGATGGCTGTTCAGGACGTCGTCGATCTCGTGGTCCCAGGAGATGATCGCGCCGGTGATGCCTGAGAAGAACAGGAAGCCGGCCGTCAGCAGTCCCGCCCAGCGATGCAGCTTGCCGAATATCGCTCTCATCGCCTTATCTCACGCAACTTCCGCGTCGTCATGGCCGCGACAAGCCCGGGCATGACGACCTCTTGTGGAGCTTCATGCGCGATGTCCTGCTCACCAGCGGTAGGTCAGCTTGCCGATGGCCTTGCGTCCTTCGGCGTAGAAGCAGCCCGACGCGGCGCCATAGCAGGCCGCGACATAACGCAGGTCGGTCAGGTCGGTAACGTTCAGCGACAGCCGCCAATTGTCACGGGTGTAGGCCAGCAGCGCGTCGAGCACCGTCGAGGACCCCACCTTGAACGTGTTGGCGTCATCGCCCCAGGTCGCGCCGACATAGCGGATACCGCCGCCGAACTGAAGGCCGGCAAGCGGACCGTTCTGGAGCGTGTAGTCGCTCCACAGCGAGGCGCGGTTGAGCGGCACGGTCGGCGGAGCCTTGCCAAGATTGACCGGATCCTGCGACAGCATGGCGTCGACATAGGCGTAGGCGGCGCGCAGGTTCCAGCCGTCGGCGAGCGACATGGTGCCTTCGAGCTCGACGCCGCGCGATTTCACCTGGCCGATCTGCGAGGCAACATAGGTCGGCGGCGGATAGGTGACGACGTTGTCGCGCGTCAGGTCGAAGGCCGCGATCGTGAACAGCGCGTTCCAGCCGAGCGGCTGATACTTGACGCCGACCTCGTACTGCACGCCTGTTTCAGGATTGAGCAACTGGCCGCCGGGGCCGGTCGCGAGCACCGGCAGGAACGATTCCGAGTAACTGACGTAAGGCGCGATGCCGTTGTCGAAATTGTACATCACGGCGGCGCGGCCGGTGAAGGCCGACGCATCGGTCGAAGCCGAATTGCCTATTGCGTCGACCGCCGTCGTCACGAAATCCTGGCGGCCGCCGAGCTGGAACGAAAGCCGGCCGAGCTTGATCTGGTCCTGCAGGTAAAGACCGACCTGCGACTGCTTGACGCCGGTCTTGTCGCTCGGCACGGCGTCCACAGCGTAGTCGTAGCTGTAGACCGGGTTGAACACGTTGACCGTGGGCGACGAGGTCGTGACGCCAAAGGCGGTGTCACGGAAGTCGGTGTTGCGATAGTCGATGCCGGCCAGCACGGTGTGACGAAGGAAGCCGGTGGTGAACTTGCCCTGCAGCTGATTGTCCACCGCGAACGAGTTGATGTACGAGTTGCTGTAGCTGCCGACGCGGGCATAGTCGCCCGCGGCCTCGTTGGTGTAGCCGGCGCCGTAAAAGACCTTTTCCTCGTTGTGCTGGTAGGCGTAGCGCAGGTTCTGCCGGAATGTGAGATAGTCGTTGAAATCGTGCGAGAGCTGATAGCCGACCGTTGCGATCTCGGTGTTGAAGGCGTCGAAGCTCGGCACGCCCGCGAAGAAGGACACCGGAATGGTGCGGCCGTTGTTCGGCCACAGCGTACCCGAGGCCGGCAGGAACTGCAGGCCCCACCCTGCCCGGTCACGCTGATAGTTGGCGAGGAACGTGATGGTGGTGTCCTCGTTCGGCTTGAAGGTGACGGCGGGCGCGATGAAGACGCGATTGTCCTTGGTGAAGTCGACCTGGGTCTCGCCATCGCGGACGACGCCGGTCAGGCGCCACAGTACGGTGCCTTCCTTGTTGGCGGGGCCACCCATGTCGAACTGGCCCTGATAGCGGTTGAAGCTGCCGCCGGAGATCGAGACTTCGCCGAACTGCTGCGCGGTAGGTAGCTTCGTCACATAGTTGAGCAGGCCGCCCGTGCCGCTGCCGCCATACATCGCCGACGACGGCCCTTTCAGCACCTCGAGGCGCTCGGCGCCGTAGGGATCGAGGCCGTTGAAATGCACGTAATTGCTGGACGGAATTCGCAGGCCATCGACGTAGAGGCCCGGCATGGTCATGTCGAAGCCGCGGATCTGCAGCCCGCCGAAGCGCGTATCCGAGCCGCCATTGACGTCGCCGCTGACGCCGGCGGTGTAGCGCAAGGCCTCGCCGATCGAGACCGCGCCCTGATTTCTGGCCTGGTCGGTGGTGATGACGGAGATCGACTGCGGCGTTTCGATCAGCGGCGTGTCCGTCTTGGTGGCGGTGCCGCTTCGCGTCGCGACGAAGCCGCGCACCGGACCATTGGCCCGTTCGCCGGCTCCGGTGTTTGCTGCCGTCGCGCTTGGCGCCGCCTGCTGCGCCGGAGCGCGGCGATTGGCGCGTGTGGTCCGCGTCGTCGCACTCCGCCGCGACGAGGCGACTGCCGTGGGGCGTGCGCTCTGGCTTGGCGCATCGACGGTGACCGAGGGAAGCTGCGTCTGCGCAGTGGCGGCCCCAAAGGGAACGATGAGAGCAAATGTGCCGGCTGCTCCGAAGAACACCGCCTGGAGCTGTCGAAGACGCGTACCGGAACGCGAAGGAAGCTGGAAGTCTGTCACGTCTGTCGAGGCCCCACGCACTGCCGGCTTTGCCGGTATCGTTTTTGGTGTCTCGCCGTAACGCAGCCGATTTCGGAGCGCGATAGGAACAGCGTTAGAATTTCTCCAGACCTGTGCGCAGCAGGTGCGGCGAATGCGCTCACGCCCGGACAGGCGCGCATGCTCCCTTGGATCTGGAATTGTTCTAGACGAACAGGCGCGGTCGACCGGACAGGACAACAGGCGACATCGAAAGCCGGCGCGGAGAACGAATCCTTTACCATGCCCTCGCCGCTCGATTGAGCCTGCGGAACCCCGGCGGTAGACTATGTTGCGGGATATTTCAGTCACTTTGCGGAACGCGCCGCAACGTTCTGTGCAGCGCGTGCTGGCATCCGGGGTTCGACATCCATGAACGAATTGCGCGCCGCGACCAGGCGATCCACGGCCAGGACCGGAATCATCGAGTTTGACGGCGCCAGAGGGGCCGTCAGCATCCCCTGCACGATCTGCGACGTATCAGGCACGGGAGCGAGACTGAAGCTCGACTGGTCGCTGTCGTTTCCGAAAGAGGCCACGCTGGTCTTCGCCGACGGGCTGCGAAAGACCTGCCGTGTCGCGTGGCAGAAGCGGCGGCTGCTCGGCGTTGCGTTCGCCGATGGCGTTGCCAGCCCGGACGAGCAGGCCCTCATGATGACCGACGAGGAGCAGGCGCTGCACAGGCAGCATATCGGCGCGCAGATCAAAGCCGCGCGGGAGGCGCGCGGCTATACCGAGATCCAGATTGCGAACTTCCTCGCCGTCGCGCCCGAGTTCGTGTCGCGTGCCGAGAGCGGTGAGATGAGCATTCCTCTCCACCAGCTCACGCACATTGCCGATCTGCTGCTGGTCGACCTCGACAGCCTCATTGCCGGACCGGCATCGACCGGATTGGCGCCGGGCGAGGCGCGGAGCGATGTCGAGCTGGCGTAGCCGGCCGTTCGGCGGCACCAAGGCGTCGGGCTACGGCTGCTTCGGCGATAACGTGGCTTGCCGCGGTCACAATGGCTCATCGTCGGCGGTCGACGTCTCGGCCGGAAGCGATGCGATATCTCCGCCGCCATAATCGTCTTCGGGATCTGCCCGAAGCGTCTGAAGGCAAAGACGGTCCTCCACCTCGAGAACACCCGGAATGGTTTCGCAGGCGACGACCGCCGCCTGACGCGCGGCCTCGCTTCGGACGACGCCACGCAAGGTCACGACACCGTCCCTGACGCTGATGTTCAGCCCGCTTGGATGCCACGCCGCATCCGACATCGCGGCCAGAGCGGATTGCCGAATCTGATTGTCGTCCTCCAGGCTGCCTGGGACCTTCGTCAGCGGACCGGCAACCGCGGACACGAAGTCGGAGCTGGTAATCATCCCGACGATACGACCCTCGTGCATCACCAGGATATGGTTCACCCGCCGAGACTCCATCAAGGCGGCGATCTGGTCGAGCGGCGTGTCTTCAGCCACGGTCACCGGGTCCGGCGTCATGATCTGTTCGACCTTCTGCCCGTGTTCCTTCACGAACTCCCGCGCGAAGCGGTCTGTTCCGAGCAGGAGCGAGAGCAGCCGTTTGCGCGCGTGCTGGGTCCCGATCTCCGTCCTTCGCAGGAAATCGCTCTCGCAGACGATGCCGACCAGCTTTCCGCCTGCGTCCGTGACCGGCAAACCGCTGAAATGATGCGACAGCATCAGCCGTATCGCATCGGCAACGGAGGATTCGGGGCGGATCGTGACCACCCGCCGGGACATGATCTGGTGTGCTTGCATGTGTGTGGCCTCCGGAGCCGCTCACAGATAGCCCACGCCTTGAACGGGAGCTTGACCAGGATCAACGCCGGATCGCACATGGATGTGAAGCCCCCGCCCGCTCCACGCTCTCAGTCGTTGGTCTTCCAGAACGTGAAGGTCTCCTCCGGAATGTCCTTCATCGGAACCTTGACGGCGCGATTGAGCCATTCATATTCGCCATTCTTGCTCTCGTACTCCGCACGCCGCTTCTTGCTCATGCTCTTCGGACTGGCCCAGTGGTTGGCGCCGTTGGTGGGATCGTTCTTCGGATCGTCCAGACGCGCGCGAACGGCCTCGAGGCTGTCGGCGACACTCCTGATGTACTTGACCTGATCGCCTTCCTCGGGATCGTCGAAGCGCTTCTCACTCCGCGTGAAGTCGCTGATCTCGGCTCCTTCCGGCGCCCGCAGGTGGCCCTTGGTCAAGTTGAGGTAGGCGTAAGCGAGGCACTTCTTGATGTACGGGCTCTGGCCCCTGGCCTCGTTCATGACGACGTCGGCAACCAGCTCCACCGCCTCCGGATCATCCCGCCCCGCGATGGCGGCCGTGTGGGCCGCCGCGAGCCGGGTCGAGGCGTCTCCATACCGCGCCTTTTGGCTCTCGAGCGTGTCCAGCGTGTTCTGATGCCGCTTTATCTGCCCCTGGTCTATCTCGCCATTTTCGTCCGTCTTGCCACCCTCGAGCCGCACGAGATCGTCGCTGTCGGTTTTGTGCTGCGCAGCGATCGACTGGAGCTTCCCGTAGAGGTCGTTGTATTGGACCTTGATCGAGGCGAGCCTGCTGGTCTCCTCCGCGGTGAGGTTCTTGTTGCTCTCCAGAGCCTTGCGCTCCTTCGCGATCGCGTCAAACGACTGCTTCACACCTTGATAGATGCCCTCCCGCGCGCGGGCAGCGTCGCGCTTGGCCACGAGTTTCTCAAGCGCTACGGCTTCCTTCTTGGACGCCGCGTCCCCCAGCGTCTCCTGTTCGGAGAGCCAGTCGTCGTAATGCCCGTAGCCGTGCTTGGCGCACTGCGCACACAGCGACCGGCTGCCGATGTCCCCGCCGCTCCTGTTTTCCCCGTGAATACGCGAGCCGGTTGGGCAGTCATCCTGATTGTGATAGACGTCGCGATCTTCATCGTTGGTCGTGAAATAGGCTGCCGTTCGTGCCATGTACCCCTCCCCAAAAGGCGCGTGGTGCGCGTGTGACGGTAGCGAGTATGAATGGACACGCACAATCTAACGTTGATCTCGATCAATGTCGTCTGCTGCGGCCGAACCGAACCGATTCATCTGGCAATCGGTTACGCGTCGGGCTGTCCGCGTGCCGGATTGCGCCGGCGACCGCCTAGCCCTTGTGGCAGCACGAGCTGCCGCCGCCTTTCTCCTCGCCCGCAAGCACGCTGCGGCTGTTGCGATCAGGCGGGATGTCGCCGGCTGCATTGGCTGCGAAGAAGCCGGTCGGCTTGAGCATGAATCCGGCATATTCAACCGGCATGATCGGAAAGTCCTCGGGCTTGCAGACATGGGTGTGGCCGAAGGAATGCCACACCACGATGTCGGTGTTCTCGATATTGCGGTTCTGCGCGGCGTAGCGCGGCAGGCCGTCCCCGCCGGCGTGGACGTTGGGATAGTCGCCGCTGGCATACTTCTCGTCCGGATCGAACGCCGTCACCCAGACATGCCTGGTGGCAAAGCCGCCGCGCTTGCGGACATAACTGCCCTCCTGCGCCAGCATCAGCGGGCTCGGATTGACAACGAGCTTGTAGGCCGGCGCGTTGCCGACCGAGTTGGTCTCGTTGGGATTGCTGATCTTCCAGAACCGGCCGGTCTCGCCATTGGCGATCGCCGCCGCATCGCGCTCGCGAGATAGCACGCGCGTGGTGGTGTCGAACGCATTGCCGTGCGGATTGTCCGCGCCCCAGGGCCGCGGCACGAATTCGTGCTCGGTGACGGTGTTTCCGCCGCCGTCGAGATCCATGTGCATGCGCACGTTGAAGAAGTGCTGGTGCGTCGGACCGCCAAGATTGTCGTCGACCATGCCGCCCCATTTGTACGTCTCGCCGGATGGCACCGCGGCGGTCTGGATGATGCCGGTAAGCTTGACCTCGAGCTGGATCGTGCCGTCCTGATACAGGTACCAGTAGAAGCCGTAGTCGTAATTGCCGACGGTGGCGAAGAACGAGATCACGAGCCGCCGCGAGCGCCGCACCTCGAACAGGCCGTTGCGGAATTCATAGTGTTTCCAGGCAATTCCGTAGTCTTCTTCATGCATGCAGATCGCGTTCTGCATCACAAAGGGCTCGCCCTTGTTGTCCGCTGCCGGCACGTCGAAGTAATGGATGTTGCCGAGGCAGTCGCAACCGAGCTCCAGCGCATTGGCAAGCATGCCCAGCCCGTACTCACCGGCATCGAACGCCGACTTCCAGAAGTGGTTCTCGGTCGGATCGGCATAAGGCACCACCATCTCGGTGACGCTGGCGCGATGGATCAGCGAGCGCTTTCGCGCACCGTCCTGATAGCTGAGCTGATGCAGCACCAGGCCCTCGCGCGGCGTGAAGCCGACGCGAAAGCTCCATTTCTGCCAGTCGACCTTCCAGCCATCGACCTTGAAGCTCGCACCTTCCGGCTGCTCGATATGCAGCGGCTTGATGTCGGTGCGCGGGTTTTTCACCTCATTCGCGCCGTAGTTCCGCTTCTTGCGCGGGATCGGCACGATAGGGTCTGCGTCCGTGAGATCAATGACCTTGCCGGCGATCAGGTCGACGACGGCGACAACGCCCTCGATCGGGTGCGCATAGCCGTTGTCCTGGAGATGTTCGCGGAAAAAGCTGACGGCCCGAACGAT
The DNA here is from genome assembly GCF_008932115.1 of Bradyrhizobium betae. NCBI lineage: Bacteria > Pseudomonadati > Pseudomonadota > Alphaproteobacteria > Hyphomicrobiales > Nitrobacteraceae > Bradyrhizobium > Bradyrhizobium betae. Next base: position 6,967,951 of record NZ_CP044543.1, read on the forward strand.
GCGGGCGCCGCGCTCGAACTCCATGTCAAAGAAGCCCGACGAAAACGGATCGACCTGAACCAGCTCGATGTCCTTGTCGGTCAGCCCGCGCCGAATCATCGCCGCGCGCCAGCCGGGGTCGGCCTTGACCACGGCCTCACACTTGAAGAATTCCTCCAGCATCACCGGCGGCTGCCCGTAGGGCGCTTCGCGGTTGGGGATGACTTTGCGGCCGACAATCTCATTGCGGGCGAGATCGACGATGTGCTCGATCGCCTCGCCCGTGGTGATGTCCAGCGTCAGCGCGAAGGCGCGCCGCCCTGCTTTGCCCGTGGCCAGCTGCTGTTTGGTCGGCTCCTCCAGCCGAACCGTCGGGAAGCGGCAATTCTCCGGCGAGGCCGCAGCAGCGCGCACCAGCGTGCAGACCGCGGTGATCTCTTCGGCGGTCAGCGGATCGAGCGCATGCGGGGTCGCGCTTTGCGCTGTGACTTTGACGGTATCGAGCATGGTGATGTCCAGAGGTCAGCGCGTGGCAAGATGCGTGGTGATGGCGTGGAAGGCCGCCAGCCAGCGATGGTCGAGCGGAATGTCCATCGCCTTGGGCTGGGTCGCGAGCTTGACGATAACGGTGTCGGTGGCCGCATCGATATAGAGCCACTGGCCGTGGATGCCGATTGCGGCGAGATCGTTGCGCGCGGCATCGATCGTGTACCATTTGCTGCGGTAGCGGGCGCCCGGGAAGATGTCGGCGAGGTCGCCGTCGGCCCATGCGCTGGGATCGCCGTTCTCGTGGATGTCGTCGATCCACCAGCCCGGCACCACCTGCCGTCCGTCGACCAGGCCGCGATTGCGGATCATCTCGCCGAAACGCAGCAGATCGCGCGCGGTGACCGAGAGGCCGCCGGCGATGCGGCCCATGCCATGACTGTCGAGCGTCATGGAGCCGTCCTCCTCGGCGCCCAGCGGCTGCCAGAGATATTCGGAGAGGATGCGCGGATAAGGCATGCCGCAAGCGCGCTCATAGACCCAGCCAAGCACCTCGGTGTTGGTCGAGACGTAGTGGAACACCTTGCCATGCGGCTTGCCGGTGCCGCGCAGCGTGGTGAGGTAGGCGCGCTGATGGCCGGGCTCGACGCCAGGCGGCGGCACGTCCCAACCCGAGGAGAACCGATAGCGCGCGACGTCGCCGGCGGGGTCCTCGTAGTCCTCCTCGAACTTGATCGCGACCGCCATGTCGAGGACGTTGCGAACGGTGCAGCTGCCGTAGACGGAGTTCTCCAGCTCCGGCACGTAGCGCACCACCCTCGCCTCGGGATCGAGCAGCCCGCGGCCTGCGAGCACGCCGCCGAGCGTGCCGGCGATCGACTTGCTGATCGAGCAGATCAGATGCGGCGTGGTCACGCTCATGCCATCGCCGTACCATTCGTGGATCAGCGTACCCCGGTGCATCACCAGCAGCGCGTCACCAAAGGTCTCCCGCAGCGTGGCCTCGATCGTGGTCGGCTTGCCGTCCGGTGCGGTGAAGTCGAGCTTTTGCAGTTCGTGCGGCGCGCTTGGTATCGGCGTCGGATGCGCTGAGCGGCGGACCTCGGCGGTCGGCAGCACCTCGCGGATATGGGTAAAGCCCCAGCGGATGGCGGGAAAGCTGCGCCAGTTGGCGCGCGTCACCTGGGCCTCTGGCGCGGGCGGGCTGCCGCGCATGACATCGGTCGGTCGCATCTCGATCCCTCCGCAAAGCGCGATCCCAACCCCGGTGTCCGGAACGGCAACGAAGACTGCACCCGGGCGCCGTCCTGCGTTATCGAGATCCGGCAATATTTTGCTGGACAGGCACCATGGCCGTGCCAGTCTGGCGTGGCTCTTGCTAACTGCTCGACTTACAGATTCCGACGTAGTGTCATGGCTTTAAGCGCAACTCTTCCGATTCAGGACTCAGCTCACAATCTGCTTCAGGCGAGCAGTACGGATGTCGATGAGCACTGCGCCGGCCTCGGCCGTTGGCGGCTGAGCTACGATCAGATCAGCGCCGGCGCGTTCCGCAGCAGCTTTACGCAGCTCTCTTTGCCCCGGCTCGAAGTGTTCCGCGAGATCACCAGCCAGCAGGTGCGCCAACACGGCCAGCTCGGTACCGACAGTTTTGGCATCGGCCTGCCCTGGGACGGCGACGGCGAACTCAGCTGCAACGGGACAAGCGCCAGGGGGGCCCGCGTGCTCGCCAGCATCGACGCCGAGATCGACATGTGTACGCCGAAGGCTTTCGAGCTGCGCGGTGTCGTCGCGAGCACGGTGCTGATCGCGGAGTTGGCGGCCCGGCTCGATATCGAGTTGCCGCGCGCCGTCTGGCACAAGTTGCGGGTGATCGAGATGGCGGCGGCGCCGGTCGCGCGGCTGCGCGCCCTTCTTGCCGCCATCCAGGAGACCATCGCGGCCACGCCAGAACGGTTCGACGATCCAGCAGCGCGGCAGGCGTTGGAAGACGCCCTCCTCGTCGAGATCATGGACATGTTGCCGACGGCACGCGCCAGCGACCCCGGCCGAAGCTCAGCGGCCCGGAGGCGCACCGTCGATCGTGCTCGCGAGCTGATGCATGCCAGTGGCGAGCGCGCGCTGTCGTTGCTCGAGGTCTGCAAGGCAGTCGGCGCGAGCCCGCGCAAGCTCGGCTATTGCTTTCAGGAAGTGGTGAGCACCAGCCCGATGCACTATTGGCGGGCGATGCGCCTGAACCGCGTGCGGCGGGATCTCAAACGCGCCGGCGGCGCCGAGACCTCGATCTACGACGTCGCCGTGCAGCACGGCTTCTGGCACTTCAGCCAGTTCTCGCTCGACTACAAGCGCCACTTCTCCGAGCTGCCTTCAGAGACGCTGCGGCGCGCGCGAGCAGCGTAGATGACATCTTGACCAAACGAACGGGGCTCCGCACCACGCCGCTTGCCGTTGTCGCTATTCACCAAGAAAATAGCGGCGACGTTTTGACTTGTAGCTCGCTGGGTTGAAGTGCGGCGGCAGCCACTCGCTGGTCTTTTCCTTCAGGTAGCCGGCGTTGGGATCGTGACGATCAGCTGCGGTCAGCTTACGCACGAGATAGCGCGCATAATGGTGATCGAAGATTCGCATGAACTCTCCGAAATAGATGTCGGCAACGCGGGTGTCGCCGCAGATCACGAGCATATTCTCATCGTTGATCCGCTGGGACGGCTGACTGAAATTGGCGGAGCCAGTGACGGTCAGGGGAACGTCCGACAACGGATCGATCAGCATGAATTTGTCGTGAATGTAGTCGTTGGTATTCAGGGGATTGTCACGCTCCCCTAGAAAATTGGCCAGCGCATTCCCGCCCAAATAGCTCCCCGCCGCGAACAGCACGTCCCGATCCCGTCCGATGATCTCTCCGTCGCCCAGATCGTCATCCTTGACGACGTAGCGCAACACGTCATTGTCCTTGGCCAGAACGGATTGAAACACCTTGTCGATGTTGAACGCGACCGTAAAGCAGACGATGCGCTCGGCTTCATTCATTCGGTCGGCGTACCACTGAAGCGTCTCGCTGCTATCCTTCTCGTCTCGCGCACTGAACACCGGTGTGAGGCTACCCGGTGCCGGTCGCCCGGCTGGCAGGGGCGATGCCTCCCTGTTGAGCGGCCGCAGCTTGGTCGGCGTCAGGTTTTTTGCCAGCCGATCCCAATAGTTGAGATACGCAGCAGCAATGCCGGTATCCCACACGATATGGCCGACATTGGAGTGACCGAATATTCCGCCCTTTGAGATGTTTGTTGAGCCAAACCATACGCCGATCGGCGCGTCATCCTTCAGAAGCACGATGAATTTGTTGTGCCGGATACCCTCCGTCACCGTACGCGGGATCACCGCATCCGCCTGGTCGAGACCGGCTTTCGCAATCGTTGCGTTGTTTTCGACTTTGTAGGAACTTTCCGCGTCATAGACGATCTTGACGTCGGCTCCGGCTTCGACCGCCTTGGCAAAGGCATTCGCGACCGGCTGATAGTGGAACTCGTAAACCGCCGCCCGAAGCGCAAAGTGGTGATCCTCGGCAAGACCGATAAAGCGGATCATCGCCTCGAAGAGTCCACGCGAAAGCCAAACCATTTCTTCAGAAGCAGGGTTGTCGGTATCAGGCTCTGCATTCTCGAAGCGACGAGCATAGGCCTGCGACCCGATTACCCCGCGATTGAAGTAGACGTCATGGCGGCTCGTATCGTTGTCCGCATCGGGATGGAGTAGGTACTCGACCTCCGTGTTGATCTCGACCGTGACCGCCGATGCGTCGTCAAGGACAAGGTTCTTCGCGGTGCCATATGTTGGGACGATGCGATAGCGATAGGTCCGGCTGGATTGGGCCGTATAGTCGCCCCATTGAAAAGTCTGGATGGGATGGTCGGCCGTGCTCACCGGCGTACCGGGCGGCAGCCCGCGATCTTTCTCGCGAAATCGCTTGATACTTCGCATCCAGTATTTTTCGACCTGGACCCCGTTGTTGAGCTCGGTGCGTTCGATGGCAAAGCCCATCAGGCCGCTATGCTTGTTTTCCTGGTCCGGTGCGAAATCCCAGGCCAGGATCACCACATAGGTTCCGGCAACTGCGCGCGCACGCAACGTGCCATTCGATGAGGCTTGTCTCACGGGCGGCTCTCCCTGAATCGGCTTTGCTGAAATAGGCCTCTACTCAGGAGAGAATATTATTTCGAAGCAACCTTTAGGAAGAGCCACTGTGGAGGCGTGCGTGCGACGTATCGCCACGACGTGAAAGCCGTGGCGGCAGCATGTGACTGTAGTGCGACAGCGGAGGCTGCTGCGGCGGCCAGGCCCGCGGCCTGCCCCCGCATCGTCTGCCCCTTACCAGGTCGGCAGATAAGTGCCCTTGAAGCGCGTCTCCAGGAACGCCTTCACGGGCTCGGAATGATAGGCCTCGATCAGCTGCTTCACCCACGGCTTGTCCTTGTCCTCCTCGCGGACGGCGAGGATGTTGACCCAGGGACCATCGGGATTTTCACGCGCGATCGCGTCGGTTGCTGGATTGAGGCCGGCCTGCACGGCGTAATTGTTGTTGATCGAGACGACGTCGACGTCCTGCAGCGCGCGCGGGAGCTGGGCGGCGTCGAGCTCGACGAAGCGAAGCTTCTTCGGGTTGTCGGTGATGTCGGCGATGGTCGAGGAGACGTCGTTGTTGTCCTTCAGCTTGATGACGCCGTGCAGCGCCAGGATCATCAGGCCGCGCGCGCCGTTGGAGGGATCGTTGGCGATCGCAACGCGGGCGCCTTCCGGTAGATCCGCGAGCTTCTTGTATTTCTGCGAATAGACGCCCTGCGGCGAGCCGATCGTGGTCGCGACCTTGACGATCTTCCAGCCCGTCTTGGAAATCTGGTTCTTCAGGTACGGCTCATGCTGGAACGAGTTGGCCTCGAGGTCCTTCAGCGCCAGCGCCTGGTTCGGGATCACGTAGTCGGTGAACTCGACCACCTTGATGTCGAGGCCGCGCTCGGCGCCGACCTTCTTCACGACGTCCAGGATCTCGGCATGGGGCCCGGCGGTGACGCCGACGCGGATGGTCTCGGCGTGGGCCGTGGTCGCAAGCAAGGCTGCAGCCGCAAGGGTTGCCAGAAAACGCATTGTCATCTCCAGTTTCGAAAAAATGTGGATCAGCGATGCCGCAGCCGGCGGTTGACCCGGCCCGCCAGATAATCCCCCGCGCTTTGCACGAGCTGCACGAGCGCGATCAGCACGACCACGACGGCGAGCATCATCTCCGGCATGAAGCGCTGGTAGCCGTAGCGGATGCCGAGGTCGCCGAGGCCGCCGCCGCCGACGGCACCCACCATCGCGGAGTAGCCGAGCAGGCTGACCACCGCGAGCGTCAGAGCCAGAACCAGTCCGGGCAGCGCTTCGGGGATCAGCACCTTGAGCACGATCTGGATTGGCGAGGCCCCGAACGAGGACGCGGTCTCGATCAGGCCGCCATCGACCTCGCGGATCGCAGCCTCGACGAGACGCGCGATGAACGGCGTCGATGCGATGACCAGCGGCACGATCGCCGCGGTCGAGCCGATCGAGGTGCCGGCAATCAGCCGGGTGAACGGGATGATGGCGACGACGAGGATGATGAAGGGCGTCGAGCGCGTTGCATTGACGACGATGCCGAGCACGCGATTGACGGCGGGAGCCGAGAACAGTTCGCCCTTCCGGCTGGTCGCGAGGAAGACGCCGAGCGGCAGGCCGAAGGTGGTGCCGAGCAGCGCCGCGATACCGACCATGTACAGGCTTTCGCCCGTGGCCTGGATGATCAGATTGATGAGTTCAGGCGACATAGCCGAGACGCTCCGCCGAGAATTGATATTGAGACAGCCAGGCAAGCGTGCGCGTCGCCGCGCCCTCGCCCCCAGAATTGCCAAGAGGAATGCCGAGCACCAGCGAGCCCACATGCTGGCCGCCGATCTCGTCGATGCGGGCCGACAGCAGCGCCACATCGAGGCCGAGCTCGCGCGCGAGCCGCGCCACCAGCGTGTCGCCGGCCCCTGCCCCGCGGGCCTGGACGCGGATCACGGCCTGCCCGCCGACAGGCGGCTCCGCCACGATCCGGCTTTGCAGCGAGACCGGCAGGCTGTCGCCGATCGCCTCGGCCAGGAAGGATTGCGTGATCGGATGTTTGGGATGGGTGAAGATGTCGGCGACATGGCCGCTCTCGACGACGTGGCCGGCATCTAACACCACGACTTCCTTGGCGAGCTGACGCACGACCGACATTTCATGGGTGATCAGCACCATGGTCACGCCCAGCTCGCGGTTGATGTTGGCGAGCAGATCGAGAATGGCGCGCGTGGTCTGCGGATCGAGCGCCGAGGTCGCCTCGTCCGACAGAAGTACGCTCGGCCGCGTCGCCAGCGCTCGCGCGATGCCGACGCGCTGCTTCTGGCCGCCCGACAGTTCCGACGGATAACGGTCGTGCTTGTCGGCGATGCCGACCAGCGCCAGCAGCTCCGCGACGCGGGTCTTGATGTCGGCCCTGGACCAGCCGGCGATCTCGAGCGGTAGCGCGATGTTGTCGGCCGCCGTGCGCGAGGACAGCAGGTTGAAGTGCTGGAAGATCATGCCGATCGAGCGCTGCGCCAGCCGCAATTCGCGGCCCGCCAGCGCCGAGATGTCTCGGCCATCGACGATGACGTGACCCGCGGTCGGCTTCTCGAGCCCGTTGATCAGCCGGACCAGACTCGACTTACCGGCGCCGGAACGGCCGATCACACCCGTGATCGAACCGCGCGGAATCGCGAAATCGATATCCTGCAGCGCGTTGACGCCGGGCTTGCCGCGATAGGCCGGATAGGTTTTCGAGATGCCAGCGAAACGGACCATGGCCTCCGCTTCGACTGCGGCAGGTGAAATCGCTTCGAGCGTTTCGAGCGGTTGTCCGATCGCGAGCGATTGGTGGGCGTTCATGGAGGCGGCCTTCATGCATGATAATTCGCTTGCCCGCATGCCCCAGTGACCTGCGGGAACCTGGTCGCATCGAGCGACGGGGTAAAACAGCGGCCGAGCGGTCGGTTGCACCGCGCTGCACTGCAGCACGCACCATCGCCTTTTCAGGTCTTTCGTGCAATTTCAGATATTTGCAGGGAGTTGGACGAAGTTTTCCATAGGCCCCGCCGTAGAAGAATATTCTTCTGCCGAGTGGTATCTGCCTCCGGCCCGGCTCACCGGACCATCTGCAACCACGGCAGCACGATCACCAGCAGCCCGCCGAAATGGAGTAGCCCGAAGATCAGGCCAAAGCCCCAGAACTGGCCCTTCCCGATGTAGCCGCTGCCGAAATACATCGGTGCCGGTCCGGTCGCGTAAGGCGAGATCACGCCCATCAGGCCGAGCGAATACATGCAGAGCATCGCGAGCGTCGTGACCGGCAGGTCGGGGATCCCGGAGCCGACCGCCAGCACCACCGCCGAGAAGGGCGCCTGGGCTATTTCACCTCGCTCTTGACGCTGGCCTCGGGCCTGAACGAGATCGGCTTCATCAAATGGTTCGCGACCGAATTCGCCAAGCCGCTCGCGGGGCTGTCGCCGTCGACCGCGATGATCCTGCTGGTCGCGCTGTTCTTCTGGATCCACTATTTCTTCTCGAGCATCACCTCGCATGCCGCCGCCGTGCTGCCGCCGCCGACCGTGAGGCCGATCAAGCCGACCGCGCCGACCGGCATCGATTCCAGGATGAGCCCGGTGATGACGGCCGCGAACACTGCAAAATAGTGCCACTGATTGACGTTGAGGCCCGTCGGTACCGGCCACAGATAGATCGCCAGCCACACCACGAGCGGTGCAATCAGCTTCCAGCGAAACCCTTTCGCCTCAGGCACCTGCGAGCCAGCGGTCATTCGTCTTCCCCTCAAGTCCCTTGCATCTACCAGGCGTGTCTATCGCCCCCTGAACTTCGGCTTGCGCCGCGTCAGGAATGCATCGACGCCTTCTTTGTGGTCCTCGCTGAGGCTTGCGAGGGCAAACTGGTCGACATCCATGTGGCTGGTGAGATCGTCCAGCGCATGCGCGAGCCGGTTGACGGTGAGCTTCGTCATGGCGACCGAGAGCGGCGGCTGCGCGGCGACCTTGCGCGCAAGCTCCATCGCGGCGTCGAACGCATGGCCAGGGTCGACCACCTGCTCGACCAGGCCCCATTCGTAGGCCTCGTCCGCCGAGATGCGCTGATCGGCCAGGATCACCGCCTGTTTGGTGCGGGCTGGACCAATCAAATGCAGCATGCGCGGGATGCTCTGCCAGCTCATGTTCATGCCGAGCCCGACCTCGGGCACGCGCAAATGCGCGTCGCGGCCCATGACGCGGAAGTCGAGCGCCACGGCCAGAGCCACGCCGCCACCGACGCAGAAGCCTTCGATCGCCGCGATCGTGATCTGCTCCATCTCCTGCCAGGCGTGAGTCAGGCGCGGCCCGAGCTTGAGGTGCCGCCTGAGCGTGCCGAGGTCCATGTCCTTGCGCGCGCGGCCTTCGGCGTCCTTGAGATCGAAGCCGGCACTGAACACGCTGGCGCTGCCCGTCAACACCACGACGGAGGTCGCGGAATCGTCTTCGAAGCTGCGCGCGGCCGAGGTGAGCTGGCGCAGTGCTTCCGGTGACAGCGCGTTGATGCCGTCGCCGCGGTCGAACCGCACGATCGCGATCCGCCCGTCCGGCCCATGGCCCTTCTCGATCTTGACATAGTCCGTCAACGTATACTCCCTGGTCCAGTTGTTCTTGCTGCTAGAGATGACCGGTGCGGTGGTGTTCGGGCTTCGCCCCGGGGACCGGAAACCGGATCGTGGTGCCGAGCGTGATCCAGTTGGCGTTCTCGCCGGTGATGTTGCGGCCGTGGATCACGTCGACGGAGAATATCTCGTTCGGGCGGTAGCGCACGCCGGTCTGAAAGCGCGGCTGCACGACGCTCGCGATCTCGGAGGCGCCGGCCTGCCCGTACGCCTCGATGGTCCATTGCAACGTGTCGGTGAACTTCCAGTCGAAGCCGACCCCATAGGTCAAATAGTGCCGGTCGACGGTGCGATCCCAGAGCCATCCCCCGTTGACGTTGATGCGCATCGTCTCGGACAGGCGGAAGGTTGCGGGGATGACGGCAAAGGCGTTCAGCGCCTCGCCGGTCGCCGCGTCGAACGATCCACCGCCATAGGCCGACAATCCCCACCGGCCGATCCCGGTCGGGATGAAATTGGTCTTGGCTTTCGGAGCCAATGTCGTGCTCCAGTCGCCATCGCTGCGGGCCCGGATGGTCTGCAGGCTCAGTTCGATCGGCCTGAAGGGGTCGACGACGCAGGAGGGATTGGCGACTGCGGAGACATCCGTGTTGGACGCAGCCGACATCCAGCTCTCGACCTTGCAGGAGCCGACCTCGGAGATATCGGCGGCATCCACCGCATAGGCCCCATTCGCGGCGCGCGCATCCTGCGCCGCGAACGCGAGGAGTGTCGCGATTGCGGCGGTCACTCCGGTGTCTGCAGCCCATCCCATGGCGTGATGTTAGCAGAGTCTTCGCCTCGACAACGCCCGGATTCTGGGACTATCTTCATACCCATGAGCGAGCATCATCATCACCACGATCACGACCATTCCGAACTGTCGGAGACCGAGCTGCGCGTGCGCGCGCTCGAGACGATTCTGACCGAAAAAGGCTATGTCGAGCCGGCTGCGCTCGACGCCATCATCCAGGCCTACGAGACCAAGATCGGCCCGCATAACGGCGCGCGCGTCGTCGCCAAGGCCTGGACCGATCCGGCCTTCAGAGCCGCGCTGCTGGAGGACGGCAGCAAGGCCATCGGCACGCTCGGCCATGTCAGCCGCGTCGGCGACCATCTCGTCGTGGTCGCGAACACCCCTGAGCGCCACAACATGGTCGTGTGCACGCTGTGCTCCTGCTACCCTTGGGAAATGCTGGGACTGCCGCCGGTCTGGTACAAGGCCTCGCCCTACCGCTCGCGCGCGGTCAAGGACCCGCGCGGCGTGCTCGCCGATTTCGACGTCAGCTTACCGAAGGACATGGAAATCCGGGTCTGGGACTCGACCGCCGAGACGCGCTTCCTGGTGCTGCCGATGCGGCCCGAGGGCACCGAAGGCTGGAGCGAGGAGCAGCTCGCAGAGCTCGTCACGCGCGATTCCATGATCGGCACCGGCTTCCCCAAAACGCCCGGAGCGCCCTCATGAACGGCGTGCACGACATGGGCGGCATGGACGGGTTCGGCAAGGTCGAGCCCGAGCCGAACGAGCCGGTGTTTCACGCCGATTGGGAATCGCGTGTCCTCGCCATGGTGCGCGCGATGGGCGCGGCCGGCGCCTTCAACATCGACACCTCGCGCTTCTATCGCGAGACGCTGCCACCGGACGTCTATCTGTCGAGCTCCTACTACAAGAAGTGGTTTCTCGGCCTCGAAGAGATGTTGATCGAAAAGGGCTACCTCACCCGTGAGGAAGTCGCCGCCGGCCACGCCATGCAGCCCGGAAAGGCGCTCAAGCACGGCAAGTTCGATCTCAGCCAGGTCGAGCGCATCATGGTCCGCGGCAAGTTCGGCCGCACGGCGCCCGCACCCGCCAAATTCAACATCGGCGACCGCGTGCGCGCCAAGAACATCCACCCGGCCACCCATACACGGCTGCCGCGCTATGTGCGCGGCCATGTCGGTGTCGTCGAGTTGAACCACGGCTGCCACGTATTTCCGGATTCGGCGGCGATGGAGCTCGGCGAAAATCCGCAATGGCTCTACACGGTCGTGTTCGAAGGCCGCGATCTCTGGGGTGAGGACGGCGATCCGACCCTCAAGGTCTCGATCGACGCGTTCGAGCCCTATCTGGACCCGGCGTCATGAGCAGCACGCTTGCGGCCGCCGCCACGGCGGCCATCCCGAGCATCCCGCGCGACGACGACGGCCCGGTGTTCCGTGCGCCCTGGGAGGCACATGCCTTCGCCATGGCGTTGAGCCTGCACGATCGCGGCGTGTTCACCTGGCCCGAATGGGCCGCGGCGCTCGCCGACGAGATCAAGCGCGCGCAGGCCGCCGGCGATCCTGACACCGGCGAGACCTACTACCTGCACTGGCTCGCCACGCTGGAAGGACTGGTCGCGCGCAAGGGCGTCGCCTCGATGGACACGCTGCACCGTTATCGTGACGCCTGGGACCACGCGGCGGATCGCACGCCGCACGGCAAGCCGATCGAGCTGCGGGAAGAGGATTTCGGGTAGCTCGCGCCAGACATGACGCAGTCATTCCCCGCGAAAGCGGGGATTCCAGTACGCCGCGGCTTCTCCGCATCCCACGTCAGTCTCTGGAATACTGGATCACCCGCTTTCGCGGGTGATGACAGCGAATACGTGGCGTCAGCGCCCCGCCGCATACTCCCGCCACCCTTTCGCCCGTAGGCTGCAAGCCGGGCACGCGCCGCAGCCGTAGCCCCAATCGTGCTGCGCGCCGCGTTCGCCGAGATAGCAGGTGTGGGACTGCTCGCGAATGAGGTCGACCAGCCCATCGCCGCCGAGGTCGTGCGCGAGTTGCCAGGTCGCGGCCTTGTCGATCCACATCAGCGGCGTATGCAGCTCGAATTTGCGGGCCATGCCGAGCGACAGCGCGGTCTGCATGGCCTGGATGGTGTCATTGCGGCAATCGGGATAGCCGGAATAATCAGTCTCGCACATGCCGCCGACGATGTGGGTGATGCCGCGCCGGTAGGCCAGCGCCGCGGCGAAGGTCAGGAACACCAGATTGCGGCCCGGCACGAAGGTGTTGGGCAGGCCGTCAGCGCCCATCGCGATCGCGACATCGCGCGTCAGGGCCGTCTCGGACACCGCCGCCAGCGTCGGGATCGCCAGCGTGTGGCTCTCGCCGAGCCTTGCCGCCCAATCCGCGCGCAGGCCCTTGATGCCGTCGAACAACCGCTCGCGGCAGTCAAGCTCGACGGCGTGGCGCTGCCCGTAGTCGAAGCCCAGCGTCTCGACGCGCGCGAAACGGCTGAGCGCCCAAGCGAGGCAGGTCGTCGAATCCTGGCCGCCCGAAAACAGCACCAGTGCGGTTTGTGATGAAAATGCGTCGCTCATGCCCCGCGCTTTAGCACTGTGGAACGTCTCAGCCAATCGGTGGAAATCAGCCCGTTCCGCGCACTCGCGCTGGGAACGGCGGCCCGCTTTTGGCATAAGGTTCGGGCTCAGGAGACTGCCCGCAATGACCCCTTCCCGCGACATTTCCCGCCTGATCGAGATCATGGCGGCGCTGCGCACGCCGGTGACCGGCTGCCCCTGGGACCTCGAACAGGATTTTGCGACGATCGCGCCGTACACGATCGAGGAAGCCTATGAGGTGGTGGACGCCATCGACCGCGGCGATCTCGACGATCTCAGGGAGGAGCTTGGTGACCTCCTGCTGCAGGTGGTGTTCCACGCCCAGATGGCGTCCGAGCAGAACGCCTTTGCGTTCGGTGACGTCGTCGAGGCCATCACGCGAAAAATGATCCGGCGCCATCCCCATGTCTTTGCCGACAAGGAGGGCAACCTCGCCTCCTCCCACGTCAAGGAAGTCTGGGACCGCATCAAGGCCGAGGAGAAAGCCGAGCGCGCCGCACGCCGGCCGCCGGAGGAAGCGCCCGCGCACAAATCGCTGCTGTCAGGTATCAAGGCCGGCCAGCCAGCGCTGACGCGCGCCATGGAGCTGCAGCGCAAGGCCTCCACCGTCGGCTTCGACTGGAACGATCCGCGTGCGGTTCTGCAAAAGATCCGCGAGGAGACTGACGAGATCGAAGCCGCCCTCGATCGCAATGACAAGCAGGAGATCGCGGAAGAAACCGGCGACCTGATGTTCGCCCTCGTCAACCTCGCCCGCCATGTCGACGCCGACCCGGAAGCCGCACTCCGCGCGACCAACGCGAAGTTTGAGCGGCGGTTTGCGTTCATCGAACGGGCACTGGAAGCCCAGGGGCGAACGCTGGAGCAGGCATCGCTGGCGGAGATGGACGCGCTCTGGAATGCGGCGAAGGGCGAGGAGAAGCCTGCGTCAGAGGAACACAAGGAAGCTCGCCGCTAACTCGGTCGTCGTCCCCGAGAAGGCGGGGACCCATACCGCGTGATTTCTCTGTAGTACGACGCGGCTGATACCACGCACCAAATCACGTCCTGTGGTTATGGATCCCGGATCTCCGCTGCGCTTGTCCGGGACGACAGTGTTGCTTGAGGCTGCAGTCGGTTCAGCCAACTCGCCTGGACGTCACCGTCTACGCCGACAGACGCGGCACCGCGTCGAACCGGTTCACCACGATATCCCGCTTGGTCTCGTCCACCCGCACGGTCATGTCGAAGCGGCCGTCGTGCAGTTCCTTGGCCAGCACCTCGGCATTACGATGCAGCCAGGAGATGCCGGCACCGTCGGCGGCATCGATGGAGAGATCGAGCGTGGTACGCTTGGCCGCCAGGCGCTCCTCGATCGCGGCTAGCAGTGCATCGACGCCCTCGCCTGACACGGCCGAGACTAGCATCGCCGGATGATCCTCCGGCCTGCGCGCGGCGATGTTCAAGAGCTCTTCACGCTGTTCGGTGTCGTAGCGGTCGATCTTGTTCCAGACCTCAATGATACGGCCGCTGTCATCGGGGTTGATGCCGAGCTGGCGCAGTACCGCGTCGACGTCGCTCTGCTGCGCCTCGGCGTCCTCGTGCGAGATGTCGCGAACATGCAGGATGACGTCGGCCTCCAGCACTTCCTCCAGCGTGGCGCGGAAGGCGGCGACGAGCTGCGTCGGCAGGTTGGAGATGAAACCGACGGTGTCGGACAGCATCGCCTTGCCGCCATGCGGCAGGCTGAGCGCGCGCAGGGTGGGATCGAGCGTGGCGAACAGCATGTCGGCGGCCTGCACATCGGCGCGCGTCAGCCGGTTGAACAGCGTCGACTTGCCGGCATTGGTGTAGCCGACCAGCGCCACCACGCGATACGGCACGCGCTGGCGGCCGGCGCGATGCAGCCGCCGCGTCGCCTGCACCTTCTTCAGCTCGCTCTCGAGCTTGGAGATGCGCTCCTGAATCAGACGGCGGTCCGCTTCGATCTGCGTCTCGCCGGGACCGCCCATGAATCCGAAACCGCCGCGCTGGCGTTCGAGATGGGTCCACGAGCGCACCAGGCGCGAGCGCTGATAGTTGAGATGCGCGAGCTCGACCTGGAGCGAGCCTTCCTTGGTCTTGGCGCGGCGGCCGAAGATTTCGAGGATGAGGCCGGTGCGGTCGAGCACCTTGGCCTGCAGCTCCTTTTCGAGATTGCGCTGCTGGATCGGCGCCAGCGCGCAATCCATCACCACGAGTTCGACGTCGAGACTCTTGGCCAGTGCGGCGATCTCCTCGACCTTGCCCTTGCCGATGTAGGTCGCGGGCCGGATCTGGTTGACCGGTGCGATGATGGCGTCGGCAACGACGAGATCGATCGCACGCGCGAGGCCCGCGGCCTCGTCGAGCCGGGCCTCCGCGTTTCGCACTATCTGGCTAGACGAGGCGTGACTCTCCGATTGCGCGTCGGCACTTCCCGAACGCAGCCGCAAGTAGGGGCCGATGACAAGCACCCGCCCCGTCTGCTTTTCCCCTGCCGGCCGCGGACGGTCGGCATCCCCGTCGAAATTCCGGGGTTCCAATCAGGTCACTCTCAAGCCGGCTGATCCTCGCCGCCTTCGAACAGCTGGATCGGAGCGCCCGGCATGATGGTCGAGATCGCATGCTTGTAGACGAGCTGCGAGTGACCGTCGCGCCGAAGCAGCAAACAGAAATTGTCGAACCAGGTCACGATGCCCTGGAGCTTCACTCCGTTGACCAGAAAGATCGTCAGTGGCGTCTTGGTTTTGCGAACGTGATTAAGGAAGGTGTCCTGTAGGTTTTGTGCGCGGTCTGCCGCCATTGTTTTTTTCTCGCTTTGAGTTTCTTTTTATTGCGCCGGTTGCGACCCTCTTTTGAGAATTCTGGAGTCTCTTCCGGTTACCGCTCCTCATGAGATCCCCCTCGGAAGGAACAGCGGCACGATTAGAGGACAGGTCGGGTTATTAGGCAAGCCGCTTCACGCGGCAGGCCGGGCCCTATTGCCCCGAAAAACTACGGAAATCGATGATTTACCTCGCCCAATGTGAAGGTGCGGACGGCGTCAGCCGACGCCGAGCGCCTTCAGTTTCCGGTGCAGCGCCGAGCGCTCCATGCCGACGAACTCGGCGGTGCGTGAAATATTCCCCGAAAAGCGGCTGATCTGCGCGATCAGATAGTCGCGCTCGAACACTTCCCGCGCCTCGCGCAATGGCAGTCCCATGATGTGCTCGCCATTGTTGCTGGTCGGCATCGCCGGCACCATGGAGCCGACGTCCTGCGGCAACATGTCGGCGGTGATGATCACCTCCGGTCCGCCCGCGGCCAGAATCATGACTCTCTCAACGTTGTTGCGGAGCTGGCGCACATTGCCGGGCCAGACATGCGATTGCAGCACCGCCATCGCGTCCTGCCCGATCTGCCGCTTGGGCAAGCCGCTGCCGGCCGAGATCTGCTCCATGAAGTAGTCGATCAATTCGGGAATGTCTTCGCGCCGCTCGGAGAGCGCAGGCACGCGGATCGGCACCACCGAGAGGCGATGATAGAGATCCTCGCGGAAATGGCCGGCCGCGATCTCCTCCTCGAGATTGCGCGCGGTGGAGGAGATGATGCGGACGTCGACCTGCACCTTGCCGGTGCCGCCGACGCGCTGGAACGACTGCTCGACCAGCACGCGCAAAATCTTGTTCTGAGTCTCGCGTGGCATGTCCGCGATCTCGTCGATGAACAGCGTGCCGCCATGGGCCTCCTCGAGCGCGCCGGGCTTGCGCGCCTGCTCGCCGTTGGATTGCTCGACGCCGAACATCTCGTGCTCCATCCGCTCCGGCGTGATCGCTGCCGCATTGATCACGACGAATGGACCGTCTGCGCGGCCCGAGGCCATATGCAGCGTGCGTGCAGTGAGCTCCTTGCCGGCGCCGGCCGGACCGACGATCAGGATGCGGCTGTTGGCCTTGGCGGCGCGGTCGATGGTCTGGCGCAGCTGGTTCATGCTCGGTGAACGGCCGACCAATGAGCTTGCGCTCGGCGCGAGCTGCTTCAGCTCCTTGACCTCGCGCTTGAGCCGCGAGTTCTCCAGCGCGCGGTTGGCGACCAGGATCAGCCGGTCGGCCTTGAATGGCTTCTCGATGAAGTCATAGGCGCCGCGCTTGATCGCGGCGACAGCGGTTTCGATGTTGCCGTGACCGGAGATCATCACGACCGGCAGATCGGCGTTGTCCTTCTTGACCTGCTCGAGCAGCTGCAAGCCGTCGAGCTTGGAGCCCTGCAGCCAGATGTCGAGGAACACCAGATGCGGCCTGCGATTGGCGATCTCGGCGAGCGCCGTATCGCTGTCGCGCGCGGTCCGGGTCACGAACCCCTCGTCTTCGAGAATGCCCGCGACGAGATCCCGAATATCGGCCTCGTCATCGACAATCAGAATTTCACTAGCCATGGGTCGCGCCTGTCTGGTCAGATGCCTGTTGAGGCTTCGATCTTCGTTGAATCATTGGTCTTTTCAGCCGGCACCTTGGTTTCGGCAGCCGGCGCTTTTGTTTCCGAATCCTGGGTGGATTCCGCTTGCTTCGGCGTATCCTTGGCCTGCTCACGGGCAGCCGGTGCCGTCTCGGTCCCCTCGCTCTTGGCGGGAGCGCCGGAGATCGCAAAGCGCATCCGCATCCAGGCGCCGCGCTGGCCATCCCGGAAGTCGGAGGCATCCTTCAGTTCGATGCGGCCGCCATGGTCTTCCAGCACGCGGCCGACGATCGCAAGCCCAAGGCCGGTGCCCTTGGCTCGCGTCGTCACATAGGGCTCGAGCAGCCGCGAGCGCGCGACCTTGGGCAGGCCGATGCCGTTGTCGACGACGTCGATCAGCACGTCCTCGCCCTCGCGGGAGACCACGACGTCAATGCGGCCTTTTCCGAGTTCTTCCGGCGGAACCTGCTCGATCGCCTCGGTGGCGTTCTTGACGATGTTGGTGACCGCCTGCGAGATCAGCCGCCGGTCGAACTGGGCGCGGAGCGGATCGTCCCTGAACTCGACCTCGATATCGATCTCGGGATGGGCGACCTTCATCAGGAACACCGCTTGCCGCACGGTGTCAGCGACGTCCTCGCCCTCCATCACCGGCTTCGGCATCCGCGCGAAGCGCGAGAACTCGTCGACCATGCGGCGGATATCGTCGACCTGGCGCACGATGGTGTCGGTGCACTGCTCGAAGATCTGCTTGTCCTTGCCCTCGGTGATGTCCTTGCCGAATTTGCGGCGGATGCGCTCGGCCGAGAGCTGGATCGGCGTCAGCGGATTCTTGATCTCGTGGGCGATGCGGCGCGCCACGTCGCCCCAGGCCGAGGTACGCTGCGCCGACACGAGCTCGGTGATGTCGTCGAGGGTGATGATGTAGCTGTCGTGCGGCTGGCTGGTCTTCTCGGCGCTGACACGGACCGAGAGGTTGCGCTCCTGCCCGTCGCGCGTGATCGTGATCTGGCCCTGTACCAGGCGCTGGGTCCCCTCCCGCGCGGTCTTCATCATCTCGTCGAGTTCGGGCAGCACGTCTGACAACGGATGGCCGAGCGTCTCCGCTTCGGAGTGCCCGATCAGCTTCTCGGCGGAGCGATTGAGGATGCCGACGCTGCCTGAATTGTCGACGCCGATGATGCCGGCGCTCGCGGACGACAGCACCGCTTCGATGAAGCGGCGGCGGCTGTCGATGAGGTCGCTGGCATTGACGAGTTCGTCGCGCTGGCTGCGCAATTCCTGCGTCATCTTGTTGAAGGTCTCGCCGAGCTGGGCGAGATCGCCCTCCGACTGGTGCACCGGCACCTTCACATTGAGGTCGCCGGTCGAGACGGTGTGGGCCGCGTTCATCAGCCGCCGGATCGGTGCCACCAGCGAGTTGGCGAAGTTCAGCCCGATCAGCACCGAGGCCATCAGAATGGTCAGCGCGATCACCGCGAACATCAGCGCAAACGCGACCTGGATGCCGAGCCGCCGCGACTCGATCTGGGCGTATTCGGCGACGCTCACCTCGGTCTGCTTGAGCTGGTTGACGACGTTCGGGTCGAGCGGACGGGCGACATAGAGGAAGGTGTCGCTGAAGGCGCGCAGGCGGATCACCGCGGCAACGAAGCTCGCGTCCGGCAGCACCGCGATCTCGGGCTCGGATTCGTTGACGTTGCTGAGGAAGTCCGGCGCCGGCGGCGAATAGGCCAGCCGCATGCCGGTGTCGGCGGATTCCAGGATATTGGTGTCCTTGTCGATGATCATCGCGCCCGGCAAATTGCGGGAGCTGGCGCTCGCCGCCAGCAATTCGCGAAACGAGCGGCGATCCTGATCATAGAGCGGCCGGGCGTGCGCGATGTCGTTGGCCATGCCGAGAATGTCGCCGCGGATCAGCTGCGCATGGTCCTGCATGTAGGCCCGTGCGATCGTCAGCGAATTCTGGATCACCTCCTTGGTCGGCCCCGAAAACAACCGGTCGAGGCCGCGCTCGAGCGTGACGTTGGCGACGACGGCAACGAGCACCGCCGGCAGCACCGCCACGATCGAGAACAGGCTGACGATCTGGACGTGGAGGCGGGCTGCGGCCCGGCCCCGCCGCCGTGCCAGAATCAGCTGCCAGAGCTCGCGGACGATGATCCCGACCAGCAGGAGGATCGAGCCCGCATTGAGCAGGTAGAACGAGCGGACCACCTCGGGCGTCGGATCGATCCGCGTCAGGCCGGTCAGGACCACGAAGGTCAGCAGCGCCGACAGCATCGCCAGCGCCACGGCAAACGGCGCCAGCCAGCGTCGCACCGACCAGCGCCGGGGCTCTTCCGCTGGGGCCGTGTCAAAGGATGCGGCCGAGGTGTCTGCGCTGGTCATTCCGGCAATGGGTGCTGAAAAACTGGGTCCGCCGCGGGCGGATACTGATGTATTCGTACCACATTGTTGCCGAATTGCGACAATTCCGCGGCGCCCCCGCCGCGATGGACCCGCGCATCCACAGGCCGGTCGCCCGGCAGGCCTCACCAGCGGGAACGGTTTTCCGCCCCTGCGGCTTGACCCGCATGGACAGGTTCTTCCTTGCAATGATGGTATCCGCGGTTTTGCTGCTGATCGCGGCGGCGGGCCTGCTTGTTAACGGGCCCGGCCTGCACGAGCCGACGGCAAACATCGTCGCCGCGCAGCCAGCATCAAGCCGCCTTGTCAGATGAGCGAGACGTCGCGCCCTGCGGCCCAACGACCAAAACCTGCGTCCCTGCGGAACATATCGGCCCGATTCGGACTTCTGCTCACCGCGTCAGCCACACTGGCCAGCGCGATCCGGACAGGCTCAGCTCACCTTTGGTAGGGGGAGCTGAGCCACCGTCGCGCTAATGCATTCAGCGTTTGTCGCGAGACTAGCCCCCGCTCCGATAGACCTGGATATCGAGATCCCGGATCTTCTTCCGCAGCGTGTTGCGGTTGAGGCCGAGCAGATCGGCTGCGCGGATCTGGTTGCCGCGGGTGGCCGCGAGCGCGGCCGTGAGCAGCGGCACCTCGATCTCCTTGAGGATGCGGTGATAGAGGCCCGGCGGCGGCACGCCGTTCGGAAAGCCCTGGAAGTGCGAGGACAGATAGGCCTCCACCGCGCCGCCGAGATTGTCGACGCCCTGCTGGACCGCGGCGCCGGAGCTGACCGAGGGCGGCGCGAGCTCGCCGTCGATGACGGAGGCCGTGATCACGTCCTGCGGATAGAGCGCGGCGAGGCGTCGCGCGAGGTTTTCGAGCTCGCGCACGTTGCCGGGCCAGCGATGCTGCTTCATTCGCTCCAACGCCAGCGCGTCGAGCTTCTTCGGCGGCAGGCCGTCCTTCTCGGCCAGCGTGAAGAAGTGTCGGATGAGATCGGGCAGGTCCTCGATGCGCTCACGCAGCGGCGGCAACCGCAGCGGCACGACGTTGAGGCGGAAGAACAGATCTTCGCGGAACAGGCCCTGCTGGATCAGCACGCGCAGATCCTTGTTGGAGGCCGCGACGATCCGCACATCGGTCTTGATCGGGGTGCGACCGCCGACGGTGGTGTATTCGCCCTGCTGCAGCACGCGCAGCAGGCGGGTCTGCGCCTCCATCGGCATGTCGCCGATCTCGTCGAGGAACAGCGTGCCGCCCTCGGCCTGCTCGAACCGGCCGGAAGCGCGGGTGTTGGCACCGGTGAAGGCGCCGCGCTCATGGCCGAACAGTTCGGACTCGATGAGATCGCGCGGGATCGCCGCCATGTTGACGGCGACGAACGGGCCGTTGCGGCGCTTGCCGTAATCGTGCAGCGCGCGCGCCACCAGTTCCTTGCCGGTGCCGGACTCGCCCGTGATCATCACGGTGAGGTCGGTCTGCATCAGCCGCGCGAGCACGCGGTAGATTTCCTGCATCGCCGGCGAACGGCCGACCAGCGGGATCGCCTCCATCTCGGCGTCTTCGTCCGGCGTCGTGGTCCGCTCCTTCGGCTCGGCGAGCGCGCGGCCGACGATGGCGATCAGCTCCTTCAGGTCGAAGGGCTTCGGCAGATATTCGTAAGCCCCGCGTTCGGAGGCGCGGATCGCCGTCATGAAGGTGTTTTGCGCGCTCATGACGATGACCGGCAGATTCGGCCGCATCTTCTTGATCCGCGGCAGCAGGTCGAAGGCGTTTTCATCCGGCATCACCACGTCGGTGATGACCAGATCGCCCTCCCCCTGGCTGACCCAGCGCCACAGCGTTGCGGCATTGCCGGTGAGCCGTACTTCATAGCCGGCGCGGGACAGAGCCTGGTTGAGAACCGTGCGGATGGCGGTATCGTCATCAGCTACGAGAATGCTACCTGCGGGCATTGTTAATCCTCATTTTGCCCCCTGAGATGCAGACGACGACTTCCCGGCAGAGCCGTCGCGACTGCTGTGATCGGCATGTTTCACCGATGTGGAATACATCGGCATCAGCACGCGGAAGGTGGTTTTGCGCGGCTGAGATTCGCATTCGATGATGCCCCCGTGATCGCCGACGATCTTGGCGACCAATGCAAGACCCAGGCCTGAGCCGGTCTGCTTGGTGGTCACGAAGGGATCGAACAGGTTGGGCAGAAGATCGTCCGGCACGCCTGGTCCATTGTCCCTCACGCAGAATTCGAGCGGCAGGGATACACGGGATTTTTGACCGGGGACTGACAGGCGCACGCCGGGACGGAATGCGGTGGTGAGCTGGATCTCGCCGTCGGGAACGTCGATCAGCGCCTCGGCGGCGTTCTTCACCAGATTGAGGAACACCTGGATGAGCTGGTCCTGGTTCGCCAGCACCGGCGGCAGCGAGGGATCGTAATCCTCGACGAAGCGGATGTTGCGGGCAAAGCCCGACTGCGCCAGCCGCTTCACGTGATCGAGCACGGAATGGATGTTGACGGGGCCGCGCACCACGGGGCGCTCGTCGCCGAACACCTCCATGCGGTCGACCAGCGTCACGATGCGGTCGGCTTCGTCGCAGATCAGCCGCGTCAGCATGCGGTCCTCGGACGAGGCCTGCTGCTCCAGCAGTTGCGCCGCGCCGCGGATGCCCGAGAGCGGGTTCTTGATCTCGTGCGCCAGCATCGCCGCCAGCGCGATCACCGAGCGGGCGGCGCTGCGATGGGTGAGCTGGCGATCCATCTTGTCGGCGATGGAGCGCTCCTGCAGCATCACCACGATATGGCCGGGCCGCTCGGTGAGCGGGGCGACATGCAGATCGACCTGCCGGTCGCCGCCCATGCGCGGGGTGCCGAGATCGACCTTGTACTCGTTGACCGGCGAATTCGACGAGCGCACCTGGTCGATCAGCGCCAGCAAGGGGCTGCCGAACGGCACCAGCTCTTGGAGCGACTGCCGCTTCAGGAACTGCGTCGAGATGTCGAAGAAGGCTTCGGTGGCGATGTTGGCGCCGACGATCTTGCCGTCCGGCCCGATCAGCAGGACCGGATTGGGCAAGGCATCCAGGATCGCGTCGCTGTCGGACGGTGGCGGCCGACGATGTTCAGCAGCTGAGCTCATGCAGCAGCGCTCCATGCGAAGTCGTCGAAGGCATCTTGCAGTGACTGGTGGACGCGGCGCGGATCCTCCGACGTGAGGATTGCCTGGCGCCATCCCTTCAGCTTCTCGACCGGCGCACCGCTCGCATCGGCGGCGACGTCGAGCGCCCAGCCGAGATGCTTGCGTGCGTGCCGCAGCCCGACGCGCAGGCCGTAGAGCGCGCAGACACCCTCGTAGAGCGTCCGCACATAATGCAGCTGTGTTTGCAGCGAAGGCGTCGCTTCCGCCGCCCCGCCCTTCAGCCGGCGGCCGATCTGGCCCGGCAGCCAGGGCTGGCCATTGGCGCCGCGGCCGATCATCACGGCATCGGCGCCGGACGCTTCGAGCGCCGCGAGCGCCTTTTCATATGACGTGATGTCGCCATTGACGACGAGCGGAATGGAGATGGCCTCGCGCACCGCGCGGATCGCGTCCCAATCGGCCTCGCCCTTGTAGAACTGGCAGCGGGTACGGCCGTGCACGGTGACGAGCTTGACACCGGCGGCTTCGGCGCGGCGCGCCAGTTCCGGCGCGTTGCGGCTGCGATCGTCCCAGCCGAGCCGCATCTTCAGCGTCACCGGCACCTTCACCGCCGCGATCGTCGCCTCGATCAGGCTGACGGCGTGGTCGAGGTCTCGCATCAGGGCCGAGCCGGACTGGCCTCCGGTGACGTGCCGGGCCGGGCAGCCCATGTTGATATCGATGATATCGGCGCCTTCGGCCTCGGCGATCCGGGCGCCTTCCGCCATCCAGTGCGTCTCGCAGCCGGCCAGCTGGACGACGTGCGGGCCGATTCCGGTCGCTTCGCAGCGCAACCGGGACATCCGATGGCCGTTGGCGAGCTCGTCGCTGGCGGTCATTTCGGAGACGACCAGACCAGCCCCGAGCTCGGCTGCGAGCCTGCGGACGGGCGAGTCCGTCACCCCCGACATGGGTGCCAGGAAGACCGGGGTGGCGACGTCGATATCACCTATTTTCAACGGCTTAGAGCCAGATATTGCCGAGCCGGTCACAGGGGTCTCGTTGACTAGGCAGGGCTTCATCGCGCCTGCCATGACCTATCTTGCGCACAATTCTTGTGCAGTCAAGCGTCATGCCTACAGTTTAGACAGTTCTGCAAATCTTTCAAGTGCAGTGCAACAAAATGCTGTTTCCCACAATCCGGGGAAACCCCCTTTTTTTGCGGGCCTGCCGTGCTAGAGGCATGCCGGTCATCACCCACACCCCGACTCTTTCCATCATCAACTGAGTATTTGAGTCCTATGGCGAAATCAGAGCGCACCGCAGTCGTTCTCGTCGCAGCCGGACGCGGCCTGCGCGCGGGCGCCGGCGGGCCGAAGCAATATCGGACGATCGGCGGTGTGCCCGTGATCTATCGCGCCATGGAAGCGTTCAGCCGCCATGCCGATGTGTTTGCGGTGCAGCCCGTGCTGAACCCTGACGACAGCGCCATGTTCACGGCAGCGGTCGCAGGATTGAAGCACGAGGCGCCGACCGATGGCGGCGCGACGCGCCAGGCCTCGGTGCTCGCGGGTCTCGAAGCGCTCGTACCGCACAAGCCGGACATCGTCCTGATCCACGACGCAGCGCGGCCCTTCGTCTCGGAAGGGTTGATCTCGCGCGCGATCGAGGCGGCGAGCCGCACCGGCGCGGCGATCCCTGCCGTCGCAGTCACCGACACCATCAAGGTCACCGGTGAGAACGGCAATGTCGAGGACACGCCGGATCGCGCGCGCCTGCGCATCGCACAGACTCCGCAATCCTTTCGTTTCGATGTCATTCTCGAAGCGCATCGTCGCGCGGCAAAGGACGGCCGCAGCGATTTCACCGACGATGCCGCGATTGCCGAATGGGCGGGATTGACGGTTGCAACCTTTGAAGGCGATGTTGCCAACATGAAGCTCACCACTCCCGAAGACTTCGTGCGCGAGGAAGCGCGCCTGGCCAGCCTGCTCGGCGACATCAGGACCGGCACGGGCTATGACGTGCATGCCTTCGGCGAGGGCGACCATCTGATGATCTGCGGCGTGCGCGTGCCGCATACCAGGGGCTTTCTCGCCCATTCCGACGGCGATGTCGGCCTGCATGCGCTGGTCGACGCCATCCTCGGCGCGCTGGCCGACGGCGACATCGGCTCGCACTTCCCGCCGAGCGATGCCAGGTGGAAGGGGGCTTCGTCGGACCAGTTCCTGAAATACGCCATCGAGCGCGTCGCGCAGCACGGCGGCCGCGTCGCCAATCTCGAGGTGACGATGATCTGCGAGCGGCCGAAGATCGGCCCCTTGCGCGACACCATGCGCGCGCGCATCGCCGAGATCTCCGGCGTCGACATCTCCCGGGTCGCGGTGAAGGCGACCACCAGCGAGCGGCTCGGCTTCACCGGCCGCGAGGAAGGCATCGCGGCCACCGCGAGCGCCACCATCCGCCTCCCCTGGAGTGTCTAGGCCATGGCCGGCAGCGACGCACGCGCCCTCTCCCGCTCGCTGCTCGACCTGTGCCGGATGCGCAAGCTGACGATCGCGACCGCCGAGTCCTGCACCGGCGGCCTCGTCGCCGGCGCTTTGACCGACATCCCCGGCTCGTCCGATGTGATCGACCGCGGCTTCGTCACCTATTCCAACGATGCCAAGCGCGCGATGCTCGGAGTCGAGGCCGGCACGCTGGCGAATTTCGGCGCCGTCAGCAAGGAGACCGCGACCGCCATGGCGATCGGTGCGCTTGAGCGCGCCGGCACCGATCTCGCGGTTGCCATCACCGGCATTGCCGGCCCCGGCGGAGCCACGCCCGGCAAGCCGGTCGGCCTCGTGCATTTTGCCGTCGCCGCGCGCGATGGCCGCATCGTCCACCGCGAGCATCGTTTCGGCGCGATCGGCCGCAGCGCGGTCCGGCAGCGCTCGGTGGTCGAGGCGCTGCGCATGCTGATGGACCTCGCTCGCGGTCCGGCCCAAACCAAGCCGCGCCGCGCCGCCGCGGCAGCCCGTCTGCGGCCGCGTGTCACGCGAACGCCGCGACGGCATGTGGCCAAGCGCAGGCCGCCGCGCTCGCCAAGGGGATGAAGCCCGTATCTTGGAGGGTGGATTAGCCCTGTGGCTGCGCAAAGCGCAGGTGCAGGGCGTAATCCACCTCGTTTGCCTCCGCTGTGACAGACATGGTGGATTACGCTCCGCTGATCCACCCTACGGACCTACAATCCCTTGCGTTGCCCGACGGGCAAAACACACAAGTCGCGGGTCAATCGGCGCGCGCGAAAATATTCCACTTTACCGAAATTCGGCTTTGGCGTATTCAAGCGTCACCTCACCCCGGTCAGAGGGGCGTATCGCGATCGTCACGAAACGTGGGGTGGGCGGCGGTGGACGCAGGCAGCATCGGCGCGATGGGTATCGCAGGGCGGGCAACCGTGAGCGAGGATCCGCGCGCACACGACCGGTGCGATCCGCGTACGGCAAAATCGTGTGGTCCCGGCGCCCGCAGGCTGGCGCCAAGTCTTGCGGTGATGTGGCGGCCCGACCGGGCGCGTACATCAGCCATCTGCAAGGCGACGGGGGCAATAGTGCATCGCTCCCCGGGGAGAGCACGGCATAAGCCGTCAAACCACTGCGCAGGGAAGGCCGGATGTTTGGCTTCACCTGTATGCCGCTGTGCAGCCTCTTGTAGCGCAACCTTCGCACAGTGGACCGCGGGTGTCAGCCGGCACCCGGTCTTCCCTGCGCCCTCTGACAACAGAGGGTGACATGAATACGCAACAACTCGGACAGGAACTGTCGCGAGATTACAGCGTTACATCCAGTTTTCAAAAAGCACGCAAATCTGTCGAATTCGATCGGGATCGCATACGCAGATGGCGCCACCGAACGTCATGACTGATGTCCGAGCTTGCGCAGGCACATATTGACGCATAATGCTGCTATACGTTGTGATCCGGAATCAACCGGACCAGCATTGTTGGAGGGCGACGAAAAGTGTTCGCTCGCGCCGCGGCCTTCGCCGTCGTGATCATCACCTTGGCCGCCTTTGATGGTGCGGCCGCGCAGACGGCCAACCAGCCGCCGGATACGATGGCCGCGCGGGTGGAGGCTTGCACGCCCTGTCACGGCAATAAGGGCGAAGGCACCAGCGACGTCTATTTCCCGCGCCTTGCCGGCAAGCCCGCCGGCTACCTCTACAACCAGCTCCTCGCATTCCGGAACGGTCGGCGCAAATACCCGCCGATGAACTATCTGCTGGAGTTTCTGCCGGATCCATACCTTCAGGCCATGGCCGAATATTTCGCAGAACAGCGTCCCCCGCTTCCGCCGGCCGGCGCGACCGACGTAGGTCAGCAGGTGCTGCGGCACGGCCAGGATCTGGTTACGCGCGGCGATCCCCTTCGCCAGATCCCCGCTTGCGGGAGCTGCCACGGACCGGCGCTCACCGGGATGGAGCCCGGCATCCCGGGTCTGCTCGGATTGCGCTCCAACTATATCAGCGCTCAGTTGGGCGGCTGGCGCTATGGCACGCGGACGGCGAAGTCACCGGATTGCATGCAGATGGTGGCTGCAAGGTTGACGGAGGAAGACGTCACGGCCGTAGCCGCCTACTTGGCGACGCGCCTTGCGCCGGTCAATTTGGCGCCGTCCCCCAAAGGCACCTATGTCCTGCCCTTCGCATGCGGCAGCGAACCCGAATGAGGAACAGGCTCATGGATTCGGGATCAAGGCTCCTCGTGCTTTTGCTGTTTGTGATGATCACGATCCAAAACGCGCGTGCGCAGGACAATGCCGGCGCAAGCCGCAGCGAAATCGTTATTCGTGGAGAATATCTGGCGCGCGCCGGCGACTGTACCGCCTGCCACACCGCGCCGGAGGGCCGCCTGTTCGCCGGCGGCCGCGCCATGCCGACCCCGTTCGGCACCCTTTACACCTCCAACATCACGCCCGATCGCGAGACGGGTATCGGCAAGTGGACTGCGGAGGATTTCTACAAGACCATGCACTACGGACGCTTCCCGGATGGTGGGCTGATCTATCCGGCGATGCCGTTCGCCTCCTACACCAAGGTCACGCGTGCCGATAGCGATGCGATTTTCGCTTATCTGCGTTCGATCGCGCCGGTAAACCAGACGAACAAGCCGCACGAGCTGCGTTTCCCCTATGACAACCGCCAGCTCATCCTCGGCTGGCGCACGCTGTTCTTCAGCGAGGGCGAGTTCAAGCCGGATCCCAAGAAATCCGCGGAGTGGAATCGCGGCGCCTATCTGGTCGAGGGCCTCGGCCATTGCGGCATGTGCCATTCGCCAATCAACGCGCTCGGCGGCACCTCGCAATCGGACGCCTTCAAAGGCGGCCTGATCCCGATGCAGAACTGGTACGCGCCGTCTTTGACCTCCAATCGCGAAGCGGGTCTCGGCGACTGGAGCATCAAGGACATCACCGACCTGCTCCAGACCGGCGTTTCCATGCGCGGCGTGGTCTACGGCCCGATGGCCGAGGTCGTGCACAACAGCCTGCAATATCTCAACGACGAGGACACCAAGGCGATGGCGGTGTACTTGAAGGGCATCGCGGAGCCCACGCCGCCGCCGCAGTCGAACTCGGCGCTGCCGACCACAGAGAGCAGCCTGCTGATCAGCCTCGGCAAGACGGTGTACGACAAGCACTGCGCGAGCTGCCATGGCACCCAGGGCGAAGGCAAGCCGCCGCACTGGCCGCCGCTCGCCAACAACCAGTCGATCGAGATGCAGTCGGCGGTCAATCCGATCCGCATGGTGCTCAATGGCGGCTATCCGCCGGGCACCAAGGGCAACCCCATGCCTTACGGCATGCCGCCGTTCGCTGGCCTCCTCTCCGACAACGAGGTCGCCGCCGTCGTCTCCTACATCCGCACCGCCTGGGGCAATCGCGGCGCGCCGGTCTCGGCGCGAGAGGCCAACGAGCTGCGCTCCGCGCCGCTGAACTGAGAGGCGCCAGAGGTCCATCATGATCAATTCCGATCCGCCGACCAGCCCAGCCGCCGCCGACCAGGCCATCGAGGAGATCGTCGCCCAGGGGCCGTCCGGAGCGATCGTGCTTGCCGGCATCGCGACCGCTTGCGTTGTCGCGATGTGGCTCGCCTTCTATTTGTTCGTCTTCCTGCCGCGCGGATCGCTGCAATGAGCGTCGAGCAAAGCCATGCCAGCGCCGAGGTCGCGGCGCGCGTCGAGCGGCGCTGGACCATCGTCGCCGTGATCATCATCGTCATGATGGCGCTGCTGGCGGCATTCGCCGGCATCCATCGGGCGACCATGCCCCAACCACGCGTCGAGACCATCGATCCGTCGCGAATCCATCTGTCCGGCGAGTTCGTCGAGAGCAATCTCGGCAGCGTGCTGGAGGCCAACGGCACGGTCACGGTACGTGCGATCGGCCAGCAATATTCCTTCACGCCGGCCTGCATCGTGGTTCCCGCCGATACGCCGATCACGCTGCGCGCCACCAGCGCCGACGTCGTGCACGGCATTTTGATCCAGGGCACCAACGTCAACACCATGCTGGTTCCGGGCTACGTCTCCGAGCAGCTGATGCGCTTCACGAAGACTGGCGACTATCTGATGCCCTGCCAGGAGTTTTGCAGTTTTGGCCATGAGGGCATGTGGGGCAAGGTCAAGGTGATCGACAAGGCTGACTTCGCCAGTCGTGCGAAGGGCGGCGGGAGGCTGAGCTGTGTTGGTCAATAGGAAGCTCATCCTCGCCCATTTCTGGTTTGCCTTCGCGGTGTTCGGCGTCGCGCTGACGCTCGGCGCATGGCAGATGTTCATTCGCAGCCCGATCGGGACCTGGCTGTCCAACCCCGAGCTCTATTACCGCTCGCTGACCGCGCACGGCACGGTGATGGGCTACGTGTTCCCCACCCTGGTGGCGATGGGCTTTGGCTATGCCATCAGCGAATCCGCGCTGGAGCAGCGCCTGGTCGGCGTGCGCTGGGCGTGGGCCGGATTCTGGTTGATCGTCGCCGGCAGCATCATGGCGGTGATCCCGATCGCGCTCGGCCGTGCCTCGGTCCTCTACACGTTCTATCCGCCGCTGATCGGCAACGTCTTCTACTACCTCGGCGTCGTGCTGGTCGTGGTCGGCTCCTGGATCTGGGTCGCGCTGATGTCGATCAATCTGCGCGTCTGGCGAAAGGCCCATCCCGGCGCGCCGGTGCCGCTGGCAATGTTCGCCAATGTCGCAGGCTCTTATCTATGGGCCTGGACCGCGGTGGGTGCCGCGCTTGAGCTGTTGCTGCAGATCATTCCCGTCGCGGCAGGGCTGAAGAACACCATCGATGCCGGTCTTGCCCGCATCTTCTTCTCCTGGACGCTGCACGCCATCGTCTATTTCTGGCTGATGCCGACCTACATCGCCTATTACACCATCGTGCCGCGCGCGATCGGCGGCCGCGTCTATTCCGACAGCATGGCGCGGATATCCTTCATCCTGTTCCTGGTGGTGGCAATGCCGATCGGCATGCACCACACCTTCGCCGATCCGCAGGTCGGCGCCGGATTCAAGTTCATTCATTCGGCCTTCACGGCGCTGGTGGCTCTGCCGACGCTGCTTACCGTGTTCACGATCTGCGCCTCCGTCGAGATCGCCGCGCGCCTGCGCGGCGGCCGCGGCCTGTTCGGCTGGGTCAGGGCCCTGCCCTGGGACAATCCGATGATGCTGGCGCTCGCGTTCTCGTTCGTGATGCTCGGCTTCGGCGGCGCCGGCGGCCTCATCAACATGAGCTATCAGCTCGACGCATCCATCCACAACACGCAATGGATCACCGGCCATTTCCATCTGATCTTCGGCGGCGCGATCGTGATCATGTATTTTGCGATCGCCTATGATCTGTGGCCGCATCTGACGGGCCGCGAGCTGATCGACATCCGCCTGATCCGCACCCAGCTCTGGCTGTGGTTCGTCGGCATGGTGGTCACGACGTTCCCGTGGCACTGGGTCGGCATCCTCGGCATGCCGCGCCGCATGGCCTATTTCGACTTCGGCGATCCCGCCATCGCGCCGCAGGCGCTCTCCGTCACCCTCTCTGCGATCGGCGGATTCATCCTGCTGACGTCAGGCATCCTGTTCCTGGTCATCCTGGCGCGCGGCATGCGCGCGCCCCAAACCGAGGCCGGGCCCTACCGCTTCTCGCTGGCGGTGCACCAACCGGTGACCGTTCCGGTCGCGCTCAACACGCACGCATTGTGGGTGGCGCTGATGATCGCCCTCACCATCACCAATTACGGCTATCCGATCCTCAACTTGGCGCTGAGTGAAGGCACCTCGGTGCCGGCCGTCTATGTGGGGGCGCAGTGATGAGCTCGCGCGACCTCTTCACCCTCCGCAACAGCCATTTCAGGATTGGCGTCGGCATCACCGCCGCGATCCTGATCGTGACGGCGATTGCCGGCTTCATCGTGCTGCCCTTCGCCCAGCCCTGGGTGCAGTTCGCCAATGTCTGGGATGCGATCTGCAGCGCCGCCGGCGTGCCGCAGCGCGCGGCCAATGTGAAGGCGCCCGAACAGGCAAAACGCCTGTCCGAGGTCGTGCTGACCTCGCGCACGCTGGCGCGTCCGAGCCAGGAGGCGATCGGCCGCGGCGCCACGCTGGCGCAGCGCTGCGCCATCTGCCACGGCCCGACCGGCATCAGCCGCGCGGACTCGCCCAATCTCGCCGGCCAGTATGCCGCCGTGATCTACAAGGAGCTGCACGATTTCCGCTCGGGCGCGCGGAGCAATGCCGTGATGTCGCCGTTCGCGGTCAGCCTGACGGACGAGGAGATCGCTGATCTCTCGAATTACTACGCCTATCTGCCGCGGCTTCCCGCCTATCACCCGACGCCGCAGCTGCCGAAACCCAACATCGTCATCTACGGCGCGCCGATGCGCGGCATCGCGCCTTGCGGCGCCTGCCACGGCAGCCTCGACAACAAGACCGGCAGTCCGTGGCTGGAGGGCCAGTCCGAGGCCTACATGAAGGCCCAGCTCCAGGCCTTCGCCTCCGGCGAGCGCCGCAACGACATCAGCCAGCAGATGCGCAACATCGCGCGTGCCATGACACCGCAGGAGATCGAGGCGGCGGCGGCGTACTACGCCTCGCAGCCGCCGAACGTCGTGAAGGCGGTGGATTGATCAGGACGAGGTGAGCTTCGGCCGGCCGTAGATCGCATCCGCCCGCTTCTCGAACGCGATGGAAAACCGCGCAAAGGCGGCATCGAACATCGAACCCATCAGCATCGCCAGCATGCGGCTCTTGAACTCATAGGCGAGGAAGAACCCGACGTCGCAGACGCCCTCACCCTCCGGCTCGCCTTTGGGCTCGAACGTCCAGCGGTTTTCGAGATTGCTGAAAGGACCTTGCAGATATTCGACCAGGATCTTCAGATTGGCGCGGTCGAGCGTCACGCGGCTGGTGAAGGATTCCTTGACCAGCTTGAACGACACCGTCATGTCGGCGACCAGCACCTCGGTGCCATCGGGCTTCGCCATGCGCTGGCGCACCTTCAGCGCACTGCAAAGCGGCACGAACTCCGGGTAGCGCTCGACGTCGGCGACCAGATCAAACATCTTGGATGCGCTGTGATTGACACGGCGCTTGCTCGAAAATTTGGGCATGGCGGTTCAGCGGGCGTTAGCTGCCCGAGCGGCCTTGAGTCTCGCAAAGTCCTCGCCGGCATGATGCGACGAGCGGGTGAGCGGGCTCGCCGACACCATCAGGAAGCCCTTGGTGTAGGCGATCT
The DNA here is from genome assembly GCF_008932115.1 of Bradyrhizobium betae. Lineage (NCBI taxonomy): Bacteria > Pseudomonadati > Pseudomonadota > Alphaproteobacteria > Hyphomicrobiales > Nitrobacteraceae > Bradyrhizobium > Bradyrhizobium betae. Next base: position 7,000,248 of record NZ_CP044543.1, read on the forward strand.
TCTCGTAGGACGAAAACTCGTCCGGCGGCACGTAGCGCATCACCGCGTGGTGCTTGCGGGTCGGCTGGAGATATTGCCCGATGGTGAGGAAGTCGACGTCGGCGGAGCGCAGATCGTCCATTACCTGCTGCACCTCGTGGCGCTCCTCGCCGAGGCCGACCATGATGCCGGACTTGGTGAAGATGGTGGGATCGAGCTCCTTGACCCGTTGCAGCAGCCGGATCGAATGGAAGTAGCGCGCACCGGGCCGCACCGTGAGATAGCGCGACGGCACGGTCTCCAGATTGTGGTTGAAGACGTCGGGCCTCGCCGCGACGACGACCTCGAGCGCCCCCTCCTTGCGCAGGAAGTCCGGCGTCAGGATCTCGATCGTGGTCGAGGGGCACGCGGCGCGGATGGCGCGGATGGTCTGCGCAAAGTGCTCGGCGCCGCCATCGGCGAGATCATCGCGGTCGACCGAGGTGATGACGACGTGGGCGAGACCCAGCTTGGCGACGGCCTCGGCGACATTCTGCGGCTCGGCCGCATCCAGCACACTGGGCATGCCGGTCTTGACGTTGCAGAAGGCGCAGGCACGGGTGCAGGTGTCACCCATGATCATGAAGGTCGCGTGCTTCTTGTCCCAGCACTCGCCGATGTTCGGACAGCCCGCCTCCTCGCACACCGTGTGCAGGCCGTTGGCGCGCACGATGTTGCGGGTGTCGGCATAGCCGCGGGTGTTGGGCGCGCGAACGCGGATCCAGTCCGGCTTCGGCGGCGAAGCGGAGTCGGGGCGATTCACCTTTTCGGGGTGACGCGGGCGCAACGGGTTCGAGATAGTGTCGACAATAACGACCATGGGCTGTCCGGTCTGTTCAGGTCCTACCTAATCGGTCTCGCAACGCATCGCAACCCGGCTCGCCCCGCTTCAGGGAACATGGCAGATATGGGCAATATCCTGCTCTGTTCTAAGGCGATTCTCACCTCGAATGGCTCCAGCATCGAAGACTTCCACACCGCGGCTCGGCAAGGCCCTGAAGCGTGGCTTTTTCGCCCGCGACGTCCGCGAGGTCGCGGTCGACCTGATCGGCGCGACCATGCTGGTCGATGGCGTCGGCGGGATCATCGTCGAGGTCGAGGCCTATCATCATACCGAGCCGGCCGCGCATTCCTACAACGGGCCGACGCCCCGGAACCAGGTGATGTTCGGCCCGCCCGGCTTTGCCTATGTCTACCGCTCCTACGGTATCCATTGGTGCGTGAACTTCGTCTGCGAGGCGGAAGGCTCGGCCGCCGCCGTCCTGATCCGCGCGCTGGAGCCGACTCATGGCCTGGCGGCGATGCGCCGCCGCCGCCATGCGGTCGATGTGCACGCGCTGTGCTCGGGCCCGGGCAAGCTGACGGAGGCGCTGGGCATCACCATCGCGCATAACGCCCTGCCGCTGGACCGTCCGCCGATCGCACTGCATGCGCGCACGGAAGACGTCGAGGTCGTAGCCGGCATCCGGATCGGCATCACCAAGGCCGTCGCGCTGCCCTGGCGCTACGGCGTCAAGGGCTCGAAATACCTCAGCAAGCCGTTTCCGAAGTAGCCCTACGACGCCTGCTTCAGCCGCTCCAGCGCCTCGAGCAGCTTGGCCTTGCGGGCCAGCGCCGCCTCGCGCTTTTCGCGCTCCTCCTCGACGACCTCCTCGGCCGCGTTGGCGACGAACTTTTCGTTCGAGAGCTTCGACTCCGCGCGCTTGATGTCGGCGTCGGCCTTTGCAATTTCCTTGTCGAGACGCGTGCGCTCGGCCGCAACGTCGATCACGCCCTTCAGCGGCAACGCGGCGACCTCACCGCGCACGAGCAGCTGAACGGCACCATCAGGTGCGCGGTCGGCGAAGGAAATCTCCGACAACCGCGCCATCCGCTTGATGACGTCGGTCCAGCGCGGCGCGCGCTCCTTCGTCTCGGCCGAGGCGCCCGCGAGCACCAGCGCCGTCAGCGTTGCCGGCGGGATGTTCATTTCGGCGCGCACCGAGCGGATCTGCGTGACGAGGTCGATCACCCAGCCGATCTCGGCTTCCGCCTTCGGATCGGTGAAGTCGGCATGGTCGAAGATCGGCATGATCAAGGCCGGCGAGATCAGCGGATCGGTCGGGCCGGCCGCTGCGGCAAGCATCGCGAGCTGCTCCGGGGTTGGCGCAGACTGCTTCAGCGGCCACTCCGCCAGCGCCAGCAGGCCGTCGCGCTTGGCCGTCACCTCCCACAACTCTTCGGTGATGAAGGGCATGAAGGGGTGCAGCAGCTTCAGGATCTCGTCGCGCGCCCAGGCCACCATGGCGCGGGTCTCGTCCTTGGCGGGGCTGTCGGGGCCCAGCAGCACGGGCTTTGCGAGCTCGACATACCAGTCGCAATAGACGTTCCAGACGAAGCGATAGATCGCGCCGGCAGCATCGTTGAAGCGATAGGCCTCGATCGCCTCGGTCACCTCGCGCGTGGTGTGCGCGCTCTCATGCGCGATCCAGCGGTTCAGTGTCTCCTTCGCCTTCGCCGGCTCGAAACCCTCGGGCACGGCGCAATGGTTCATTTCCGCGAAGCGGGAAGCGTTCCAGAGTTTTGTCGCGAAATTGCGATAACCCTCGACGCGGCTCGTCGCGAGCTTGATGTCGCGGCCCTGCGCCGCCATCGCGGCCAGCGTGAAGCGCAGCGCGTCCGCACCATATTCGTCGATCAGGCTGAGCGGGTCGATGACGTTGCCCTTCGACTTCGACATCTTGGCGCCCTTCTCGTCGCGGACGAGGGCGTGGATGTAGATGGTCGAGAACGGCACCTCCTTCATGAAGTGCAGGCCCATCATCATCATGCGGGCGACCCAGAAGAAGATGATGTCGAAGCCCGTCACCAGCGCATTGGTCGGGTAGTAGCGCTGCACCTCGGGCGCGTCTGCGGGCCAGCCGAGTGTCGAGAACGGCCACAGCGCCGAAGAGAACCAGGTGTCGAGCACGTCCTCGTCGCGGGTGATGAAGCCTTCGCGCTTGTTGCGGTCGAGCGCCATCTCGCGGCCCTGCTCGACCGTGATGACCTCCTGCTCGACGTAATAGCCGAGCGCGTGGCTGACGGCCTCTTCCTCGGTCTCGGCGACGAACACCTTGCCGTCAGGACCGTACCAGGCGGGAATCTGATGGCCCCACCACAGCTGGCGCGAGATGCACCAGGGCTGGATGTTCTCCATCCATTCGAAATAGGTCTTTTCCCAGTTCTTCGGCACGAACGAGGTCTCGCCCGAACGCACCGCCGCGATCGCCGGTTTTGCGAGTGTCTTGGCGTCGACGTACCACTGGTCCGTGAGATAGGGCTCGATCACGGTGTTCGAGCGGTCGCCATGCGGCACCATGTGGGTGTGCGGCTCGATCCGCTCGACGAAGCCGAACGACTCCAGACGCTCGACGATGCGCTTGCGCGCGACGAAACGGTCGACCTTGTGAAATTCCTCGGCGAATTGCGAGGCGCCTTCCGGCAGGTCGCGCAGATAGTCCTCGTTGTCGACGAGATCGAGACAGCCTTCCTTGTCGAGCACGCTGATGCGGCGCAGGCCGTGGCGATTGCCGACCTCGAAGTCGTTGAAGTCGTGCGCAGGCGTCACCTTGACCGCGCCCGAGCCCTTCTCCGGATCGGAATAATCGTCGGCGACGATCTGGACCTTGCGGCCGACCAGCGGCAGGACGATGTTCTTGCCGACCAGCTTCTGATAGCGCTCATCCTCGGGATGCACGGCCACGCCGGTATCGCCGAGCATGGTTTCGGGGCGCGTCGTGGCGACGACGATGAAGGTCGCGGGATCCTCGGGGTTGAAGGTCTTGCCCTCGATCGGATAGCGCAGATACCAGAGGTGGCCCTTCACCTCGGTCTGCTGCACTTCGAGATCGGAGATCGCGGTCAAGAGCTTGGTGTCCCAGTTCACCAGCCGCTTGTCCTTGTAGATCAGTCCGTCGCGATGCAGCTCGACGAACACCTTGATGACGGCCTTGGACAGGCCCTCGTCCATGGTGAAGCGCTCGCGCGACCAGTCGCAGGAGGCACCGAGCCGCTTGAGCTGGTTGATGATGGTGTCGCCGCTCTCGGCCTTCCACTGCCAGACCCGCTCCAGAAACTTCTCGCGGCCCATCTCGCGGCGGCTAGGCTGCTGGCGCTCGATCAGCTGCCGCTCGACCACCATCTGGGTGGCGATGCCGGCATGGTCGGTCCCGGGCTGCCACAGCACGTCGCGGCCGCGCATGCGCTCGAACCGGCACAGGATGTCCTGCAGCGTGTTGTTGAGGGCGTGCCCCATGTGCAGCGAGCCCGTCACGTTCGGCGGCGGGATCACGATGGTAAAGGGCACCGCGTCGCGGCGGTCGGGACGGCCGGCCTTGAAGGCAAGGCTGTCCTCCCACACGACGGACATGCGGGCTTCGATATCGGCGGGCTGGTAATTTTTCTCGATCATGGGCGCTAGAAAGCCGCGTGCGGGGGCCAAGTCAACGGAAAGCTCAGCGGCAACGAGGCTTACCGCCCGGTCGGGGAGACGACCATGACCTACAAGCAGGGCATTATGAGGGCTCGTTGTCCCTCCCTACCTGCCGCCGCGCGAGACTCGCTCGATTTCGGCCTTCACGATGCGTTCAACGAGGCCCGGCAAATTGTCGTCGAGCCAGGACTTGAGCATCGGACGCAGCATTTCCTTGACCAGGTCCTCCAAGGTCCGCGCATTGCTGCTGAGCACCGTGTGGGCCAGGGAATTGAAGGCGGATTCGACCGCGGACACGGTCGATTGCGCGAGCATCGGCTGCTGCGGCGGCAACGGCGGCGCATCGAAGTCCACCGGCGCATAGGACGGTGGTGGGGGCATCGGACGCGGTGGCGGCGATTCGGCGAATTCAAGGTCGTCGCGCGGCTCGACCTTGCGGAAGCTCGGCGGCGGCGGAGCCGGCGTCGGGTCCATCGCCATTTCGTCGGTCAGTTCGAGCACGTCGGGCTCCGGCTCGGGCTCCGGCTCAGGCTCTGGAGCGCGGACCTCGGGCGCCGGCGTCGCCGTATCGAGTCCCGCGAGCAGCGCGTCGATATCATCCTGGTTGTTGGACGCATCCGCCGCCGGTGCGGGTGGCGGGGCGGCGCAGGAGCCGGCTTTGCAGCCGGTGGTGGCGCGGGCTTTTCAACAACAGGCTTTTCAGCTGCAGGCTTGGCGGCGGCGACCTTGGAGGGCGGAATGTCGTTCATCGCCTGCGGCTTCGGTGCGGGCGCGGCGGCAGCAGGTGCCGGCTTGGCGACCTCCGCCGGCGGCGGCTTGGCCTCATCGTCGGCAATGATGCGCCGGATCGAGGCCAGAATCTCCTCCATCGAGGGTTCTGTGACCTTTGCAGGCTGCGTCATCTCCGACTCCACATCATCAACGCCCTCGCATGCGTTATTTTACACCAAGCAGGGCAGGATTGGCCGGTTCCGGGCGGACGCCCCGACATTTTCGTCGCGGCAGCCCGACTTGTCCCCAGTTCACGGCTCAACGTGCGACGGTGCGCCCTGCCCCCGGCACTCAAGCTCTACGCACACGACATCGGGTGCGGGGCGAATCGACCCGCATCTTCTTGGCAAGGCTATGTCAGGGATTTTGATGATTGCAAGCAAAGCGCCGGTCGGCTTCGGCTGTTTGCGATGCCGACCGGATGACTACGGGACTTCAGCGTCCGTCGGGCGTACGCACGCCGGCCCAGCTATCGCGGACCTGCTGGTAATGCACGCTGGGATCGTAGACCGTGGTGTTGAGACCGAGCACCTGCGGCGCCAGACGACCGACCGCGTTGAGCACCGAATAGGATGCCACCACGCGGTCATGCTGGGCCGTGACGAGCGCGACGCGCGCGTTCACCAGCGCCTGCTGCGCATTGAGCACGTCGAGCGTGGTGCGCTGACCGGCCTTGGCCTCCTCGCGCACGCCGTTCAGCGCGATCTCGGACGCCGTGACCTGTGCCTGCGCCGACTTCACCTGCGCCTTGCCGGCTTCCAACTGGCCCCAGGCCTGCACGACATTGGCGCGGGTTTGATCGCGGGTGGTCTCGAGATTCAGGCGTTGCTGCGCCAAATTCTCTTTCGATTGGCGAATGAGCGCATATTCCGCGCCGCCCTGGAAGATCGGCACGGAGGCTGTCGCGAGCGCGGAAGCGGTCGTGGTTCGGAAAACCGTCAGGGTCTGCTGATACGCCTGGGTGACGCCAGCCTGAACCGTGACCGTCGGCAGCAGCGCGCCTTCGTTGATCTTGACCTGGAGATAGTTGACATCGATGCCGAACATCGAAGCCGTGACGTTGGGGTTCTCCACGAGGCTCAGATTGACCGCGGAGGCGATCGACGACGGCAGGAAGCGATCGACCGGCGAGCCGGGCGCAAGATTCGTCGGCTCGTTGCCGATGATGCGGCGGAAGTTCGCGCGCGTCGTCGTCAAATTCGATTCGGCGGTCAAGGCCTGGGTCCTGCCGGCCGCCAGCTGCGCTTCGGATTGCGCCACGTCCGTGCGCGTGACCTCGCCGACGTTGAAGCGATCGCGGGTCTGCTTGAGCGTCTGTTCGAGCACGCGCACGTTGCTGCGCTGGACTTCGAGGGTGGCGGAGTCGCGCAGATAATCCATGTAGCTGGTTGCGGCCTGCAGCAGGACCGTCTGCTCGAGTACGCGCAACGCCTCGCGCGAGCCCGAAACCTGGCTCTCCGCCGCGCGCGTCCTGTTGGCGGTCTGATTGCCGTTGTAGAGCGTCTGGTTGATGGTCAGGCTGGCGCTGTTAGGCTGAAGGTCGCCATGGATCCCCTGGCCCTTCTGCAACGCCTGGATATCTTGATACTGATTCCCCGCGCTGAGGGACATATTGACCTTGGGGCGATAGCCTGACAACGCCTGAGGCACGTTTTCATCGGTCGAGCGCACCTGAGCGCGCTGCGCGTTGAGCTGCGGATTGTTCTGATAGGCGCGCACCAGCGCAGCCTCGATCGTGTCCGCCAAGGCAGGCGTCGGCCCAGCAAGCGCCAGCAACAGGACCGAAACCGCAGCTCCGGTGAAGAGCTTCACCCCATGCATCCCAAAAAATCCGTTCATTCTAACGTCCCGCTCGTGCCCGCGAGCTGGGTTGCCGTCTACAGAGTGGAGTCGTTGCCCCTCCGCAACATAGGACGCGGAACGGCGCGACGGAACTACCTCACGGCAGTTCCCAGTGGAAACTCTTCACGTGCAGCATCCCGGCCACACTTCTGATTCAGAATGGGATTTTAACAGGCTTCGGCCGTCAGAAGACAAAGGCGGCGGCCCGTTCCAGCCCGGAAAGGACCGGAGCGGCGGCATCGAACAGCGCCCGATGGCCAAATTCGCCGTGGGTACGGGTCACGATCACGGCCCGCGATGGTCTCGATTCGGCAGATACTCCGACCAGGCGCCCACCCTCCCGGAGCTGCCCGAGCAGCCCTGCCGGCATCACTTCGGCGGCGCCATTGAGGATGATCACGTCATAGGGAGCGGCAGCAGGATCCCCCTCGGCGCAGGGAGCGGCCTTGCAGGTGACGTTGGCGAGCCCAAGGCCGGCGCAAGCATCCCTGGCTTTGGCGGCCAGCGCCGAGTCGCATTCGGTCGCGGTGACCTGCCGGGCAAGCCTGGCCGTCAGCGCCGCGAGATATCCCGTGGCACAGCCGACCACCAGCACGTTGTCTCCCTCGCCGATTTCGGCAGCCTGGAGCAGCTTGCCGGTCAACTGCGGCTTGATCAGGAAGCGCTTGGCTGCGCCTTCGCTCACATCGAGATCGAGGTCGAGATAGGCCAACGCCTGCCTGGCGGCCGGCACGAACGCCTCGCGCGGAACCGTAAGCATGGCATCGAGAACATTGCGATCAGTGACGTCACTGGTGCGCACCTGGCCATCGACCATTTTGAGGCGCGCGGTCGAAAAACCGGACATTTGCGGACCCTGAAATGCGGACGATGCCGCTGCGATAAGTTGGCGGCATCTTTGGAACATGCCCGGCCAAAACGCAACATGGCCGTTGGCCCCACCAGCCAACGCGTCCGCAACTACCGCATTAGAGGGGGCGATGGACTATTCGATCGTCACCGCGAGGCGGCCGATCAGGGCCGCGACCTCGTCCAGGCGCGCCGAATCGGGCGTCTCGACCGCACGCGCCAGACAGGCGACGCACTCATCGTCGCTGAGATCGGGAAGGTCCGCCGGCAGAATCGAGGGAGCCAGGTGGGCACGGTCGATCTGGATGTCGGGCATGGGAAATCAGCTCCATATGGGTCCGGCCCCGCAAAGCTTGATTCGAATTACGTCGATTTGGCGCCGCCCCGATGACCGCGGCGGTACTGCCGCACACATCTGCTTGAACGCGATTCTGCGGAAGATTCGGGATCGGTCCGCCCTGAGAGACCGCCTGAGCGGCATCGCGCGTCACATCAGGACGTCGCGTCAAGTCACTCAATTTATTGTTGAATTTGGCTCCCCGGGCTGGATTCGAACCAGCGACCATCCGATTAACAGTCGGATGCTCTACCGCTGAGCTACCGAGGAAAGCAGCGAACCGACGTCCGCGCGCGGCTGCGTATAACAAAGCCGCTTGCGCTTGCAAAGGACGAATTCGTCATCGTCCGCAACGCGCCCGGGAAGGGTCCGGCGGCCCCTCCCCGGGCCTCGCGTCAGGTCAAACTATTCGGCGACGAACGAAGTGGTCTTGGTGCCGGAATCGTAGCGCAGCCGAAGCGCGGTGAACTTGCAGAGGTTGACGTTCTTCCAGAGCACGGACTCGTCATAGTTCTGCCAGTCGACGCGGATGTTCCAGACACAGCCCTCGTCGTCCTCGTCGAACTCGACATAGGTGCTCGCCTGGTTCTGCAAGACCTTGTCGAGCTCGTTGTCCCATTCGTCCAGGCCGTCGTCCGGCGCGTTGAAGCCCAGGAACTTGATGGCATAACCGGTCTCGTTGACGACGGTGACATTGCGGGAGTCAGCAGCGAACGAGGGCGTAGCGGCGACCGCGAGACCGATCGCGAACAGTGCAGACAGAAAAGACTTCATGTTGAAATTCTCCCGATCGAAACAGGCTCCGGCGCCTGACGTCGATCGGCGCAGGCGCCGCGGCAACACAAGGCGTTGCCTCGAAGGTCCGTCCGGAGTGCGATCGAGAGGTTCAACACGCCCTCGATCAGCGCTCCGGCTCGTTGCGCGACGCGAGACGCGCAACGTGCCGGTTTCATAGCGATTCGAATTCTCCGCAGCAATGAATGGGCATTCATAGATCGGCGGCGTTTGTTGCCTGCGGATGCCGCAGGCCGCGCAGCGCGCGGGCATGCCTTCGCGCCCTCGCGGCTAGATTTGCCCGAGCCTTGCTTCATCGCGACACCCTCAGATGTCAGAGGGCGTAGGGAAGACCGGGTGCCGGCTGACACCCGCGGTCCACTGTGCGAAGGTTGCGCTACAAGAGGCTGCACAGCGGCATACAGGTGAAGCCAAACATCCGGCCTTCCCTGCGCAGTGGTTTGACGGCTTATGCCGTGCTCTCCCCGGGGAGCGATGCACTATTGCCCCCGTCGCCTTGCAGATGGCTGATGCGCGAACCCGGTCGGGCCGCCACATCACCACAAGACTTGGCGCCAGCCTGCGGGCGCCAGGACCACACGATTTTGCCGTACGCAGATCACACCGATCGTGTGCGCGCCGGCTGTCGCTCACGGTTGCCCGCCCTGCGATGCCCATCGCGCCGATGTGACTAGCGTCCACCGCAGCCCACCCCACGTTTCGTGACGATCGCGATACGCCCCTCTGACCGGCCGCCTGCGGCGCGATCACACGCCACATCAGGATCCGCGGCGTCATGCCGAGCGCATGCCCTGCCGTCACCTGCCCGCGATCGACGCCGAGCACGCCGGCGCGCAGCATCTCGGCGATGAACGGCGCCTCGTTGCAGGCGAGCGCGAGGCCGGCGGCCAGCACCGCCGGCAGCTTGATGCCGATATGCGGCAGCGCGTCGTAGGCGAACACCATCTGCAGGATCAGCGGCGTGCCGCGAAAGATCACGGTGTAGGCCCTGGCGATCGCCGCCAGGACCCAGAAGCGCGAGAGCTGCATGCCGGCGAGGATCAATCCGAGGATCAATCCGCCGCCGAGCCCGAGGGCAGTCACCTCGAGGGTAAGCTCGATGCCCTCGAGCAGATAGGGCATGCTGAGATAATGGAAGAACAGCGACATCAGTCGGCCGTCAGAATGTCAGGCTCCTTGAAGTTGTTCACGTCGAGCCCGTGCTTCTTCAGAAGCTCCATGTGCGTGCCGGCCTTCTGCACCTCGATCAGCGCGGCGAGCACGGCATCACGGAATTTCGGCTTGTCCTTGGGCACCGCGATGCCGACCGAATACGGGATCGTCACCGCGATCGCCTTCTCCAGCTTGTCCGGATAGGCCTTCACCGCGCTGTCGACGGTGTTGACGTCATTGACATAGGTGTCGGCGCGGCCGGCGAGGATCGCCTGGATGCAGTTGGCGTTGTTGTCGTAGAGCTGGACGGTCGGCTCGGGTTTGCCGGCCTTCTTGCACTCCGGGATCAAGGCCTGGATCAGCGGCACCTCGACATGTTGATGCCGTTGATGCCTTTCGGGTTGCCCTTGGCGACCAGCACGCCGTCGAACACCTTCGAGTAGGCGATGAAGTCGGCCGCCTTGGCGCGCTCCTTGGTGGCGTAGATGTCGGAGATGACGATGTCGGCCTGGCCCGCGGCGAGCGTGGTCAGCAGCGCCGCGAACGTCACCGGCTTGTAGGTCAGCTTGAAGCCGAGGCATTCGCCGATGGCTTCACCGAGATCGATGTCGAAGCCGATATATTTGCTGGGGTCCTTCGGATCGATCGTCTCGTAGCCCGGCGTGTGCGGGTTGATGGCGTTGACGAGCGTCTTGCCCTTCCAGTCCGGATATTTGCTCTGGAGCGCGGCGCAGGCGGCGGGCGCGGCGGCCTGGGCGCTCAGGGGCGCGGCTGCCAGCGTCCGCAAAACGACGGCGGCACCGAGCGCGGCCTTGCGCCATGGCAATGCGCGCGACATCCCCCGCTGCGCCTGCGGAAATACCCGTCTCTCCATCTCCTTCGATTGTCATGGCATTGGCCATGTTCCAGATCTCGGAGGCGAGCCTAGGTTGGAGAGCGGACCGGAAAGCTTGTCCGCGGGCGTACAAAAAATTGGATGGAGGGAGCCCGTCATTTGGGCAGGCGGCTGCCCAAAAACTGTTCGGCATGAGAGATGCCTCAGCGCGCGATTCCGAATTCGGAGAAACCAAATAGTCCCACGCCACGCCATGATCCGCATCGTCCACGAATCATTTGATGAGCACTTTTGACAAAGATGTGACGACGTCTGACAGATCTACGACCGGCATTCGAAACAGATACTCGTCTTCCACAGCCTGTCCGCAGCATATCCACAGGCCGACTATGCCGGATTCGCGAGCCCGCGCGAGCCACTTGCTGCGCACAAACCCACAGACCCGCCATGTCAGCCGCCAGCGTGGTCGAACACGCTGCGGCAAGCCTCGCTCAAGCTTGACCTGTTACGGCGCAGGCAGGCGGTGATGGCGCGGACATTGGGGATTTCGCCGGCGCAGAGCCGGTAGACATCGGGCGTGCAGGCCCGGCGCTGATCGGCTGTACCTTGGGCATGAGCGGCGGAGGCAAACAGCGTCAGGAACAGCCCGACCGTCGAGGCGCGGCGCGCCCGGCTCTTCACACCCGCAAAACGCAAGAACCTTGCCTTCATGACCGCTCTCCCGTCTGCCCTGCCCGCCCGGCCTCCATTGGCCGGTGTACGAAGGGGTTAGGAGAAATAAACCGCTGGGAATGTGATCTCATTCACACGGCCGCCGGTTCCGCCTGACTAGGGTTCCATCCGGGATTTCCTGGGACTCTTTAGGGATCGCTAACCAAACGGGACCCGATCGCCGGATCGTTAAAATGCAAACGATCGGCTCAATCGGGAAACAAACCGGCTTTGCGACATTGCGCCATCCGCGTTCCGGAGGGTGTGATGAGCGAAGCCGAATTCAATTTGCTGCTGGATGCCGTTCAGGACGCCATGGTCTGCGAAGATCTGGTCCATGACGATCTGGCGTTCGCGCCGGAGGAGAATTTCGTGCCCCGCTCGTGGAGCTTCGTCGCGGCGCCCAAGGCCGCCAATGACAACGAGGGCGCCTGGCCTCTGCTGCCGTTTCCGGACGGCTGGTACGCGGCCTGCTGAGCCCGCTTCACCGTGAACGCATCCGCCCGCCTCGCGGGCGGTTCAACTTCTGCCATTGCCCTTCGCCGGCGCCGGCACGATCAGGTCTTGACGCGCTCCTCGCCGTCCTGCGGCGCCCGGTCAGGCTCGCTAGGCGGAAAGATGCTGTCATAGATCGCACGGGCCTCGCGAATGAGGCGAGCCCGCTCCAGCTCGGATTTCGGAACAAATCGGACGATGTCGCCCACGTGCTCTCCAGCGCTCGGGGGATGGGGACTGCATCACTTCGCAGATGCGAACTCTATGCCAGCGAGCCTGAATCGGAGGTTTCCGGCAAGCCCCGGGCAAACCCGGTGGCGGACATGCGGCAAGCCGCGTCCGCGCGCTCCGCGAAACTCCCGGCGGCGCCAAATTATGCTGGAATATCAGAGGATTGTGATGGAGGCCACGACCAGAATTGAACTGGTGTACACGGTTTTGCAGACCGTTGCGTAACCACTCCGCCACGTGGCCCCGTAAGGGCGGAGCATTATAGGGGATGAAGGCTTTAGGCAACCGCCTTCGTCTGATTTCAGCGCCCGCGGGGACCGCGCGGGGTCACGCCACGGGACGTTTGTGGATGAACGCCATCAGCACCGTCTTGAACGGCGCCGGCGTGCAGTGCTGGATCGCCAGGAACAGCGAATAGAACAGCTTCGATCCGAAATAATAGGCCGGCTCCGCGTCCCACGGAATGACGTAGAGGTCGTACCGGGAGGCCGGAAAGTGCTGCTTGAAGGCGCTCGTCGAGTTCAGGCGGTACACGGCTGGAAAGACGTCCTTCTCCTCGCGCGCGTCCTGGGCCGAGCGAATGATGCGGGCATGCAGGCTGTCCGGGATCAGGCGGTTGCCGAGCGCGATATATCCGTGGCGATTTGGCGTGCGCGCGCAGATCCAGCCGCCGGGCTTGAGCACGCGGTCGAGCTCGCGCGCCGCCCTGCCGGGATCCTGGATGTGCTCGAACACGAAATCCGAGACGACGACGTCGATGGACTGATCGGGGATCGGAAGCTCGCCGTCGGGGGTAATCACGAACGCGCGGTCGAGCGCCTCGTTGGTCATGACCACGGGATCGACGTCCACCCCGATGAGCTCGCGCACCCGCCCCTTCAGCGACAACAGGCCGCGCCGGTACGAGACGAGGTCCTCGCTCTGCTTGGCCCCGCGCCCGGCACCGAAATCCAGCACGACGGACTGAGGGCCGATCAGGGCGCCGACCCGCTGCCAGAACTGAACCGTGCCGTCGACGCGCGAGAACCCGCCCGCCGCAATCTCCGGAAAGAAGTGCGTTCCAACCGCGTCAGCCATCTGGCCCCACCACTCGATACGACGCGCCGCATGCGCACCGTTTACTGCGTGACGGTTCTGTAGTCGGCTTTGTTGACAGAAATGATACGCTGGCGATCAACCCGCCGGCCCTGTGCCGGCGAGATAGCGCTGGAGGACGTCCTCGATCGCGCCGGCCGCGGCAATACGTCCCTCCTGCAGCAGGATCGCCCGGTTGCAGGTGCTCCTGATCAGATCGACGTCGTGCGAGGCCAGCACCAGGATGCCGGCGCGTGCAACGATCTGGTCGAGCCGCTCCCGCGCCTTTTTCCGGAACTGCTGGTCGCCGACGCCGATCCATTCGTCGAGCAGCACGATCTCGCCCTCGACCGCGGTCGCAACGGCGAAGATCAGGCGCAGCATCATGCCGCTGGAATAGGTGCGCAGCGGCAGGTCGAGTCGGTCGCCGAGCTCGGTGAACTCGGCGATTTCCGCCCGCCGCGCCTCGATCTCGGCGCGCCGCGCGCCGATCACGAGCCCGCGCCGCATGATGTTCTCGTAACCGGTCGCTTCCTCGTCGATGCCGGCCGACAGATCGAACAGCGACAGGCAGCGGCCGAGCACGTCGACGCTGCCCGTGGTCGGATGGTAGATCCCGGCGAGAACGCGCAGCAAGGTGGTCTTGCCGGCGCCATTGCCGCCGATGATGGCGAGGCGGTCGCCCGCGCGGATGTCGAGGCTGACGTCGTTCAGGGCGCTGATGATGTGCGGGACCGCCGCCTTCCGCCGCCGCGTCACCGCGCTGACGAACCGGCTGCGCAGCGAGCGGTCGCGGAACGACAGCACCGGAAACGTCACCGAGACGTTGCGCAGGACGATGTGGGCAGCAGGGCTCATGCGCGCCTCACAGCCAGTACGCCACGCGGTGGCGGTACCGCGCGTAGCAGCCAAGGCCGATGGCACAAGCGACCGCCGCATAGACGACCCCGAGCAGCCATTGCTCCGCGTCGGTCGGCTGCGACAGCAGCGGCCTGCGCACGAGATCGAGCAGGGTCGCGAATGGATTGGCGCGGATCAGCCAGTGAAATGCGGTGCCGCGCACGGCGTCCTCGGTCCAGATGATCGGCGTCAGGAAGAAGATGAATTGCAGGCCGCTGACGATGGCCGATCCGATGTCGCGGAAGCGCGCGCAGAGCATGCCGAGCGCGACCGAGCCGCCGAGGAGAACGACGAGCAGGATCGCAAAGCCGGGCACCGCAAGCAGCATGTCCCAGTGCAGCGGCCATGGCATCACGACATAGAGCAGGATCACGATCACCAGATGATGCGCAAAGATCAGGACGTTGCGCGCGATCATCTGCAGGACGTGCACGATCAGCGGCGCCGGCACCGCCTTGATCAGGTGGCCGGAGGCCACGAAGATGCTGGAGCCCTCCTGCAGCGTGGTTGCGATCAGGGTCCAGACCGTCAGGCCGACCGCGAACAGCGGCAGGAAGCCGGCAATGTCCTGCTTGAACAGGGTCGCATAGACCGTGCCGACACTGGCGATCGTCGCAGCCAATGTCAGCGTGATCCAGAGCGGGCCGATCACGGTGCGCCGGTAGCGCAGCGAGATGTCCATCAGCGCGAGCGTGCCCCACCGATCGGGCCGCGTCGCCTGTGCAAGGATTTCATTCACAGCGAGCTGAATTCGACTGCCCATTCCACTTCCGGCATTCCGATACCGCGAAAGGATAGCAGATCGCGGGTGTTTTGGTCGACGCTCTCTATCGGCCCGCCCCGGGCGGGGCAATCAACCGTAGGGCTGATGTGGGCCGAAGTCAGGCGCGCTTCTTGCCTCGCCGGACGCCGCGGCGACGGTCCTTCACCGGCGGTTTCGGCGCCAGTTCCGGCATTTCGGCCTGGACTTCGCGGTAACGGGTTAGCATCCGTTCAAAACTGGCGTTCAGGGTCTGCGCGATGTCGGGGCGCTTCTCGAGACTGGCCAGGATCGTCGCGGCGGCCTCGATGGTGGAGAGCCCGTCCTTGCGCGGCTCCTTGCGCAGGCGCCCGTAGCGCGAGGGATGCGCCGGGTTGAGGATCACGCGCTGGCATTTCAGCATCCAGGGATTGCGCCACCACAGCGCCTTGGCCTGGCTCCAGGTGCCGTCGAGCAGAACCACGCCTTCGAGCTTGCCGAGGAGCGCGCGCTGGTTGTCCGCGACCTCACCCTTGCGGTTGAGCGCCACGATCTCGCCTTCAGCCTCGAGGTCGGCGGCGCGCGCCGAGCCGAGATAGAGCACGGCCCAGTGCGAGGCGTTCTCGATCGGCTGGCCCAGCGCCTTGGACAGGCTCGGCCAGGACAGGCCGACCCGCAACGTCGCCTTGGCGAAATGCCGGGCCAGCAGCCGCGCGGTGCCGAGCGCCCTGTCCTGCTCCTGCGGATGCTGGAGGATCAGGAGCCCGAGGCGGTTCTCGACGGGCGTGACGCTGTCGCAGATGCACAGCGGCATCGGCTTCTGGCAGTGCGGGCATTCGGGGATCGGATCGGCCGGCGCGGCGGCGGTGGGGTTCGACATGGTCGCCGCTATACGCTTTGGACGGCGGTTCAACAACCTATTCCGCCGGCGCGGCGAGCGGCCGCGGCTCGGAGCGGCGGCGCAGGCGGTCGATCAGCAGGTAGATCACGGGCGTGGTGTAGAGCGTCAGGATCTGCGAGACGAACAGGCCGCCGATGATGGTGATGCCGAGCGGTCGGCGCAGCTCCGTGCCGGGGCCGGTCGCGATCACGAGCGGAATGCCGGCGAACAGCGCCGCCATGGTCGTCATCAGGATCGGACGGAAACGCGCCTGGCAGGCCTCGAAAATCGCTTCCGCCGAGGACAGGCCGCGCTGGCGTTCGGCATCGAGCGCGAAGTCGACCATCATGATGCCGTTCTTCTTGACGATGCCGATCAACAGAATGATGCCGACGAAGGCGATCACCGTCAGCGGCGTGTTGGTGATCTGCAAGGCGAGCAACGCGCCAAGGCCGGCCGAGGGCAGCGTCGAGATGATCGTCAGCGGATGCGCAAGGCTCTCATAGAGCACCCCGAGCACGATATACATCGCCACCAGCGCGCCGAGGATCAGCAGCGGCTGGCGGCCGCTGGTCTTGGCGAAATCGCCGGCATTGCCGTCAAAACTGCCGCGGATGCCCTCCGGCATGTGCAATTCCTCGACAGCGCGCTGGACGTTCTGGGTCGCGGTCTGGAGCGGCACGTCAGGCAGCAGGTTGAACGACACAGTGGTCGAGGGGAACGACTGCGAATGATAGACCGCGAGCGCGGCAAGCCCGCGCGTCACGCGCACCACGGCCGACAGCGGCACCTGCACGCCGCCCGCGCCGGCGACATAGATGCGGTCGAGATTGGAGGGATCGACCTGGAATTTCGGGTCGATCTCGAGCACCGTCATGTACTGGTTGCGCTGGGTGTAGATGATCGAGACCTGGCGTTGAGAAAACGCGTTGTTCAGCGCGTTGTCGATGTCCTGAACGCGCACGCCCAGCGCCGACGCCTTCTGGCGGTCGATCGCCAAAGTCAGTTGAAGTCCGCCGGGGTCGCGGTCGCTGGAGATGTCGGTGATGCCCTCGACGCTCTCCAGGCGCTTGGCCACGATCGGCGCCCATTTCTGCAGCAGGCCGAGGTCGGTGCTGGAGAGCGTGTACTGGTAGTCGGAATCGCTTTGCCGCCCGCCGGCGCGCACGTCCTGGGCGGCGAACATGAAGAGGCGGATGCCGGGCACGGGGAACAGCGCGCGCCGCAGCCGATCGATCACGACCTGGGTGGAGACGTGATCGCGCTCCTCCGGCGGCTTCAGGCTGATGAACATGGTGCCGCGGTTCGAGGTCGCGCCCCCCGGCCCGCCTCCGCCGCCGACCGTCGAACCGATGCCGGCCACCGCCGGATCCTGCATCACGATGTCGGCGAGCCGCTGCTGAAGACTGAGCATAGACTGGAACGAGATATCCGCCGAGGCCCGCGTCGCGCCGATGACGAAGCCGGAATCGTCGGTCGGGAAATAACCCTTGGGGACCTTGATGTAGAGCGTCACCGTCAGGCCGATGGTGGCGAAGAACACCAATAGCGTCAGCAGCGGAAATTCCAGCACGGTGCGCAGGGTGCGGGCGTAGAACGCGACGATGCGCGACAGCGAGCCCTCGATGACGCGATCGAACAGCGTCGCCGTACCGGACGTGGCCTGCCTGATGTAATGGGCGCAGATCATCGGCGTCACCGTCAGCGACACCAGGGTCGAGACCACGATCGCGAAGGTCAGCGTCAGCGAGAACTCGCGCAGCAGCCGGCCGACGATGCCGTCCATGAATATCAGCGGCGTGAAGGCCGCGACCAGTGACAAACTGATCGAGACCACGGTGAAGCCGATTTGCCGGGCTCCCTCCAGCGCCGCCTGGAGCGGCCGCATGCCGTGCTCGAGATTGCGGTACATGTTCTCGATCATGACGATGGCGTCGTCGACCACGAACCCGACCGAGATCGCCAGCGCCATCAGCGACAGATTGTCGATCGAGAAGCCCGCGACCCACATGCCGGCGCAGGTGCCGGCCAGCGCCAGCGGCACCGAAATGCCGGCGGCGATCGTCGGCGTGAGCCGCCGCAGGAACACGAACACGACGACCATCACCAGGATGGCGGTCGCCAGCAGCGTCCACTGCATGTCCATCACGCTGGCGCGGATCGTGCTGGTGCGGTCGACCAGGGTGGAGACGTCCACGCCGGCCGGAATCCACTGCTTCAACTCGGGGATCAGCGCCTTCACCCGGTCGACGGTGTCGATCACGTTGGCGTCGCCCTGCTTGGTGATCTGGATCAGAACCGCCGGCTGCTTGTTGAACCACGCGATCGAACGGGCATTGCGCACGCCGTCCTCGATATCGGCGACGTCGGACAGCCGCAGGAAACTGCCATTCGAGCTCTTGATGACGATGTCGCGGAACTCTTTCGCCGTGCGCATCTGCCTGTTCAACGACAGCGTCTCGCTCTGGCGCTCGCCGTTGAAGATGCCGACGGGACCGAGCGGGTTGGCGTTGACGATCGCGGTCCGCACGTCGTCGGTGGCGATGCCCGCGTTCGACAGCGCTACGGGATTGAGCTGGATCCGCACCGCTGGCTGGTCCGCGCCGCTGATCGTGACGTTGCCGACGCCGGGGACCTGCGAGATGCGCTGAGCCACCACGGTATCGGCGACATCGTAGATCGCGCTCGCGGACAGCGTCTTTGAGGTCAGCGCCAGCACGAAGACCGGCGCGCCGGCCGAGTTGGCCTTGCGGAAGCGCGGCAGGGTCGGCAGGTCGCTCGGCAGGTCGACCATCGCTGCATTGATCGCCGCCTGCACGTCGCGGGCGGCCTTGTCGATGTTGCGTCCGATGTCGAACTGAAGCTGGATGTTGGTCGTGCCCAGCGACGAGGTCGAGGTGATCTGGTTGATGCCCGAGATCTCGCCGAGCCGCCGCTCCAATGGCGAGGCCACCGTGGCCGCCATCACGGACGGGTCGGCTCCAGGGCGGCTCGCGGAAACGAAAATGGCCGGGAAGTCCACGTTCGGGACTGAGGCGACGGGGAGGAACTCGTAGGCCACGACACCCAGCAGGAACAACCCGATCGACAGCAGCGTGGTCGCCACCGGCCTGCGGATGAAGGGCTCCGAGATCGATGCCATCACTGCATCCCCTCGGTGGCGCCGGCGACCGGCGGGCCCCCGGGCTCGACCGGCGGCAGCGCGCGTTCGAGGCGGCGGTTGATGCGGTCGAGCGCGAGGTAGATCACGGGTGTCGTGTAGAGCGTCAGCAGCTGGCTCAGCAGCAGGCCGCCGATGATGGAGATGCCGAGCGGGAAACGCAGCTCCGCGCCGGTGCCGCTTTCGATTGCGAGCGGCAGCGCGCCGAACAGCGCGGCCAGCGTCGTCATCATGATCGGGCGGAAGCGCAACAGGCACGCCTGCACGATCGCCTCCTGCGGCGACATGCCCTTCCCGCGCTCGGCTTCCAGCGCGAAGTCGATCATCATGATCGCGTTCTTCTTGACGATGCCCATCAGCAGGATGATGCCGATCAGGCCGATCACCGAGAGGTCCTGCCCGCACAGCATCAGTGCCAGGATGGCGCCGACGCCGGCCGAGGGCAGCGTCGAGAGGATCGTGATCGGGTGGATGTAGCTCTCATAGAGCACGCCGAGCACGATGTAGATCGTGATCACGGCGGCGAGCAGCAGCCAGGGTTGTCCCGCGAGCGCCTTGGCGAATTCGGCGGCGTCGCCGGAATAGACGCCGAGGATGCTGTTGGGCATTTCGATGCGGGCCTCGATGGTCTTGACCGCCTCGACAGCGTCGCCGAGCGCTGCGCCCGGCGCCAGGTTGAAGCTGAGCGAGATCGCCGGGAATTGCGCCTGGTGAGAGATCGCCAGCGGCGCGGTGGTGCGCTTCAGTGTCGCCACGGCCGACAGCGGCACCTGCGCATTCGGCGCGCCGGCGGTGGCGCTCGCACCGCCCGGCAGATACAGCTTCGACAGGATCGAGGGATCCCGCTGGTACATCGGCAGCGCCTCCAGCACCACGCGGTACTGGTTGGCCTGGCCGTAGATGGTCGAGATCTGGCGCTGCGCGAAGGCGTCGTTCAGCGTATCGGTGATGGCCTGCAGGCTGACGCCGAGCTGTCCGGCGCGGGTACGGTCGACATCGAGCTGCGCCCGCAGGCCGCCTTCCTGTGCCTCCGAGGAGACGTCGCGGAACAAGGGATCGCGCCGCATCTCCGCCACCAGCTTGCGGGCCCATTCCGACACCAGGGCTGCATCGGTGCCGGTCAGCGTGTACTGGTATTGCGAGCGGCTCGACTGGGTCGAGATCTGCACGTCCTGCACCGGCTGGAAGTAGACGGTCATTCCGGGGATGCCGGATACCCGCTGCTTCAGCCGGATCACCACCGCGCTGACGTCATCGCGCCGCTCGCCGCGCGGCTTCAGCGACATGACGAGCCGGCCGACATTGGTGGTCGGGTTGACCGAGCCCGCCCCGATCACCGAGACCACGCCGGTCACATCAGGGTCGGCCTTGATGGCGTCGGCGACCTCGGTCTGCCGCTTCTGCATCTCCGCAAACGACACGTCGGGGCCCGCCTCCGTCACCGCCGTGATCGAGGCGGTGTCCTGAAGCGGCAGGAAGCCCTTTGGCGCGACGACATAGAGAACAAGGGTTGCGACCAGCGTGGCGAAGGTCACGAGCAGCGTGGCGCGCTGGCGTTCCAGCACCCACAACAGCGTCCGGTGGTAGAACTCGACGGTGCGGTCGATGAAGCGGCTGACGGCAGCCAATCCCGGCACCGCGAACTCCTCGTGCGCGTGCCTGAGCAGGCGCGAGCACATCATCGGCGTCAGCGTCAGCGAGATCACGGCCGAGGTCACGACCGCAATGGTCAGCGTCAGCGCGAATTCGCGGAACATCCGCCCGACGAGGCCCGACATGAACAGGAGCGGGATGAAGACCGCGATCAGCGACACCGTCAGCGAGATCACGGTGAAGCCGATTTCGCTGGCGCCCTTCAGCGATGCCTCCATCGCGCTGTCGCCGTTCTCCATGTGACGGACGATGTTCTCGATCATGACGATGGCGTCGTCGACGACGAAACCGGTGCCGATGGTGAGCGCCATCAGCGACAGATTGTCGAGGCTAAAGCCGGCGAAATACATGATGCCGAAGCTGGTGATCAGCGACAGCGGCAGCGCCACGCCGGCGATCAGCGTGGCCCGCAGCGAGCGCAGGAACAGCAGCACCACCAGCGTCACCAGCACGACGCTGAGGATCAGCGTGAACTGCACGTCGTGGACCGAGGCGCGGATGGTGACGGTGCGGTCGGAGACGATGGTGAGGTTGACGCCGGCCGGAATGGCGCGCTGGACCTTCGGGATCTCGGCGCGGATCTGGCTGACGACGTCGATGACATTGGCGCCGGGCTGGCGCTGGATGTCGATGATGACGGCCGGCGTGCCCTGGTACCAGCCGCCGGTGCGGTCGTTCTCGAGGCCGTCGACGATCTGCGCGACGTCGGCGATCGTGACCGGCGAGCCGTTGCGGTAGGCGATGATGATCGGCTTGTAGGCGTCGGCTGCGGCGATCTGGTCGTTGGCGGCGATGATGTAGGCCTGCTGCGCGCCGTCGAGCGAGCCCTTCGGCCCGGAGACGTTGGCGTTGGCGATCGCGGTGCGCAGATCCTCCATGGCGATGCCATAGGCGGCGAGCCGCGCGAGGTCCGCCTGGATGCGCACGGCCGGCTTCAGCCCGCCGAGCACGGAGACGCGCCCGACCCCGGAGATCTGGCTCAGCCGCTGCGCCAGCAGCGTATCGGCGATGTCGCTCATCGCCCGCAACGAGATCGTGTCGGAGCGCAGCGCCAGCGTCATCACCGGCGCGTCGGCCGGGTTCACCTTGGCGTAGGTCGGCGGATAAGGCAGCGTCTTCGGCAGCACGCCGGCGGCCGCATTGATCGCGGCCTGCACGTCCTGGGTGGCGCCGTCGATGTCGCGGTTGAGGTCGAACTGGAGCGAGATCTGGCTGACGCCGAACGAGCTCGTCGAGTTCATCGCCGAAAGCGACGGGATCTGCCCGAGCTGCCGCTCCAGCGGCGCGGTGATCAGCGAGGCGATCACGTCGGGGCTGGCGCCCGGAAGCTGCGTCGTCACCTGCACGGTCGGGAAGTCGACCTGCGGCAGCGCCGAGACCGGCAGCGAGAAATAGCCCAGCAGCCCGCCGATCAGAAGCGCGATGCCGAGCAGCGAGGTCGCGATCGGGCGGCGGATGAAGGGTTCGGAGACGCCCATGAGTTTCGCCTGCCGCTCAGGCGGCCGTTGTCGGGATCATGGCTGCTTGGCTCCAGATCCCGGTGCCCCAGGACTTCGTGCAGGTCCCGGTGCCGGCCCGGTCTGCCCCTTCTGGTCGCCTTCAGTGCTGCTGCGCTTGGCGCGAGGCTCGCCGTCCTTTTGACTATCCTTTTGAGTATCCTTGGCCTGACCGTCCTTCTTCTGGCCATCCGGCGCGCGCGCCCGCTTGCGCGGTGCGAGATCGGCCGACGGGGTCTGGTCGTCGCGGCCGACGACCACCTTGGAGCCGTCGGACAGATTCGCAAAGCCCGTGGTGACGACCCTGTCGTTCGCCGCCAGGCCGCTGGCGATGACCGCATCATGCTCGTTCTGCTGCGTCACCGTCACGGGCTTGGCCGAGACGACGTTGTCCTCACCGATGACATAACTGAAGGTGCCGATCGGTCCGCGCTGCACCGCCGACGTCGGCACCACCAGCGCCTGCATCAGGGTCTCGACCTTGAGGCGGACATTGACGAACTGGCCCGGCCAAAGCTGGTAATTGGCGTTGGGGAATTCGGCCTTGAGCTTGAGCGTGCCCGTGGTCTGGTCGACCTGGTTGTCGATGCCGGTGAGCTTGCCGGTGTCGATCACCGTGATGCCGTCATTGCCGAACACGTCGACGGCGAGCGTGCCCTTCGCCGCCGCCGCGTTGACGCGCATGATCTGCTGCTGCGGCAGGCTGAACCACACCGCGATCGGCTGCAACTGCGTGATCACCACCAGACCCGTGGTGTCCGAGGCGTGGATGATGTTGCCCTGGTCGACCTGGCGCAGGCCGGCGCGGCCGGAGATCGGCGCGACGATCCTGGTGTAGCTCAGCGTCGCCGCCGCGTTGTCGATCGAGGCCTGGTCGGCCTTGACCAGTGCCTCGGTCTGCGCGACCAGCGCGCGCTGCGTGTCGGCCTGCTGCTTGGAGCCGGCGTTGGAGGCAGCGAGTTGCTCGTAGCGCGTGAGATCGATGCGCTGGTTGGCGAGCTGGGCCTCGTCCTGCGCCTTCTTGGCGACGGCCTGGTCATACGTCGCCTGGTAGAGCGCCGGATCGATCTCGCCGAGCACGTCGCCCTTCTTGACGTCCTGGCCTTCGGTGAATTTCACGGCAATCAGCTTGCCGTCGACCTGAGAGCGCACGGTCACGGTGTTGAGCGCGCGGATCGCGCCGACGCCGTCGAGATAAACAGGAACATCCTGAATGCGCGGCGTCGCCGCCAGCACCGGGACCGGCAGATCGGGCCGCTGGTTGCGGCCGTTCGCCTGCTGCGGCTGTTGATGCCAGACGGTCCAGCCGTAATAGCCGAGGCCGCCGAGGATCGCGAGCGTGATCAGGGTCATGACGAAGCCGCGGCCGCGCGACCTCGTCGCGCCTCCCTGCTTCGCATCATCCTTGCCATCCGGCTTAAAGAGCATTGACCGGTTTCTCCATGCGCGGCTCCCAGCCGCCGCCGAGCGCCTGATACAGGCTGACGATGGCGAGAAGCCGTGCGAGTTGGGCCTGCGACAGCGCATCTTCCGCCGAGAACAGGGTCAGTTGGGTGTTGAGCACGGTCACGATGTCGGCGGTGCCGGCGCGCAATTGCTGCTCGGCGAGATCGAAGGCGCGCCGCGAGGCGGTGACGACATCGCGCTGTAATTGCAGCTTGATCGTGGTCTGCTTGATCGAGAACAGCGCGTTGTCGACGTCGGCAAAGGACTGGATGATGGTCTTGCGGTAGGTCTGCAGCAACTCGTCCTGCCGCGCCTTGGCGAATTCGAAATTGCCGAGGATCTTGCCGCCGTCGAAGATCGGTTGCGTCGCGCTGCCGACGAGCTGGAAGAACGCCGCATGCGGCTGGAACAGCGACACCAGCGCCGCGCTCTGATAGCCGCCATTGCCGGTGAGCTGGATGGTCGGGAAGAACTGCGCGCGGGCATTGCCTATGTTCGCCGTGGCGGAGGCGAGCTGCGCCTCCTGCCGGCGGATATCCGGCCGCTGCGTCAGGATCTCCGACGGCAGGCCGGGCGTCACGCGCGGAATGGCGACCGTGTTCAGCGAGCCGCCGAGCACGCGGACGCTCTCGGGCGGCCGCGACACCAGCACGGCGAGCGCGTTGACGTTCTGGTCGAGCGTCTGGCGCAGCGGCGGCACCAGCGCCTTCTGGTTGGCGAGCACGCTCTCCTGCTGGGCGACGTCGAGGTCGGTGCCGGTGCCGGCCTTGCGGCGCTCGCGGACGGCATCGAGGATGCGCTGCGCGCTCGCGATGTTGCGCTGTGAGGTCCTGATACGATCCTGCGAGGCCAGCACCTGGAAATAGGCGTTGGCGACGGCGGAGAGTGTCGTCAGCGCGACGACGTCGCGATCGAAGCGGTTGGCATTGGCGGTCTCTTCCGCGGTCTGCAGCGCATCGCGATTCTGGCCCCAGAAATCGAGCTGGTAGCTGGCGCTGAGCGAGGCCGAATAATTGACGACCTCGCGGCCGCCATTGGTGAGGCCCGACGAGCTCGATCCTGAAGTGCGCGAGTAGGTTTCGGAACCGCTCCCCGACAGGCTCGGCAGCAGCGCCGCGCCGGCCTGCCGCGCCTGGGCATCGGCCTGGACGATGCGCGCGACGGCGGCGGCGATATCGAGGTTGACGGTCTGCGCCTCTTCCATCAGTTGCGTCAGCTCCGCCGAGCGGAAGCCGCGCCACCAATCCAGCGTCGGCGGCGCGTCCGCCTTGCCGGCGTATTTGTATTGCGCGGGGACATCCAGCGCGGGATCCGGCAGATCCTGAGTCAGCACGCAGGCGCCCGAACTGGCGGCAAGGCACAGCGCGCCGAGCCAGCGCACCGCCCGCCGCGTCCAGGACGCAGAGCCAACAGACCGCCGCATGGCGATCGCCGGAACTCGCTGTGTCACATCCACCCTCCGCCGGGCAGATAAAGCCGCCACCGCGCAGCCGGATTAACCGATTCGCGGCGGGACAGTCGGGAGGCCTTCTGCAACTCGTTCAAAGGTGATGCTTTCTGCGGAACCTTACGATTTCATCCTAGCCGGGCGCGGAACGCCATGACAGTCCCGCACCTGCGAAACGCACACAAGAACGCGTCGACGCCAGGACCGCATAGATACGAAATCGTCCTGCGCTGCAGTGCTTTTTCGTATTCCCGTGCCGTCTGAGACGGCATTCAATCTTACCAAGATTTCATGTGATATTGCCGCCACACCTGTCAGCCACAGCAGCTTGGGCGACTACGACCGGCGTCAAAGCCTGCCAGCGCCATTCTCACGAGGTCGTCAATTGCCGGCAGCGAAGACGCCGCCGTCGCATTGGCAAGGAACCTCCGCGTCCCCGCGCCATCCGCACGGCTCGCCCGGGTTCAGATTGCTCCTCGGAACCGCTCGTGACGATAGTTATCTTCCATATCCTGGCGGCGATCAGCCAGATCCTTCTCACCGCGCCGCTGCGCCCCGCCATCGCCCGTCCCCCTCCCGGAATATCGTTGCCTTGGCGGCGCTTGGCACGGTTTCGCCGCAGCGCAAAAGCCTTCCCCTTTTGGTTTCCAAGCACTAGGTTCTGGCCAATCTGATCAACCCCTTGCCAGTGAATTCCCCCGACATGATCATCAAGAACGACGTTGTCGAAGCCATCGGCAACACCCCGCTGATCAAGCTGAAGCGCGCCTCCGAACTGACCGGATGCACCATTCTGGGCAAGGCCGAGTTCATGAATCCCGGCCAGTCGGTCAAGGACCGCGCCGGCAAATGGATGATCCTGGAGGCCGAGAAGCGCGGCGAGCTCAAGCCCGGCGGTCTGGTGGTGGAATCGACCGCCGGCAATACCGGCATCGGCCTTGCGGTCGTTGCGAGCGCCCGCGGCTACCGCACGCTGATCGTGATCCCGGAGACGCAGAGCCAGGAGAAGAAGGACTTCCTGAAGCTGTGCGGCGCCGAGCTGCTGGAATCGCCGGCGCTGCCCTATTCCAATCCGAACAGCTACCAGCATGTCGGCCGCAGGCTCGCCGACGAGCTGCGCAAGACCGAGCCGAACGGCGTGCTGTTCGCCGACCAATGGAACAACCTCGACAATGCCAAGGCGCATTACGAGTCCACGGGTCCGGAGATCTGGGAGCAGACCGGCGGCAAGGTCGACGGCTTCGTCTGCTCGGTGGGCAGCGGCGGCACGCTCGCCGGCATCAGCCGCTATCTGAAGGAGAAGAACAAGGACGTTCGCATCGCCTGCGCCGATCCGCATGGCGCGGGCATGTACGAATATTTCAGGACCGGCGACCCCAAGGCGACGCCCGGCGGCTCGATCACGGAAGGCATTGGGCTTGGCCGCGCGACCGCGATCGTCGAGTCCGCCAAGGTGGACGATGCCTATCTCATTCCCGATACCGACGCCGTCACCGTGATCTACGAACTGCTCCAGCACGAAGGCCTGTGCCTCGGCGGCTCCAGCGGCATCAACATCGCCGGCGCGATGCGGCTGGCCAAACAGCTCGGACCCGGCAAGACGATCGTGACCATCCTCTGCGATTCCGGCAGCCGTTATCAGTCGAAGCTGTTCAACGCCGACTTCATGCGCGCCAAGAACCTGCCCGTGCCGGAATGGCTGGAGAAGCGCAGCAACATCAAGCTGCCGTTCGTCTAGGCCGGCAAGGTTACAGCCGGTCGATTTGATTTTGGAGAGCTGACAAGCTCACCGCAGGATCTGGCTCAGGAACAGCTTCGTCCGCGCGTGCTGGGGAGCGGCAAAGAATTCGTTCGGGGTGTTGGCCTCGATGATCTGGCCGGCGTCCATGAACACGACGCGATTGGCGACCTCGCGGGCAAAGCCCATCTCGTGGGTCACCACCAGCATGGTCATGCCCTCCTCGGCGAGGTCGACCATGGTGTCGAGCACCTCCTTGACCATCTCAGGATCGAGCGCCGAGGTCGGCTCGTCGAACAGCATCACCTTCGGGTTCATGGTCAGCGCGCGCGCGATCGCGACGCGCTGCTGCTGGCCGCCGGACATCTGCCCCGGAAACTTGTTGGCCTGATGCGGGATCTTGACCCGCTCCAGGAATTTCATCGCGTTGGCCTCGGCTTCCTTCTTGGGGATGTTGCGCACCCAGATCGGCGCCAGCGTGCAATTGTCCAGCACCGTCAGATGCGGGAACAGGTTGAAGCTCTGGAACACCATGCCGACTTCGCGGCGCACGGCGTCGACATGCTTGAGGTTCGGCCCGAGCGCGATGCCATCGACGACGATCTCGCCCTCCTGGAATTCCTCCAGCGCGTTGATGCAGCGGATCAGGGTCGACTTGCCGGAGCCCGAGGGGCCGCAGATCACGATGCGCTCGCCCTTGTGGACCTCGAGGTCGATGTCGCGCAGCACGTGAAACTCGCCGTACCATTTGTTGAGGCCGGAAATCTTGACGATGGGGTCGGACATGGTGAGCTCGATCAGTTGCGGCGGTGAGCGTTGAGGCGATGCTCGACGAAGAGCGAATAGCGCGACATTCCAAAGCAGAAGATGAAGTAGATGATGCCGGCAAAGGCAAAGCCGGTGAAGGCCGTGGACGGCGTCGACCATTTCGGGTCCGAGAACGATGCCCGGAGCGAGCCGAGCAGGTCGAACAGCGCCACGATCGAGACCAGCGACGTATCCTTGAACAGCGAGATGAAGCTGTTGACGAGGTTCGGAATGACGTGGCGCAGCGCCTGCGGCAGCACGATCAGCGAGGTCGTCTTCCACCACGACAGCCCCAGCGCCGCAGCCGCCTCGCCCTGCCCGCGCGGGATCGCGGCAAGGCCGCCGCGGACGTTCTCGGCCTGATAGGCGCCGGTGAACAGCGCGATGCCGATCAGCGCGCGCACCAGACCGTCGACGGTGAAATTGCCCGGCAGGAACAGCGGCAGCATGTAGGTCGCAAAGAACAGCACGGTGATCAGCGGCACGCCGCGCCAGAACTCGATGAAGGCGATCGAGAAAATCCGGATCAGCGGAATGGTGGAACGGCGGCCGAGCGCCAATGCGATGCCGATCGGCAGCGAGGTGACGATGCCGGTGACGGAGACCACCAGCGTCACCAGCAGGCCGCCCCACAAATTCGTCGTCACGACCGGCAGTCCGCCCTGATCGAGGCCCATCAGCTTGATCACGACCGCGATGGCGACGAAGGCGGCGATGCTCGATGCGAGCGCGCGCCAACCCGTGCGAATACCGCCGCCGAGCACGAAGGCGATCAGCGAGACGACGACGGTCGTGATGGCGACATCGGCCCAGACGGATTGGCCGGAGCCCTGGATCTGGTCGCGCAGCCAGACCAGCGGAAAGATCAGCCAGGAAATCGCGATGCCGATCAGCACGATGAGGTTGCCGACGACCCAGAGCAGCGGCGCAATCGCCGAGGTCTTGCTGAGGCTGAGCAGCACCTGCCCGGCGCCGATGATGCTGTCGTCGAACAATTGCAGCAGGCCGGCCGTCCAGCTCAGGCCAAAGCCCTTGATGCCGCCGCCATGCAGCAGGAAGAAGGCGACCACCGGAAAGGCGAAGAAGAACAGGCCGGCGTTGAGCCCCTTCGACGGCAGCCGCGGAATCAGCAGCGGCACCAGCAGGACCACGGACAGCGCCAGCGTGAGGTTGACCCGCCAGCGTTCCGCCTCGGGATAGAAGCCGTAGATCAGCTGCGGCAGCTTGGCCTGGATGTAGGGCCAGCAGGCGCCGACCGCGAACCCGGCATTCTCGGTCAGGCACGCGGTGCGATCCTTGCCGGCCCAGACCGCATCGACCATCAGGAACTTCACGGCGGGAATGATGGTGAACCAGAGCAGCAAGGCGCCGACGATCGTGAGCAGGATGTTGGTCGGCGAGTTGAACAGGCGCGTGCGCACGAGACCGATGAAGCCCGTGGTCTTGACCGGCGCGGGGCGCTCGGTGAGCAGGTCCCGGCGGACATAGCCGGACGAGGCGATATCGCTCATGCGCCGAGGCTCCGGCTGATGCGCCACCCGTAGACGCTCATGACGGCGCTGGTGAGCAGCGAGATCAGCAAATAGACGCCCATCGTCATGGCGATGATCTCGATCGCCTGCCCGGTCTGGCTCAGCGAGGTGCCGGCGAATACCGAGACGAGGTCGGGGTAGCCGATCGCGACCGCCAGCGAGGAATTCTTGGTGAGATTGAGGTACTGGTTGGTCAGCGGCGGCACGATGACCCGCATCGCCTGCGGCACGACGATCAGCCGGAGCGTGGTGCCGCGGCTGAGGCCGAGCGACGAGCCTGCCTCCATCTGTCCGCTGTGCACGGACAGGATGCCCGCGCGCACGATCTCGGCGATGAAGGCGGCGGTATAGGTCGACAGCGCCAAAGTCAGCGCAACGAATTCCGGGATGATGCGCGAGCCGCCGGCGAAATTGAAGCCCTTGAGCTGCGGCAGCTCGAAGGTGAAGGGCAGACCAAATATCAAGACGCTTGCCAGCGGCAACCCGAACAGCAGGCCCAGCACATAGGGCCAGATCCGGATCATCTGGCCGCGCTGAAACAATGCGCGCCGCGCGTAAGTGCGTAGCAGCAGAGAGGCCACGATGCCGAATGCCAGCACCGCCAGGAACGGCTCGAAACCGCCCTCGCCGATCGGGCGTGGAATGACGAGGCCACGGTTGCTGACGAAGGCGATGCCGAGCAGCGAAATGCTCTGCCGCGGGTTCGGCAGGGCCGCGAGCACCGCCAGGTACCAGAACAGGATCTGGAACAGCACCGGCAGGTTGCGGATCACCTCGACGTAGAGCTCGCCGATGCGCGACAGCAGCCAATTGGGCGACAGCCGGCACAGCGCGACGATGAAGCCGATCAAGGTGGCGAAGACGATGCCCACCACCGAGACCACGAGCGTGTTCAAAAGCCCGACCACGAACACGCGCAGGAACGTGTCCGAGCCGGTGTAGGAGATCAGGGTCTGGTTGACGTCGAAGCCGGCATTGTTCCGGAGGAAACCGAAGCCGGCGGCGATGTGCTGGTTCTCGAGATTGGCGCGGGTATTGGAGACGATCTCATAGCCGATCCAGCCCAAAACCGCAGCGAAGGCAAACTGGACGGCGACGCCGTTCCAGCCGGTCTTGCCGCCCAGAATGCGCCTGATCTTCAGAGCGATCTGGGCCGGCGGTTTTCGAGCCTCGTTGCTCATCGCCGCTGTCAGCGGTTCAGGCGGGGTCAGCGGATCGGCGGCGCGTACTGGAGACCGCCCTTGTTCCAGAGGTTGTTGAGACCGCGGCTGATGGCAAGCGGCGAGCCGGCGCCGACATTGCGATCGAACACCTCGCCGTAATTGCCGACCGCCTTGGTGATCCGCACCACCCAGTCCTTGGTCAGGCCGAGCTGTTCGCCGAAATTGCCGTCGCTGCCGAGCACGCGCTTCAGCTCGGGATTTTCCAGTTTCGCCTTCTCGTCGACGTTCTTCGAGGTCACGCCGAGCTCTTCGGTGGTGATCAGGGCGAACAGCGACCATTTCACGATGTCGAACCACTGGTCGTCGCCGTGCCGGACCATCGGGCCGAGCGGCTCCTTCGAGATGATCTCGGGCAGCACCATGTGGTCGTTGGGATTGGCCAGCTTGAGGCGGTTGGCGTAGAGGCCCGACTGGTCGGTGGTGAAGACGTCGCAGCGGCCGGCTTCATAGGCCTTCACGGTTTCGTCGTTGGTGCCGAACGCGATCACCTCGTACTTCATGTTGTTGGCCTTGAAGTAGTCGGCGAGATTCTGCTCGGTGGTGGTGCCGGTCTGCACGCAGACCGAGGCGCTGTTGAGCTCGAGCGCCGAATTCACCTTGAGTGACTTCTTCACCATGAAGCCCTGCCCGTCGTAATAGGTCACGCCGGTGAAATTGGCGCCGAGCGAGGTGTCGCGCGAGAGGGTCCATGTGGTGTTGCGCGAGAGCACGTCGACTTCGCCGGACTGCAGCGCCGTGAAGCGATCCTTGGCGGACAGCGGCACGAACTTGACCTTGGTCGGATCGTTGAAGATGGCGGCGGCGATGGCGCGGCAGACGTCGACGTCGAGGCCGGTCCAGTTGCCCTTGTCGTCGGGCGAGGAGAAGCCCGGCAGGCCCTGGCTGACGCCGCAGGACAGCGTGCCCCGATCCTTGACGGTCTTGAGCGTTTGGGCATCGGCGGCTTGGGCAGTCAGGCCGGCGGCGAGAGCGAGAGTGAGAGCCAGGGTTACGCGTTTCATGGGCTGAAGGCCTTTCAAAGTCGTCTCAAGGTAGGAACGTTGTCTCAGGATCGTCTCCGCCAGGGCTATCCGCACCGGGGCTAGCCTTGCAAGAGTCGTGCTGGAAGCGTTGCCGAACACTCGCCCACCCCGAGAGGCCATAACCTAATCCCCGCCGCAGGCGCCCGCACTGATGGCTATGGCGCAAGGTCCGGTCAGACGATGGATCGAAGGTCGCGGCTGCCCCTCAACATGCGGCGACTGAATAGCACCTGCGCATCACAGAACGACTGGCGAGCCGGGTCAAGGGGTTGACGGGACTCTTCTGTGTTCTGTTATTAACGGCAGCGGCCACCGGCCGGCCCGCAGGGTGCCTCACGCGGCCTACGGAAACGCGGTTTTGAAAGCAGACGCATGGATTCCTCGCACCCCTCCCAGCAGCAGGCCGAGACCCGGCTGGTCACCTCCGGCCGCGACACCAAGGCGCAGAAGGGTTTCGTCAATCCGCCCGTGTTCCACGGCTCGACCGTGCTCTATCCGACCGCCGAGGACCTGCACGCCCATCGCGGCGAATTCACCTATGGCCGCCACGGCTCCCCCACCACCAAGGCGTTTCAAGAGACGCTGATGGCGCTGGAGGGGCCGCAATGTGCCGGCGTCGGCATCGTGCCGTCGGGGCTGTCGGCGATCTCCACCACCCTGCTCTCGGTGCTGAAGACCGGCGACCATGTGCTGGTGTGCGACAACGTCTATCGCCCCACGCGCAATTTCTGCAACGGCATGCTCGCGCGCCTCGGCATCGAGACCAGCTATTTCGATCCGCTGATCGGCGCCGGCATCGACAGACTGTTCAAGCCGAACACACGCGCCGTGCTGGTCGAGGCGCCGGGCTCGCAGTCGTTCGAGATGCCGGACATTCGCGCCATCGCCGAAGTCGCGCATGCGCGCGGCGCGCTGGTCATCGACGACAACACCTGGGCGACGCCGCTCTATCACCGCTCGCTCGAGCAGGGCGTCGACATCAGCATGCAGGCCGCCACCAAATATATCGGCGGCCATTCCGACATCATGTTCGGCACGATCTCGGCGAACGCCAAGGCCTGGCCGCAGATCACTGAGGGCATTCGCCTGCTCGGCGTCTGCGCCGGACCCGACGACGTCTTCCTCGCGCTGCGCGGCCTGCGCACTCTGTCGGTGCGCCTGGCGCAGCATCATCGCTCCGGGCTCGACATGGCGCGCTGGCTCGCGAGCCGCCCGGAGGTCGCACGCGTCCTGCATCCGGCGCTGGAGACCGATCCTGGCCACGCGATCTGGAAGCGCGATTTCACCGGCGCCTCCGGCCTGTTCAGCATCGTGCTGAAGCCGGCGCCACAGACAGCCGTCGACACCATGCTCAACACGCTCAAGCTGTTCGGCATGGGCTTTTCCTGGGGCGGCTTCGAGAGCCTCGTGATTCCCTTCGATTGCGACGGCTATCGCACCGCGACCAAGTGGGCACCGGGCGGGCCTACCTTGCGTATTCACATCGGCCTCGAAAGCACCGACGACCTCAAGGCCGATCTCGATCGCGGCTTCGCTGCCCTCAAAGCAGCAATGTGAGCCCGCTCACAAGGCATCGCGCCTGCGGACGCGCCAACGCGCAACGCGGGAACGCGCAGCCCGCGCAAACGTTAACGCCGCTACGCCAACAAAGGGTTTGATCAGCGGAAGTTTGGCGCTAGCCTCACCAATCGACTCCAATCCGGACACGGAGCATGGGAACGTTGGTACTGCTCGATCTGATGGGCGGCGTGGCGCTGTTGCTGTGGGGCCTGCACATGGTCCACAGCGGGATTCTGCGCGCGTTCGGCCCCGACCTGCGCTGGCTGCTCGGCAAGGCGCTCAGCAACCGCTTCAGCGCCTTCGCCGCCGGCCTCGGTCTCACCGCGCTGCTCCAGAGCAGCACTGCGACGGTGCTGCTCACCAGCTCCTTCGCCGCCGGGGGCCTCGTCAGCGTGGCTGCCGCGCTCGCCATCATGCTGGGGGCCAATGTCGGCACGACGCTGATCGTGCAGGTGCTGTCGTTCAACATCGCGGCCGTCGCCCCCGTGCTGTTCGTGCTCGGGCTCGTCGCCTTCCGCTCCGGCCCGCGCTCGCGGATAAAGGACATCGGCCGCGTCTGCATCGGCCTCGGCCTGATGCTGCTGTCGCTGCATATCCTGCTCGATACGCTGGCGCCGGCCGAGAACGCGCCCGGCGTCCGCATCATGATGTCGGCGATCACGGGCGATCCCGTTCTGTGCATCATGATCGCGGCGCTCGTCACCTGGGGGGTGCATTCGAGCGTCGCCAGCGTGCTGCTGATCATGTCGCTGGCCTATTCGCAGTTCATCACGCCTGATGCGGCGCTGGCGCTGGTGCTGGGCGCCAATCTCGGCAGCGCCATCAACCCCGTGTTCGAGGGCGCCAAACGCGACGATCCCGCCAGCTATCGCGTGCCGCTCGGCAATTTGATCAATCGCGTGGTCGGTATCGTCCTCGTGCTGCCGTTCCTGGGCGCGATCGCCGAACACATGCACGCCTGGCAGCCCGATCTTGCCAGGATGATTGCGGCCTTCCACATCGCCTTCAACGTTGGCACCGCAATCATCTTCATCGGCCTGCTCGACACCATGTCGCGCCTGCTGACCCGCCTCCTGCCCGATCGCGTGCAGGAGACCGATCCGGCCCGGCCGCGCTATCTCGACGAGAGCGCGCTGGAGACGCCGTCGCTGGCGCTCGCCGACGCCGCCCGCGAGGCGCTGCGCATGGGCGACCTCGTCGAGGTCATGCTGCGCAAGGTGATGACGGCGATGATGACGGGCGACCGCTCGCTGGTCGACCAGGTCTCGAAGATGGACAATGTCGTCGACAGTCTCGACGAGGCCATCAAGCTCTATCTGACCAAGCTGACGCGCGGCAGCCTCGACGAAGGCGAAGGCCAGCGCGCCATGGAAATCATCTCCTTCGCCATCAACCTCGAGCATATCGGCGACATCATCGACAAGAACTTGAGCGAGCTCGCCACCAAGAAGATCAAGCGGCGCTTCCAGTTCTCGGCCGAGGGCGCCGAGGAGCTCGCCGCCTTCCACAAGCGCACGATGGAATCGCTGCGGATCGCCTTCGGCGTCTTCATGTCGGGCGACGCCAACGAGGCGCGCAAGCTGCTGGTGGAGAAGACGGCGCTGAAGAACACCGAGCTCGCCGCCGTCGAGCGCCATCTCGACCGCCTGCGCGAGGGCCGCCCGGAGACCCTCGAGACCACGTCGCTGCATCTGGACGTGCTGCGCGATTTGCGCCGCATCCACTCGCACATCTGCTCGGTCGCCTATCCCGTTCTGGATGCGGCCGGCGAGCCCTATCGCAGACCCGAGGCGGATACGGCCGCCCTGCCCGCAACAGGCGCGGCGTCAGCGCTGCCGCGCTAAATTCCTTCGATCACCGCTCCAGCGTCTTCGAGGCGCGGCCGCGGTTCTTGATGATCAGCATGATGTTGCGGATGTAGATGATGGTCGCGAGCGCCTGCCCGAGGATGATGACGGGCTCGCGCTTGACGACGCCGTAGACCAGCGTCATCAGCCCGCCTCCCATGGAGCAGAACCAGAACGCCATCGGCACCACGCTGTTGCCGGCACGCTCGCTCGCGATCCACTGCACCAGGAAGCGCGCGGTGAAGAACAGCTGCGCGACGAGCCCGAACGCGAGCCAGAAATCGAACTTGGCGACGAAGACGTCGTAGAAATAGTTGCTCAGCGCCTGGCCGTATTGAATGATCATGCCTGCACCTCGGTCACCTCTGGCGTCGGCTTCTTGCGACGGATCAGCCACCAGACGCCGGCGAGATCCATGATCCCGATCCACAGCCGGTCGAAGAAGCCGTAATTGGACACGCCGGAACGGCGCGGCCGGTCGATCACGTCGACATAGGCGATGTCGAAACCTTCACGTCGGACCAGCGCCGGCAGGAAACGATGCAGCCCGTCGAAATAGGGCATCATCAGGAAAACGTCGCGCCGGAACGCCTTCAGCCCGCAACCCGTGTCCCGCGTGCCGTCCTGCAGAATCGCGTTGCGAACCCTGTTCGCCACGCGCGACTGGAACTTCTTGAAGCCGGTATCCTTGCGGCCGACCCGTTGTCCTGCGGCAAGACCGACATGGGAGCCCTTCTCCACCGCCGAGATCAGGTCCGGCAGAAAGGCCGGATTGTTCTGGCCGTCGCCGTCGAGCGTTGCCACGATCGCACCGCGCGCCGCGCGCACGCCGCTGCGCACCGCCGCCGACTGGCCCCCCGATCGGGCGTGACGAAGCTGACGCAAATTGTCCCGCTGCGTCATGATCGAAGCAAGCCGCTCGCCGGTCGCGTCGGTCGAGCCGTCGTTGACATAGATGATCTCATAGGCCCAGCGGCCATCGAGCGCCGTCGTGATCTCCTCGATCAGGGGCGCGATATTGTCGGCTTCGTTGCGCACGGGAACGACGATGGAAACCGCAGGCTGGGAAACCGAAGGCTGGGACGACGACAAATCGAAAGCTCGTGGTTGGAATTGGCCTGCGCCCTGGGGGAACCGGCGGACCCGGCAGGCAGCCGCTTTTATGGGGCGGATGCCCCGCGGGCAACCCTTTTGAAGCGTCCCGGGAACGGCCCCGGAAGAGGCACGATGGTGCCGTCGGCGCGAATGGCAAAGGCCAGCCTGCGGGCGGCAAACCAGTAGCGCACCGCCATCGCACCGACCATTCCGACGAGGGCGCCGGCGACGACGTCGCTGGGGTGATGCGCGAGCAGCACCAGACGCGTCAACAGGATCACGATTGCGTAAGTGAACATGAACACGCGCAGGCGCGGCCACAGCGCCGAGACCGCAAACGCCAGCGCGAACGCCGTCACCGCGTGCCCCGACGGCAAACTGGCATAGGCGCCCGTGCCCTCGAACGGGACGAAGTTGAAAGGATTGGCCTTGCCGCCAACGAACGGACGGCCGCGGCCAATCAGATATTTCAGGATCTCGGCGACGAACACGGACAGGGCAACGGACAGGAACAGGAACTGGAGACGCGTGCCCAGGCCCAGCAGCAGCGTGCGGTTGGTGCCGTGACGTCCGGCCGCAATGAGCGCCACGACCACCAGCGCAAGCCCCAGCACCGAGAGCACGTACTCATCCTTGCCGAAATCGGTGAGGATGCGGATCGGCCACAGGCTCGGCGTGCCGCGCGCCGGCATCAACTGGATCTCGGTCTGGTCGAACAGAACCATCAGCACGATGACGAGCGCCGCGCCTGCCGCGCTCAGCCACAGCGAATGCCGCGCCAGCTTGCGTGCGGCCTCGGCTCTGCGCGAATGCGAGGGCGTGCGGACAAGCTGAGCCAGCGCACGGCCCGACACGGCGAGCAATTGCGCGGGATAGCCCGGGCGCGCTGCGATGTTGGTCGGGGCCGACATCCTACTCGGTGCCTTCCGAACGGAAGATCGAGATCGAGATCGCGCGCCCTTGCGAGAAATTATAGCCGTCGATGCGCGCGCCGACCTTGTAGCGCAGCCCGATCGCCTCGGCGCGCTGCACGAAGCCGCGCTCCGAGCGCTGCTCGATCAGCGCGAAGCGGCAACTGCCCTGCCGCAGGAAATCCGCCGCACCCGAGCCGTCGGTGAGCAGTGTCTGGGTGCCGGTCAGGAACACGAGGCTGGGCTCGTGATAGCCGGCCGCAGCCGCCTTCGGCCCGACGCAGGTGACGTTGCGAAGCGCGCGCGCGATCTCGATGCTCGGAAACAGCGGCGTCAGCGACGGCAGCACGATGCCGTAGACCGTGACTGCCAGCATCAGGGCCGCGACCAGCGCGTTGAGCACCGAGCGCTCGGCGCGGTTGTTGTCGTAGAGCCACCAGGCGAACAGGCCGAAGATCAGCGAGGCCGCGATGAAAGGCCAGGCGACGAAGGCCGGCTGCCGCGTCAGCATGACCGCGCCGACCACCGCGATGATCGAGCCGGCGGCGGGAATCGCGAACCACCAGGCGGAACCGCGCATCAGCCAGGAGCGCGACAGTACGCGCCGCTCCAGCGCGCCGACGGTGAGGATCGCAATCGCCGGATACAGCGGCAGCACGTAATGCGGCAGCTTGGTCAGCACCGCCTCGAACACGATCCAGGAGGGGACCAGCCAGGCCAGCAGGAACTGCGCGCCGGGCTCGCGCCGCGCCCGCCAGACCGCAGGCGCCGCCATTGCCGCCAGCGGCGCGCCCGGCCAGAACGTGATCCAGAACAGCGCCAGGTACAGGCCGGGCGGCGCGCCATGGGATTCCTGGGCGCCTAGCTTGCTCAGCATGTCGCCGCCGACGGAGTCGGCGAAGAAGGCATCGCCCGCGCGCCAGAAGATCGCGACGAACCAGGGCAGCACCAGCACCAGCATCCACATCAGGCCCCAGAGCGGGCGCAGCTTCCAGAGCCAGGAGGCATCGCGGTCCTGGATCGCGAGCGCGACGATCGTCAGACCTGCGA
Source organism: Bradyrhizobium betae (assembly GCF_008932115.1). Lineage (NCBI taxonomy): Bacteria > Pseudomonadati > Pseudomonadota > Alphaproteobacteria > Hyphomicrobiales > Nitrobacteraceae > Bradyrhizobium > Bradyrhizobium betae. The sequence continues at coordinate 7,038,317 of NZ_CP044543.1, forward strand.
ACATCAGGATCAGCGGTCCCTTGATCAGGATGCCGACGGCAAGCGCCGTCCAGAAAATCGCGGGCCAGCTCCAGGGCGGATGCGTCTCGTCCTCGGCGCGTTGCCACGACAGATAAGCCCGCGCCATTGCGCCCATCGCGGCGACGACGCAGAACAGCAGCATCGCGTCGGTCTTGGCGAGACGCGCCTCGACGCCGAGCAGCACGGAAGCACTCATCAGCAGCGCGGCAAGCACCGCAGCGCGCCGCGTGACGAAGCCGAGCGCGGCCCAATAGGTCATGAGCACGGCGCCGACCGCGCCGATCAGCGACGGAATCCGGTAGACCCAGATCCGCAATTCGGCCTTCGGCAGTTTCAGCGCCGAGGCGATTTCAACTGCGGCCGATTGCAGCCAGTAGATGCCGACCGGCTTTTTGTAGCGGACGTCCTCCTGGAAACGGATGTCGACATAGTCACCGCTCTCGACCATCTGCTTGGTGGCCTGGGCAAAGCGCGCCTCGTCGCGATCGACCGGCGGAATGGTGAAGAAGCCGGGCAGGAACAGCAGCAGCGCGCATACCAGCAGGAAGCCGACCGAGCGGGCGTGGCTCGCCGTGACGAAGTCGAGCATCGACACGAGCCGGCTGCCCGGATTCACGGGCGCTTTCGGCTCGCGCGGCGCGCCAAAACGGGGGCTGGGATAGGTCTCGGCCATTGGTTCCGCTTACGCTGAAACCGTCATTCCGACAACCGCTTAAGGCCGGGTCATTGAATTCGAATGACAACTGTGTCCGCGGCGCCAGTGGCATCGATCACGGTGAGCCGCGCAAAGCCCGGACCGGGCGGATCGATCAAGCGCTGGCGCCGGCCATCGATCTCGCCGCGCGCCGTGCCATTAACCATGACCGTCATGGGCAGGACGCCGCCGGCGACCTTCACCGGCATCGCTGCGCTCTCCGTGCCGCCGGAACGATCGACGTCGATCCGCGAACCGTTCAGCGGGAACTGGATGTGCAGCGCCTGCTCGCTGCCGGTCCGCACCAGTTCCCCTACGGGGCGAAAACGCTTCAGCGGCAACGGTAACTTTGCGTTGCTGGCGACCAGGGTTCCTTTGGGCGGCTTCGGCAGCGGGACCAGCGTCTTGCCGGTCCGGGCGAAGGCGTCGAACAGGATGGGCGCGGCGGCCACGCGCCCGATCAGGCCGGGGACCGGCGCTCCGTCGGGCCGGCCGACCCAGACGCCGATGGTGATGCGGCCGTCGAACCCAACCGACCAGGCGTCGCGATAGCCGTAGGAGGTGCCGGTCTTGAAGGCGATGCGGTTGTGCGCGGCGTTTTCCGGCGGCGGCGTGCCCAGGAGCACGTTGCTGACCTGCCAGGCCGCGACCGGGTCGAGCAGCCGCAGCGGCTCGCGGACGTCCCTGGCCGTCATGACCTCGCGCGGCGGCTTGGTGGTGCCGAGCCGGGCGAAGCCGGCATAGAGCTGGGCGAGGTCCTGCAGCGTCACGCCGACACCGCCGAGACCCATGGCAAGGCCGGGCGCCTCGTCCTTGGGAAGCACCAGATTGCCGCCCGCCTGACGCAGCCGCGACGACAGCCGGCTTGCGCCGACGCGATCGAGCAGCACGATGGCGGGCACGTTCAGCGAGAGTTGCAGCGCCTTCTTCACCGGCACCGTGCCCTGGAACGTCATGTCGAAGTTCTCCGGCGCGTAGGAGCCGAAGCGGACCGGCCGGTCGTCGATCAGACTGTCGGGGTGCACGAAACCGTCCTCGAAGGCGAGCCCATAGATGAACGGCTTCAGCGTCGAGCCCGGCGAGCGGATGGCGCGGGTCATGTCGACCTGCCCTGCCCGGCTCTCATCGAAATAGTCCGCCGAGCCGACCCGCGCGAGCACGTCGCCGCTGTCATTGTCGACCACGATGATGCCGACCGAGATGTTCGGCCCCAGCGCAATGGCGCGGTCGCGCGCCAGCGGCTCCAGCACCTTCTGCAAGGTCGCATCGAGCGTCAGCTTGATGACCGGCGTATCCTTGATCGTCGAGAGCGCCGTGTCGGAGGCATGCGGCGCCAGGATCGGCATCGGCTTGCGCAGCTTTGGCACGGCGACGGCCTTGGCCTGCGTCGCGTCGTCGGCGCTGACCACGTGCTCTTCGACCATGCGGTCGAGCACGCGATCGCGCGCCTTGCGCGCGGCCTCGGCATAGCGGTCGAGCCGGCGCGTCTCCGGCGATTGCGGCAGCGCCACCAGCAACGCGGCCTCGGCCAGCGTGAGCCGCTTCGGCTCCTTGCCGAGATAGGCGATGGATGCCGCGCGGATGCCTTCCAGGTTGCCGCCGTAAGGTGCCAGCGCGAGATAGAGGTCGAGGATCTCGGCCTTGCTCATGCTGCGCTCGATCTCGATTCCCCGGACGATCTGCCGCACCTTTGCATAGAGCGAGCGCTGCCGCCGCGGCTCCATCAGGCGCGCGAGCTGCATGCTGATGGTGGAGCCGCCCGAGACGATGTGGCCGCGCGTCCCAAGCTGCAACGCGGCGCGCCCCAGCGCGAGCGGGTCGAGACCGTTATGCGCGTAGAAGCGCTGGTCCTCATAGGCGAGCAGCAGTTTCAGATAGGTCGGATCGACATTGGCCTTGGCATCGACCGGCAGCCGCCAGCGACCATCGGCCATGGCATAGGCGCGCAGCAGCTTGCCGTTGCGGTCGACGATCGTGGTGGAAACCTGACGCGCTTCGTCGAGCGGGAGCGGACCGAGAAAGTAGACCCAGCCGACGAAGCCGGCGATGGCGAGGATGACGCTGAGCGCGAACGCAGAAAGGATACGAAGGCCCCTGCCACTTGCTCCGTCATGGCCGGGCTTGTCCCGGCCATCCACGTTCTCGCCCATAGCGCCACTGTCCGTGGATGCCCGGGACAAGCCCGGGCATGACGACTGAGTTTGGGGCGCTACCTCGCTCATTGCATCGCTCACTTCGCCGCCCGCACCTCGACGGTCCCCGTCCCGGTGCGGCCGTAGCGCGAGGGGTTGTACATGTCCTCGACATAGGCCTGCGGCAGCACGTATTTGCCGGGCGAGACGACGCGCACGACATAGGCGACGGTGAAGACTGATTTGGAATCCGAGGCCCGGTCGATGGCCGCGGTGAAGCGGTCGTCGCGGAATTCGGTGTCCTCGGGCTCCTCGCCGTCCTCGATCCAGTCCAGCGTGCCGCTGTCGCCGGACGACACCAGCTTCGGATTGTCGATCTCCAGACCCGCCGGCAGATAGTCGGACACCATGATGTGGCCGTACTCGGGCTTGGCCTCGGTGATCTTCAGCACCACCGCGAAGCGCTGGTTCTGCTTGACCTTGCTGATGTCGGCGGGCTTGCCGTCGAGCGTGAAATAGCTGCGCTCGATCTTGAAGCCGTTGGACGCTGCCGGCTCCGGCGTCACCGGCGAGCCCGACACCGAGATCACCGCCTGCACCGGAGCATCGCCGGTGTTGGTGATCTTCAGCGGCTTGCCTTCCAGCGTCGCGGCCTTGTAGCTGCGATAGAGCGCGGTCTTGACGCTCTGGCCGTCAACCTCGATCGAGAGGTTCTCCTTGGCCAGCGCCCGCGCCGCCAGCACCAGCCACGCATTCTCCTGCGTGGAGGTGTAGGGCGTGAGCCCGCGCGCGGTCTCGACCCGCGCTACCGCTTGCGTCAGCGTCGCCTTCGGCGCGTTGCCTTCGCTCGCAAGCGAGACCAGTGCGGCGGCATCGCGCAGCTGCGAACCGTAATCGGTGCGGCCGAATTCCAGCACCGGCTTCGGCGCAAGGCTGTCGAGGGCCGCGCCATACACCCGCTCCGCGCGATTGCGGTCACCGACCAGCGCCAGCGCGGCGGCGAGCTGCGATTTCGCGATCGGGGTTGCGAGGTTGCCGAGCTTGGTGTCGGCAAGATAGCGGAGATCGCCGATCGGTGCCGCACCATTGCGCGCAAGCACGTAGAGGCCGTAGGCGAGATCGCGCCCGCCGTCCTTCTCCGGCTCGTTGCCGTTCACCACCGAGTTGCGGATACGGTCGAGCGCGGTCTTGAACAGCACGTCCGGCACCACAAAACCCTTTTCACGGGCGCGGGTCAGGAAGTCCGTCACGTAGGCATCGAGCCAGGCATCGTCGCCGCCCGCCGACCACAGGCCGAACGATCCATTGGCGCCCTGACGGGCCAAGAGACGTTCGATGGCGTCGCGGATGCGCTGGTCGACCTCGGTGTCCATGGCCAGATGTGCGCCGGCAGCCAAGTCGTTGACGTAGAGCAGCGGCATGGCACGGCTCGTGATCTGCTCCGAGCAGCCATAGGGATAACGATCCAGCGCCTTCAGGATCGTCGCTGCGTCGAGCGCGGTCGACAGGCTCGCCGAGACCGAGACGCTGCCGGTGCCCGGCACGAGGTCGGCGAACATGTCTGAGGTCAGCGTCAGGCTCTCGCCCTTCGCCAGGGTGCGGATCGAGCGCCGCGCCAGCACCTGCGTCGCCGCCTTGACGTCGAGCGCATAGTGGCGCGCCAGCGCCAGGCCGTTCGGTCCCTTGATGTCGACGTCGAGCGTCGCCTGCCCTGCCGCGGTCGCGTCGATCGCCAGTGCAAACGAGTTGCGCTGCTTGGCGGCGAGCTTGACCGTGGTGGCGGGATTGCCGGTCATTTTCACCGGACCGCCCGTCTTCACGTTGATGACGTAGTCGCCGGCCTGGCCCTCGACATTGTCGATCTCGAGGTTGACCGTGCCGTGGTCGCCGTTGAGCAGGAAGCGCGGCAGCGTCGTGGTCAGCACGACCGGGTCGCGGATCACGACGTCGGTGTTGGCGCGGCCGAGCTTGGTCGCGGTCCACGCCACCGCCATCACGCGCGCGGTACCGGCGAACTCCGGAATGTCGAAGCTCACCTCAGCCGTGCCGTCGGCGGCAACCGTGACGATGCCCGAATAGAGCGCCAGCGGCTTCTGCGCCGGCGGTGAGCCCTGCAGCTCGGCTGCGCCGGCATCACCGCCGGACTTGATCTGGCCGCGCGTGCCCGACATGCCGTCGATCAGTTGCCCGTAGAGATCGCGGATCTCCGCGCTCAGGCGGCGCTGGCCGAGATAGTAATCGTCGGGCGCCGGCGGCTTGTAATTGGTGAGGTTGAGAATGCCGACGTCGACCGCGGCGATGACGATCTTGGCGTCCTCGCCCGGATTGAGCCCGTCGAGCTTGACCGGGATCTTCAGCATCGCGTTCGGCCGGATCAGCGCCGGCGGCATCAGCTTCACCTGCAGCGTGCGGGTCTGCTTGTCGATGCCGAACCATTTCAGCCCGATGGCGCGCCCGGGCATGCGCTGGGCGGCGGCGTCGAGCGGACGGCGCAGCGTCGCCACCACATAGGCGCCGGTGCCCCAGTCCTTGCCGACCGCAAGCTTCACCTGGGCGGTGCCTTCCTTGACGTCGATGGTCTGCGTCGTCAGCAGGCGGTCGCCGAGTACGTTGATGGTGAGCTTGCCGGCGCTACGGACGTTGACCGACACAGTCATGGTGTCGCCGGAGGCGTATTGCGGCTTGTCGATCGAGGTCTCCAGCAGGTCCGGGGTGTCGGCGCTGCCGTCGGAATACCAGCCGACGTCGAACTGAACAGAGGTGACCGGGCCGTCCGCGTCGTTCGACTTCACGTCGAGCCGGTAGCGGCCGGGCTGCGGGCTCAGCGATATCCGCGACGGCTTGTCGGCGGCGATGGTGACGTCACCATCCGAAACGCGCGAGGTCGACTTGACCGGCTCGTACTCCCAGTAATTGTTCTGGCGATACCATTGATAGCGCGACTCCATCTTCAGGAGCTCGTAGCGCAGGCCGTCGCGGCGTAGCCGCTCGCCCTCGGGCGAGACGAACACGACGTCGAACTCGGCCTTGTCGCCCTCGGCGACGTTCTTGTCGGCGAACAGCGGCTTGATGCCGATCATGGCGGTCGCGGGGGCGACCGGCAGCACGAGCTTGCGCTCGACGGCGCGCCCGCCGGTCTCGACCATGCGGACGAAGATCTGCGCCTCCTGCGGACGCGTCGAGGCGGGCTGCTTGTCCAGCGTCACCGGGAAGGTCGCGACACCGTTGGCGTCAGCTTCGGGCAGGTTTTCCAGCGGTGTCCGCTCGTTCGAAGTGGTCTCCTCGTCGGCGACGCCGAACTGGTAGCCGGCAAAGCCCGGACGTTCCGACGCGGGCGCGATCAGCATGTCGCCTTCGAGCTGGAGCCCCGAGGCCGGCGCGCCATAGAGGAAATGGCCGTCCGCCTTAAGCTCCACAGGAGCGTTAGCTTTGATCAGCTTGTCCTTGGCGGACAAGTCGAATTCGATGCGATCGGGGACGTAGTCCTCGACCATGAAGGTGGTCTCGCCGACCGACGATCCCTTCGGATCGGTGAAGGCGCGCACGCGCCAGGTGCCGGTCGGGACGGCCGAGTTGAGCGGCACGGCGAGCGAGCGGCCTCCGGCGCCCTGGTCGGGCAGCGCGGCGCGGCGGTATTCAACGCCGTCGGGGCGCTCGATCACCAGCGTCATCGGCCCACCGGTGACGGCATTGCCCTGCCCGTCGCGCAGCAGCGCGGTGAGATAGACGGTCTCGCTGGAGCGGTAGACGCCACGCTCGGCATAGACGAAGGCATCGGCACCCGCAGGCACCGCGCGGCCGGAGACGCCGCGATCCGACAGGTCGAATGCGCTGGTCTTCAGGCTCAGGAAGGCATAGTCGGCCTTCTCACCCGTGACAGTCAGCATGGCCGGTGACAGCCCGCCCTCGCCGCGCGCAAGGCCCGCCTCGAACAGCACGTGACCGCTGTCGTCGGTCTTGCGCGTCGCCAGGATCTCGTTGTTGCGGGCGACCAGCCGCACCTCGGCCTTGCCGACCGGCTCGGTCGAGGCCAGCGAGTTCACGAAGACATGGATCCCGTCATTGCCGGAATAGGCCGAAACGCCGAGGTCGGAGATGATGAACCATTGCGTGGCGAGCTGATAGTCGTCGTCCGAGCCCGGGCCCTTGGCCGCGGCCGTCATCACGTAGACGCCGGGCTGGAGCTCGCCCAGCGCCTGGTCGACCGGGAATGCGGTGGTGACGTCCTGGTTCAGCGTCATCGCGGTCGCGAGCTCGCCGGTCCAGACCTTGACGCCGCGCTCGCCGCCGAGATCGCTGAGCTGATATTTCGACAGTGTCTTCTGGAAATCGCTGTCGACCACCGTGTTGATCAAATTGCGGTCGCCGATCCGGAAGACGTTGACGCTGACCGCGGGCGTGTTGACGCTGACCACGGGGATGCCGCGCTGGCCGGTTTTCGGCAGCACATAGGCGCGGCTGGTGAAACGCACGAAGGGCTTGCGGTCGCGCACATAGACGTTGAACTCGGCCGATTTCGGCAGGCCTTCCTTCACAGTGGACGGCAGGCCGGCGCGCAAATTGATGTTGTAGCGCTCGCCATGCTTCAGCCCGTCGACGCAGAGCTGCTTGCCCTCGGCCGACAGCGCCGGCTTGTCCTGACCCGCCAGCGCGAGGTACGGCGCAAAATCGGTGCGCTTGGCCAGCTCCTCCGAGAACTGGAAGCAGGCGCGCGGGCTCGCCGAATCCGAGTCCACGGTGTAGTCGAGCAGCCGGAAGCCGTGCTCGTCGCGCATCTTCTCGTAACTCCCGCGGACGTCGGCGACCTCGCGCATGTCGAGCGACAGCCGCAGCGCATCCAGCGCCGGCCGCCACAGCTTGCGTTCGGCCAGCGACTTGCCGAGCACGGCGAGCGCGTCGGCCTCCTCGCCCTGATTGCCGGCGCGCTGGTAGGCGATGTAGGCCGCCGTCGAAGCGCGCTCCAGCAGGAACGTCTGCTCGCTCGAGCTCTTCGGCGAGATCTGGAAGATCACCTTGGCGAGCCGCAGCCAATTGCCGGCGTCGTCGGGCGTGGTCGCGGCGATCTGGCCGAGCACAGACAGCCCGGTGCGGAAATCATTGCGCCGGAAGGCGGTATCCGCGTCGGTGCGCAGCGTCGCGCCGGTCTTGGCGACCGGCCCCGCCTCGCTCTTGATCTGCGCCTCGAGCTTGATCGCGGAATCGGCGAGGTCGTCGCGCTTGAACGCCTTGTCCGCGGCGTGCGCGGCCACGAGGCCGAACGCCAGCGTGGCGCAGAATGTGACGGCGCGAACAAGACCGATCATGATGGACTCCCGGGATCGCGGACGAACGCCGCGTGAAGCATGAAATGCGCGGAAAGGTGACGGACTCAAGGCGATGGAACCAGATCTGCAGATCGTCGCATTCGCCATGGCAAAGCAAGCCCTGAGGTGACCGATCGAGATACCGCCGCGCACGCCGTCCTGATGGCGCAGCCATACCTGACCCGTCGACCGGCGGTCGTGTCCCGGAAGCTGGCCAGCGTTCCCGGCGATGTGAACCATCGTCCAGTCCGCTGCCGCTCGACCCGGCACCCTGACACCCCACCGTCCCGCTTTGTCGCGTCGGCAGGGAAAACGGTTCGGTTCAGGCTTGGCTGACGTGAGGATTTTTCATATTTGACGTGATAGAAGACCGACAGGCGGTAGCCGAGGCCGGCTCCAGACGGTCCCGTAGCTCAACTGGATAGAGCATCAGATTTCTACTCTGAGGGTTGCAGGTTCGATTCCTGCCGGGATCGCCAGCCGCGCAAGCCAAAAAGCCAAACAATACCAAGGCTTAGCGCGGCGGCGAAATTTCGTTAGTACACGGATCGACTAGAACGGCCGGATGATCCCGCGCCTGGCCGGCCTTGCCGTGACATGTGCCGGCGCTGCGCCGGCGTCGATCGCGGCCGGACGCGGCGCCGGACGTTTCCAGCGACAACCGCCGACGCCGCCCTCGACCTGGCTGTCGATCCAATCCTGATCATAGTCGCGCCGGCCGCGGACCTCGTATTTCGGCGCCTCGAAAATCCGGCACTCGCCGCCGGCGATCGAGGCCGGACCGCGCGAGGCGCAGCCGGCGAGCAGCAGCGCGAGCAGCGCCAGGCAAGAGAATCTGATCATGCGCATTTCCCCTCGCTCTGGATCCAGCGACCGCCGCGATCGCGACAGGCGCGCCAGGTCTTGCGCAGCTCGGTCGCCTGCCCGATCGCGCTCTTATCCTCGGCCGCAATGTCGGCAAGCGCACGGACATAACCGGACCGCCAGACCTTGTGATGCCAAATGCCGTAGGCGCCGAGCGCCGCAAGCAGCAGCGATCCAGCGACGATGATTTTCGTCAGCAGGCCGGACGCCTGCAGCGCCGCGGCCGCGGCCTTGAGATGGATCATTGCCGTTCCCCCGTTTGCACGGCGAGCGTCGACGTCCGGATCGCGCGCCAGGAATTGTATGTGATGAAGGCCAGGCCGCCGGCGCCGAGCGCAAACCAGACGCCGGCCGGCAGCGTCGCGACATGATCCCAGGCGGCCGAGACCAGGCCCGGATGATCGTCGACGACGTCGCGATGCTCTGTGAAGAAATCCCATGCGTCGGACACGTAGCCGCTGACGGTCTGATAGACGGCACCGGCGCCGGCCGTGGTCGAGCCCCACAGCGCCACCAGGAAATTGCGACGCGCCGGCGTGATCTCCGGCGCCAGCTGCGTCAGGATATGCGGATCAGCCTTGGCGCGCGCTTCGCTGACAGGCCGAAACCAACCCTCGGCCTCGGCCTTGTCGAGCTCGGCGCGCACCTGGTCGGCTATGCCGTGGAATTCATCGATCGACGACGGCAGCGGCAGCACCAGGCCGCGATCATTCATGAAGCCGGACAGCGCGCCGCTGATGCCGCTACCCCAGCGACCATCGATCACGCCTGGCGAATAGCGCCGCGCCTTGAGCCGCGTCTGCACGGCATACAGCACGGGATCGCCGACGACGCCGGGATCGAGCGGCTGCACGTTCGGCGGCGCTGCGTCCGGCACGATCGGCGCCGGCGGCGCGAGCGCGGTCGCATCAGGCGCGACGGGATCGAGCGCAACGGCCGGCGTCGGCGCGTAGTCGGCTAGGGCACGCTTTGCTTTGGCGAGGAACGCGCGGCACTCGGCGAGGCCGTTCTTGCCGCCGTTGATGATATGGCGCACGGTCTCGACGTCGTCGCGATCGGCGGCCGCGTTGCAGCGGCCACCCTGCGCCCATTCCAGATAGGCAGCCGTAAAGGCCGAATCCGGCTGGTGCAGCAACTCCGGATGCGCGACCAGCGGCAGCCCGGTCTTTTTCTCCATCGCCGCATAGTTGCTCTTGCCGGTCGCCTGCATCATGCCGCCGCCGCGATAGAGCCAGCCGTCATTCGGCCCGGTATTGTCGAATTCGCGCATTTTGCGCGGATTGCCGACGCCGTAGACGCGGTTGAACAGAACCGGACCGCGCTGCGCCACCGGCAGCGCCGCGATGCGCCGCGCCTCGGCCTCGGTCACGCCGGCGCTGTGATGACCGGCGCCGAAGATCGCGAGGATCCGCGGCGCGCGATAGGCGCCGCTTTCCTCGAGGATCTGCAGCCCGCCGGTCTCGATCATGATCTGCGCCAGGAAATGCGCCGCGCGCAGCCTGGTCGTCAGCCCGGCCTTGGCGACCGCGTTCGGCCAGCCGCGCACGATTGCGGCGACCAGGTCGGCCCGCGCGCCGCTACCGGCGATGGCTTTCAGCTGCGCAGCCGTGATGATTTGCGACATGGAAACTCCCTTTCTTCGGAATTTTGGCTTTGGCAACGCCCGATCATCTCGAAGCTTCGCTTGCACGGGCCGGTTGCAGCGACTAGGATTAATGCAATCGGAGGTCGCATTGCGCGAGAAAATTCTTCTATTCGCCTCGGTCAGCTATGGGATTCTCATTGTGGCCTTGACGATCTGGGCGGTGTTTTCGACCCAGTCCGGAGGCGAGCAACCGGAATCGCTTCTTCCGAAGCACTATTTCTGACATCAGAACGGCCCGCCGCTGGCGTGCATTGCAGTGACGATCTCCGCGGCAAACGCTGCACCGCCGAGATCGTTTGGGTGGGTATTGTCCACCTGTCGATAGGCCGCACCAAACCGGTCGAGATTGCCGCCGAAAAACACCTGCACGTTGTCGATCGCGGCGGTCTGCGCGGCCTGGATCGTGGCGCTGACGTTCCCGCTCGCCCACGTTTCCTTGCAGATGAAGACGCGGCCGGCAAACCCGGCAGCGAGGGCATTCGTTACGATCGTCCCGAACGCGGCTTGATACGCAGCTTGGGTAGTGCCAAAGGCGCCGTCGTTCTCGCCCTGCATCCATAGCATCGCCATGGTGACGCCGGGCGTCGCCGGCGTGACGCCGCGCAAGGCGAGCTTCTTGATCGCGACGGGGATGAGCCGCGACATGTCGCCTGTCGACCATCGCTCAATTGAGGTCGAGCCGATCGCGACAGGCGCGAAGATGACCCGGTCGAAGGTCGCCAGCAGCAGATCGCCGAGATGGCCGCAAATGTTGCCGGGGCCGAGCGGACTCTTACCGCAGCCAATCGCATCTGCGGTGGCCGTGATCGCGATGTGTTTTTTGGCAATCGACGCAGGGGTCGTTAACTCCAGTGCGATCACTGAGCGTATCGAGATGGCGCAGGCGTCTATCGCGAATGTCGCGGTGAGTCAGCATGAACTCGCCTTCGCCGTTCAGGCGTGGGTACGGGGAAGCCGCCAGAAGCAGCCTGTCCAGCAAACACTGGCGATCGATTGATCTGGACAGCCGGTCGGCCATTCGTTCGTTCACGGTCCGACACCGCTTCGTTCCCAAAGCACGAATCGCGACCGCAAAAACCGGCACCGCGCATGTCTTAACGCCGCGTTTCGCTCGCGCGGATTGATTCCGCAGCGGCGCATCCTGCCGGCTGACGAGCGATCAGTCCGTCCGCTCGTCGCGCCGATCGCGGGCGAGCTCGTGCCAGGCCAGGGCCAGCTGGATCAGTCGCTGCCGGTCGGCGCCTTCGGAGGCCGCGGCCCGCTTCATTGCGGCTTCGGCTTCGTGCTGCGGGTCGTACTTCATACACATGAAGCCAACACTAGCCGTTCGATCTTGACCAGCAGATGGCAATTTCCTCCGTATGAATGCGGGGTGGTTTTCGCGCCTTTCGGGCAAGCCGATCGCGAGCTCGTTCCGGTTGATACGAATGTCCAAAAGACCGACGCCGGCGCGATCGTTTCCAGACATTTCCGGCAGCGCGCACTCGGAATGGATTTCGTGCGGACGCATCTGTGAATTGCATCACAGCCTGGCCTCCGGGCCTCGGCTAAGATTGCGTCAACCGCTCGCTCAGGCGCGAGAGGGCATGGGTGGTCTGTCATGACACGAGAAGCAGCGGCCGAGGTTCACGTCCCGACCCAGCGCGTCAGGTCCGACCTGTTCGGGACCGCGTTTCTCGCGGCGATCGGCATCGTGATGCTGGCCTGGATCGCAGGCCTGGTCTGGGCGACGATGACGTTCTTCAACTGGCTCGTAGCCTGACGCCCGAACCGATCAATTGATCGGCGGCTCCCACCAAAAAAGAAGCGGGCCTTTCGCCCGCTCCTTCACATCAGATCCTGCACGTCAGATCCGTGACTGCAAACTCAATAGCACGCGCGGGGATCGGCCTGGACATACTGGCCGCTGGGATAGCGGTAGTAGCAATTGCCCTCGGCCAGATAGTAACCGGGACGCGAAGCGGCCGTCGCGCCGGCGATCGCACCGGTCGCGCCCCCGATTACGGCACCTGCGGCCGCGCCCGAGGCGTTGCCCGAGATCAGGCCGCCGAGCACGCCACCGACGATGGCACCGCCAAGCGCGCTCACGCCGGGATCAGCCGGCGGCGGCGGAGGCGGCGGTTCGTAGGCGACCGGCGGGGCGTAGGCGACCGGCACGTCGTCGTAATAGTCTTCCGAGATGTAGGCGGGCGGACCAGCCATCCGCTGCGGATAATAATACCAGACGCCGCCGACGTCCCACCACCAGCCGGAGCGGCCGTTGCGGACGTCGTGACGCCAGCGCCCGCCATCCCAGGCGCGATTGCCGCGATAGGCGTGACCGCCCCAGTCGCGCTCGGGTACCGGCCCACGCGCATAGTTGCGCCCGGGGGGCGGACCGCCGGCATTCTGCGGGCGCGGACCAGGGCCAGCAGGTCCCGCACCCGCATAGCCGGGACGAGGGCCGCCACCGCCAGCCTGGGGCGGACGACCAGGCTGTCCCTGTGGCTGTCCTTGTAGCTGAACCTGCGGCTGTCCCTGAGGCCGGGCCGCCTGCTGCGGTGGCGGACCCTTGCGCATGTTCTGCTGATTGTTCGGGGGCGGCGCACCTGCGCCGGGCCCCGCCTGCGGATTGGCCTGGGGCCTGGGCGGCAATGAATCCTGTGCCAGCGCCGGGACGGCGAGCAACGACATGGCCGAAACCAAGGGAATGATGATCTTCATGCGGCTGGACGCGCTCATGCGTGCTGGACCCCCTACTCTTTCGATTGCCGTGGTCCCATGCGCGATAGACGATTCGCTTCGCGCCGGGCTGATGCCGGCGGACATAACTGATCTGCTTTGGTCGGCTAAGTCCCGTTACAAATGATTAAGATCACGGCATTTTTTCGTCCGCACGGGTCGCGTGCCAGAGTGCCGCTAGCGGGCCGGCTCGATGACGTTGCAGTTGCTCCGCCCCGACATCAGGCAGTCCTGCATCTTGCTGGCGGCGGTGAGATCGCGGGCAAGCCACCAGCCGATACCGAGGATCACGATGGCGATGACCAATCCGGCCATGGCGCCGCGGCGGTTGTCCCCGGATGGCGGCTTCGGCGGCGATTTCTGCTGTTCGCCCGGTTCGGGCTTGGATTTGGGCTCAGTCTTAAGCTCAGTCTTGGACATGGCTGACCAATCGCAGGGGTGAGCGGGCTCTATCACCTCTGCAGCCTGGCGTCACATCCGGTTCGATATCCCGGCGCTAACCCCGGGTCTGCCGGATTGCGTCCTTGCGTGAGGTTTCGACCGCCGGGATCGCCTCCCGGACCCGCGGTGCGCAGCTCGTCAGCACGAACGCGGTCTGGGTGCATTCCCAATCCGCCCCCAGGACGGCACTTTCGAACGGCTGCGGACGGGCGAGCAGCAACGCGGCGCCGGCCACCACCGCGAAGGCGATTGCAAGCGCCCTCAGGCTCCGTGTTGACATGGTCATGCCCGTCTCCGTCTCGTACCGGGCGGACGCTAGGCGCCGCTCCGTGGGCCCCTTATGAGGGACATCACAATTCGGCAGTTTTTCGGGGCTACGAGAGATCGTCGGGGGGTGGCGATTTTTCGTCTACCTGATCGGCTGCGATTATAGGTGGCTTCGCGACGCGCGCCGATGTACACGCTTCTGCGTCGCGTGGTGCCCGCTATGCCCAGCCGACGTACCAACAAGCTTGATATAGGACTGAAAGCGAGGATGACAAGGTTCGTTCGATGAGTGGATTCAGGGAACCAGGCTTTTCCGACCGGCAGAAGGCCGCGCAGGAAGCACGCAAAAATCTTTTGAACAAATTCAAGTCGCAGCCCGGTCCGGATGACCCTGCGGTGTTGGCGAAGCGTGCCGAACGCGAGGCCCTCGCGGCCAAGCGGGCCGAGGCCAAGGCCGCACGCGAGGCGGAAAAGGCCGAGCAGAAGCGCCTCGAGGAAGAGGCCAAAGCCGCCGAAGCTGCGCGCATCGCGCGCGAGGCCGAAGAAGCGATCGCGAAGGCGGCCGAGGCCGAGGCCGAGCAGAAGGCCAGGCGCGACGCCCGCTACGCCGCCCGCAAGGCCAAGCGCAAGTAGCTTTGACAAGTTACGTTCAATTGAAATTGAACTAAAAGCATCACTTCGGGGCGGTCCACGTGACCGCCCCCGGAGTTTCGACAGCGTGCTTCTGCGTTTCGCATGCGCGCCCGACGATGGCGGACGATCAGTTCACTTCTTCATCATCCCGTCGTCCTTCTTCATCCCGTCCTTCGACATGTGGTCCTTCTTCATGCCGTCATCCTTGGACATGGTGTCTTTCTTCATGCCGTCCTTGGACATCGTGTCCTTCTTCATCATGCCGTCGTCCTTGCCCATCTTGTCCTGAGCAAAGGCGGCCGGCGACAGCACGAGGCCAAGCGAGAGCGCGGCAGCCGAGATGCCGAGCACGATGCGGGTACGAATGGTCATGACAGTCTTCCCTTCGAGATGATGTTTGTCAGCGACGGACGCCGCTATCTAATCTCGACGGATCGACCGCCTGCGTTGTTACGGCATCGCCGATAAATTTGTGCGGGCCGCGGGCAGTGTGCAGCGCAGCAAGACCGGCCCTTGCCGCGGCATTCGGTCTCGAACTATCAGATGAGAGAATATCGGGCGGAAGACCGGCTAGGATGGGCCCAGCGCCGGTCTTCCAGGACCCGACCCAACACCAACAACAACCGTCCAGAGAAACGTTTCAAGGGGATCACACCATGCTCACGCGCCGCCATTTGATCGCGACCGCCGTCGCCGCGCCCGCCATCCTCCGCTTCGGCACCGGCACGGCGCAGGCCGCGACCACGCTGAAGATCTCGCATCAGTTCCCGGGTGGCACCATCGACAAGGGCGATTTCCGCGACCGGCTCTGCCGCATGTTTGCCGCTGAAGTCAGTAAGCGCAGCAATGGTGATATCGCTGCCGAGATCTATCCGAACTCCTCGCTGATCAAGACCAACGCGCAGTTCTCGGCGATGCGCAAGGGCGCGCTCGACATCTCTCTGTATCCGATGCCCTACGCTGGCGGCGAACTGCCGGAGACCAATATCGGCCTGATGCCCGGCCTCGTCACCACCTACGACCAGGGCCTGCGCTGGAAGAAGGAGCCGGTCGGCAAGGCGCTGACCGATTTCCTCGCCGACAAGGGCATCATCCTGCTCACCTGGGTGTGGCAGGCCGGCGGCGTTGCCAGCCGCTCCAAGCCGATCGTCGCGCCCGAAGATGCCAAGGGCATGAAGGTGCGCGGCGGCTCGCGCGAGATGGACATGGTGCTTCAGACCGCCGGCGCCTCGGTGCTGTCGGTGCCGTCGAACGAAATCTACGCGGCGATGCAGACCGGCGCCTGCGACGCCGGCATCACCTCCTCCACCAGCCTGATCTCGTTCCGCCTCGAAGAGGTCGCGAAGTCGCTGACCTCTGGCGCGGGCGCGTCGTACTGGTTCATGCTCGAGCCGCTGATGATGTCAAAGGCGATCTTCGACAAGCTGCCGAAGAACCAGCAGGACATCCTGCTCACCGTCGGCACCGAGCTCGAGGCCTTCGGCCGCAAGGGTGCGCAGGATGACGACGTCGAGGTCGCCAAGGTCTACGAGAAGGCCGGCGCCAAGGTGTCGGCGCTCGATGCGGCGACCGTCGGCAAATGGCGCGACATCGCCCGCGACACCGCCTGGAAGGACTACGGCGCCAAGACCGCGACCGCCGCGAACCTTCTCAAGCTCGCGACCGACGTCGCGGCATGATCCACGGTCCGCTTCCGGATCGTGACGGCCCGGCAAGCACCGCCGCAGGCACAGGCCTCGCGGCGGCGCTCGATCGATGTCTCGCCATCCTCAACAGCATCATCGTCGTGTTCGCGGCGATCGCACTGATCGCGGCCTGCGCCATCCTGAGCTACAGCGTGCTCAGCCGCGCCTTGTTCAAGGCCGCCAACTACTGGCAGGACGAGGCCGCCGTGTTCCTGCTGGTCGGCGCCACCTTCATGACGGCAGCCTATGTCCAGCAGAACCGCGGTCATATCGGCATCGAGGCCTTCGTCGGACTGCTCTCGCCGCTTGCGAACAAGGTCAGGCTTTGGCTGGTCGATGCCGCAACGTTGCTGTTCTGCGCCTTCTTCACCTGGAAATCGTGGACGCTGGCGCATGAAGCCTATGTCGACGGCCAGGTCTCGAACTCGATGTGGTCGCCGCCGCTCGCCATTCCCTATACGCTGATGGCGCTTGGCATGAGCCTGCTCTGCGTCCAGATCGTCGTGCAGCTCGCGCTGCCTCTCACAGGGGCCAAGCGGCCATGAGCGTGTTCGGTATCGGTCTCGCCTACGGGCTGGCGACGCTGTTCGTAATGTTCTCGGGCATGCCCATTGCGTTCGCGCTCGGCGCGGTCGCGGTCGTGTTCATGGGCATCTATATGCCTGCCGCATCGCTGGATACGGTGACGCAGAACGTCTACGAGGAAATGGCCTCGATCACGCTGCTGTCGATCCCGCTCTTCATCCTGAAGGGGGCCGCGATCGGCAAGTCGCGCGCCGGCCAGGATCTCTATTCGGCCCTGCATGCCTGGCTGCACCGCGTGCCCGGCGGCCTCGGCGTCGCCAACGTGTTCGCCTGCGCGCTGTTCGCGGCGATGGCGGGCTCCTCGCCCGCGACCTGCTCGGCGATCGGCTCGGCCGGCATCCCCGAAATGCGCAAGCGCGGCTACTCCGGCGGTTTTGCCGCCGGCATCATCGCCGCCGGCGGCACGCTCGGCATCCTGCTGCCGCCCTCCATCACCATGATCCTGTTCGCCGTCGCGGCGGAGAAATCGCTCGGACGGCTGTTCCTCGCCGGCATCGGGCCCGGCCTGCTGCTGGTCACGCTGTTCGGCGTCTACGCGGTGTTCCGCTTCCGCCGGGAATATGCCGCCGCTGAAGCCATCTACAAGAACGGCGGCCCCGAAGCTGCGATCCTCGCCCGCGACGAGTACACGCTCGCCGAACGCTTCAGCGTGCTGCCACGCGTGATCCCGTTCGTGCTGCTGCTCACCGGCGTGATGATCGCGCTCTATGGCGGTTACGCGACCCCGTCGGAGACCGCCGGCCTCGGCGGCCTCTTGGCACTGGCGCTGATCGCCGCGATCTACAGCGTATGGCGGCCAAGCGACCTCGCCCCGATCATGAAATCGACGATCCGGGAATCGACCATGCTGATGATGATCATCGGCATGTCGCTGCTCTATTCCTACGTGATGAGCTATCTGCACATCTCGCAGTCGGTCGCCGAATCCATCGTCGCGATGCACCTGCCGCGCTGGGAGCTGCTCTTCGCGATCCTCGTGATGGTCGTCGTGCTCGGCTTCTTCCTGCCGCCGGTCTCGATCATCCTGATGACCGCGCCGATCATCCTGCCACCCCTACGCGCCGCCAATTTCGATATCATCTGGTTCGGCGTGGTCATGACCATCGTGATGGAGATGGGCCTGATCCATCCGCCGGTGGGGTTGAACATCTTCGTCATCCGCAACGTCGCGCCGGATATTCCCCTGCGCGAGGTGATCTGGGGCACCCTGCCCTTCGTGCTGCTGATGATGCTCGCGGTGCTGCTGCTGTGCTTCGTGCCCGAGATCTCGACCGGACTGCCTGACCTCGTGATGGGGCCGGACGGGAGCAGGTAGCTGCAATCACGATTGCCGTAGGGTCGGCAAAGCGAAGCGTGCCCACCATTGACTCAAAACCGTTGAGAGATGGTGGGCACGGCGCTCCGCGCCTTTGCCCACCCTACGAATTCGCCCGCCTCTTCTTCGCATTCAACGCGGAGGCCACGCGGCTCACAGGGGGCTTGCCGAGCACGCCGCTCATCGCGTTGGTCGCGGCCAGCAGCTTGTCCATGTCCACGCCGGTCCTGACGCCCATGCCTTCGAGCATGTAGACGACATCCTCGGTCGCGACATTGCCGGTCGCGCCCGGCGCGTAGGGGCAGCCGCCGAGGCCGCCGGCGGCGGCGTCGATGACGCGGACGCCCTCCTCCAGGCCGGCATAGAGATTGGCGAGGGCTTGGCCGTAGGTGTCGTGAAAATGCATCGCGAGCTTGGCGGCGGGAATGTTGGCGCTGACCGCGCGCAGCATCGCCTTGGCCTTGTCAGGCGTGCCGACGCCGATGGTATCGCCGAGCGAGACCTCGTAGCAGCCGAGCTCCCATAGCGTGCTGGCGAGATCGGCCACCGCCTTTGGCTTGATCTCGCCGTCGAAGGGGCAGCCGAGCACGCAGGAAATATAGCCGCGCACCGGTACGCGGTCGGCCCTGGCGCGCGCCAGCACCGGCTTGAACCGCTCGATGGACTCCGCGACCGTGCAATTGATGTTGGCGCGCGAAAAGCCCTCCGAGGCTGCCGCGAACACGGAGACGACTTTCGCGCCGGCCGCACGAGCGGCGTCATAGCCCTTCTCGTTCGGCACCAGCACGTGGAATTCGGCACCCTTGATGTGGCTCACGCCACGCAGCACGGCATCGGAGCTTGCCATTTGCGGGATCGCCTTGGGCGAGACGAAGGCGCCAACCTCGACCGTATTCAGGCCGGCCGCCACCAGCGCCTCGACGAAGGCGATGCGGGCCTCGACGCTGACCGGCGTCTTCTCGTTCTGGAGGCCGTCGCGCGGCCCCATTTCGATGATGCGGACGGGATCGCTCATATCACTCACCCGCCGGCTCGACCACGGCGAGTTCGACGCCTTCCTGCACGATGTCGCCGACCTTGCATTTGATGGATTTCAGCACCCCGGCATAGGGCGCGCGCAGCGTCTGCTCCATCTTCATCACCTCCAGCGTCAGAATCGGCGCGCCCTTCTCCAGCTTCGCTCCCTCCTCGGCCAGCACGGCGACGACCGTGCCCGGCAAGGGCGCGGCGATCTTGTCCGCCCCGGTCTGCTCCTCGGTCTCACCGCCGAACGGATCGACCCAATGCAGGTCGAAGCGGCCGTTGCGCGTGCGCAGATAGAGCTCGTGGCCGTCGATCACGGCCGCGACCTGCGACTTGACGCCATCGAGCGTCAGATCGAATCCGCCATCCTTCGGCGCGATCGCGAACGCCAGTTCGCGGTCGCCGATCACCAGCGTCGACGGGCCGCTGCCGTAATTCAGCGTGACCTTCTGCTCCGTCCCAAGTCCAATGCCATGGCCCACGCGGAAGACGAAATTGCGCTGCCGGCGGCCGACCGGCATCCAGCCAAAGGTCTGCCAAGGCGAACTCAAAGACGACGTCGCGTTTGCCTGCGCGGCCTGCCGCTCATCGTTGACAACAGCGGCGACCGCAGCGCACAGCTCGAGCTCGCCCGGCGCTGCCGCGGCCGACGTCAGCACCGCCAGCTCGCGCTCGATGAAACCGGTATCGATCGCATTCGACCGCACTTTTGGATGCGTCATCAGCGCCGACAGGAACGGAATGTTGGTGACGATGCCGCGAACGTCCGACTCTTCCAGCCCGCGGTTGAGCCGCTCGATCGCGACATCCCGCGTCGGCGCCCACGCGATCATCTTGGCGAGCATGGCGTCGTAATACGGCGAGACGCTATCGCCCTCGCGATAGCCGGCATCGATCCGCAGGCCCCCGCCTTCCGCCGGCAGGCGCCAGGTCGAGATCCTGCCGACCGACGGCATGAAGTTCTTGGTGGGGTTTTCGGCATAGACACGCGCCTCGACGGCGTGGCCATTGAGCCGGATCTGGTCCTGCCTCAGCGGCAACGCCTCGCCGAAGGCGACGCGCAGCTGCCACTCGACCAGATCAATCCCGGTGATCAGCTCGGTCACGGGATGCTCGACCTGCAGACGCGTGTTCATCTCGATGAAGAACACGTCCTTGCCGTCGGAGACGAACTCGATGGTGCCGGCGCCGACATAATTCACGGCTCCGGCCGCCTTTCGCGCGGCGGCGCAGACCGTCTCGCGCTGGGCGGGATTGAGCGTCGGCGACGGCGCCTCCTCGATCACCTTCTGGTGGCGGCGCTGCAAGGTGCATTCGCGTTCGAACAGCGACAGCAGATTGCCGTGGCTGTCGCCGATGATCTGCACCTCGATATGCCGGGGATTATCGACATATTTCTCGATCAGCATGCGGTCGTCGCCGAACGCGGCCTTGGCCTCGCGCTTGGCGCTGACGATCGCGGGGCCAAGCTCGTCCGCCGAGCGCACGATGCGCATGCCGCGGCCGCCGCCGCCGGCGGAGGCCTTCACCAGGATGGGGAAACCGGCCTTCTCGGCCGCCTTCGCCAGCGTCGCATCGTCCTGCGCGTCGCCGTGATAGCCCGGCACCAGCGGCACGCCGGCTCTTTCCATCAGTGCCTTCGAGCCGGACTTCGAGCCCATCGCCGTCATCATCCCGGCGGTGGGGCCGACGAAGACGAGGCCTGCGTCGTAACACGCCTGCGCGAACTCGGCATTCTCGGACAGGAAACCGTAGCCGGGATGCACGGCCTCGGCCCCGGTCTTGCGGACGGCCTCGATCAGCCGCTCGACGTTGAGATAGCTGTCGCGGGCCCGTGCGGGCCCGAGCAGCACGGCTTCATCCGCGAGCGCGACATGCATGGCGTCGCGATCGGCCTCGGAATAGACCGCGACCGTGCGCAGGCCCATGGCGCGCGCGGTGCGGATGATGCGGCAGGCGATCTCGCCGCGGTTGGCGATCAGGAGCGTGCGAAAACGCCGGTAGAGCTTTAAGCGGTCCATCGCATCACATCCTGAACAGGCCGAATTTCGTCGGCTCGATCGGCGCATTCGACGCCGCCGAGAGGCCAAGGCCGAGCACGAGGCGGGTGTCGGCCGGGTCGATCACGCCGTCGTCCCACAGGCGCGCGGTGGCGTAGTAGGGATGCCCCTGGCTGTCATACTGCGCGCGGATCGGCTCGCGGAACTTGTCTTCCTCGTCCTTGGACCAGCTATCGCCCTTGGCCTCGATATTGTCGCGGCGGACCTGGCTCAGCACCATCGAGGCCTGCTCGCCGCCCATCACCGAGATGCGCGCGTTCGGCCACATCCACAGGAAACGCGGCGAATAGGCGCGGCCGCACATGCCGTAATTGCCGGCGCCGTAGGAGCCGCCGATCACGACGGTGAACTTCGGTACCGAGGCGGTCGCAACCGCCGTCACCAGCTTGGCGCCGTCGCGCGCGATGCCGCCGGCCTCGTATTTCTTGCCGACCATGAAGCCGGTAATGTTCTGCAGGAACACCAGCGGAATGCCGCGCTGGCAGCACAGCTCGATGAAATGAGCGCCCTTCAGCGAGCTCTCGCTGAACAGGATGCCGTTGTTGGCGATGATGCCGACCGGAAAGCCCCAGATATGGGCGAAGCCGCACACAAGCGTCGTGCCATAGAGCTTCTTGAACTCGTCGAACTCGGAGCCGTCGACGACGCGGGCGATGATGTCGCGCACGTCGAACGGCTTCCTGCCGTCGACGGGCACCACGCCGTAGATCTCCTCCGCCGCGAACAGCGGATCGCGCGGCGGATGCATGTTGAGGTTCGGCCGCGTGGACGGCTTCAGCGTGCCGACGATGCGCCGGGCAATGCCGATCGCATGGGCGTCGTTCTGGGCGTAATGATCGGTCACGCCCGACTGCCGCGAATGCACGTCGGCGCCGCCGAGCTCCTCCGCGCTGACGACCTCGCCGGTCGCCGCCTTCACCAGCGGCGGGCCGCCGAGAAAGATAGTGCCCTGATTGCGCACGATGATGCTCTCGTCCGACATCGCCGGCACATAGGCCCCGCCGGCGGTGCAGGAGCCCATCACGATCGCGATCTGCGGAATGCCCTGCGACGACATCTGTGCCTGGTTGTAGAAGATGCGACCGAAATGCCGCTCGTCGGGAAAGATCTCGTCCTGCAGCGGCAGGAAGGCGCCGCCGGAATCGACCATGTAGACGCAGGGAAGATTGTTCTGCCGCGCCACGTCCTGCGCGCGCAGATGCTTCTTCACGGTCATCGGATAATAGGTGCCACCTTTGATCGTGGCGTCGTTGGCGACAACAACGCATTCGCGGCCTGCGATGCGCCCCACCCCCGTGACGACGCTCGCCGAATGCACGTCACCGCCATAGAGGCCGTAGGCCGCGAGCGGCGACAGCTCCAGGAACGAGGTCCCGGGATCGACCAGCAGGTCGACGCGCTCGCGCGCCAGCATCTTTCCGCGCGCGGTGTGGCGGTTGCGCGAAACCTCGCCGCCGCCGCCGGCGACCTGGCTGAGCTTTTCGCGCAAGTCCGCGACGAGGCCGCGCATGGATTCGGCGTTCCGCGCGAAATCCGACGAAGAAGGATCGATACTGGAATGAAGCGGCATGAGGTCCCGCGTTTCTGATGACGTGATGAGAGGCCGCGACAACGCGCGGCAGTTTTGGCGTAAGCTTAGGCCGTTTCCGCCATCAGTTCGCGGCCGATCAGCATGCGGCGCACCTCCGAGGTGCCGGCGCCGATCTCATAGAGTTTGGCGTCGCGCCAGAGACGTCCGACAGGGAATTCGCTGGTGTAGCCGACGCCGCCAAGCGCCTGGATCGCCTCGCCCGCCATCCACGTCGCCTTCTCCGCGGAATAGAGGATCGCAGCCGCCGCATCCTTGCGGAGCGTCCTGGCATGATCGGCGCGGTCGCAGGCGCGCCCGACCGCATAGACATAGGCGCGCGTGGCCTGCCAGGTCGCATACATGTCGGCGAGCTTGCCCTGCATCAGCTGAAAATCGCCGATCGGCTGGCCGAACTGCTTGCGCTCGTGCATGTAGGGCACCACCGCGTCCATGCAGGCCGCCATGATGCCGAGCGGGCCGCCTGAAAGCACCGTGCGCTCATAGTCGAGGCCGGACATCAGCACCTTGACGCCCTCGCCCACCTTGCCGAGCACGTTCTCCGCCGGCACTTCGCACTCGTCGAAGAACAGAGGATAGGTGTTGGAGCCGCGCATGCCGAGCTTGTCGAGATGCTGGCCGTGGGTGAAGCCCTTGAAACCCTTCTCGACCAGGAAGGCGGTCATGCCGCGCGGTCCGGCCTCTGGATCGGTCTTGGCATAGACGACCAGCACATCGGCGTCGCCGCCATTGGTGATCCACATCTTCGAGCCGTTGAGCACATAGCGATCGCCGCGCTTGTCGGCGCGCAGCTTCATCGAGACCACGTCCGATCCCGCGCCGGGCTCGGACATCGCGAGCGCCCCGACATACTCGCCGGAGATCAGTTTTGGCAGATAGCGCTGCCGCTGCGCGTCGTTGCCGTTGCGGCGGATCTGGTTGACGCAGAGATTGGAATGGGCGCCATAGGACAGACCGACGGCCGCGGAGCCGCGCGAGACCTCCTCCATGGCAACGATGTGGGCGAGATAGCCCATGTTCGAGCCGCCATATTGCTCCGGCGCGGTCATGCCGTGCAGGCCGAGGTCGCCAAGGCGTTTCCAGAGGTCGGCCGGGAACAGATTGGCCTTCTCGATCTCGGCCGCGCGCGGCGTGATCTCCGCCTCCACGAAGGCGCGCACGGTGTCGCGCAGCATGCTGATGTCTTCGCCCAGATCGAAATCGATGCTCGGGATGTTCAAGGCGATTCCTCCGTCTTTTATCGCCCGAACCTACCGCCGTCCGGGTGCCGTGGCGGTCGAAAAGGTTGCATTTTCCGCCAACTTTGGCGAGGATTTTTCATGCCTTTTCAAGCCGCCACCGCGACACCCCGCCGCGCCATGACCCCCGCCGCCTTCGTCCGCGGCGTGGTCGCCGCCTATGTCCGCTACGGGCGGGATGCGGCCGAGGCCCTGGGCAAGGGCCAGGTCACCGAGGACCTCGTTCAATCCGGCGACGGGCGGGTCACGGCGGCCCAGTTCGAGGCGCTGGCCGGCCACGCCATGCGTGAGCTCGACGACGAGGCGCTCGGCTGGTTCTCGCGCCGGCTGCCCTGGGGGACCTATGGCATGCTGTGCCGCGCCTCGATCACGGCGCCCAATCTCGAGGTCGCCCTCAAGCGCTGGTGCCGGCATCATCGCCTGCTGACCGAGGACGTGCTGTTCGAGCTCGCGATTGGCGAAGAGACCGCGACCATCTCCATCCGCGAGCAGCGCGATCTCGGCCCGTTGCGCGAATTCTGCCTGGTCACCCTGCTCCGCTATGTGCTCGGCTTCTCCTGCTGGGCGGTCGATTCCGCGATCGCGCTGCGCACGGCGGAATTTCCCTTTGCCGAGCCCGGCCATATCTCGGTCTATCCGACCATCTTCTGCAAGAACCTGAGCTTCGATGCGGACAGCGCCCGCATCGTCTTCGACAAGCACTATCTTTCGCTGCCGTTCACGCGCAGCGCCGCCGATCTCGACAGCATGCTCAAGGGCGCGCTGCGGCTGACGGTGCTGCCATACAGGCGCGACCGGCTGCTGGTCGAACGCGTTCGCCGCGTGCTCCGCAATGGGCGCGGCCGCAGTCTTGGCGCCGAGGATGTCGCAAGCGAGCTGGCGCTATCCACCCGCACCATGCATCGGCGCCTGCGCGAGGAAGCAACCTCGCTGCGCGATCTCAAGGAAGAGGCAAAGTTCGAGCTGGCAAAGCAGGAGCTGATGCGGGGGCGTGCGCCGATCAAGCGCATCGCGGAGATCGCCGGTTTCCGCAACGAGAAGAGCTTTTCGCGCGCCTTCCGCAGCTGGACCGGCGCGAGCCCACGCGAGTTTCGCGGGCGCTATCGTTGAGCCCTGCAAGCGCATACGGCCTCCGCGATCGAACGCAGAGGCCGCATTACGCTGGAACTGATAGTCGGCTTAGTTCGAGGACTTGTCCTTGGCCGGACGAGTCTTGGCGCGGGTCTGCTTCGGCTGGAAGGCGAGCGCGTCGTTGGTCTTCGCGCCGCCAGCCTGCGAGCACGAGCCGCCGATGCCGCCGGCCGCCTGACGGCAGGCTTCCATCGTCGGATAGCCGCAGCCGTGAGCCGCCTGGGCGCCGTTGGTGATGCAATAGTCTTCGGCCTGCGCGGCGGGCGCGGTCATCACGAGGAAGGCGGATGCAAACAGCGTCGCGGCGGACGCGACGAGCGTCTTCGAAATCGAGGTCATGTCGTCTTTTCCTGTTTCAGGATCCCACAAAAGAGTCCTCGGCATGCGACGCACGCTGAGGTTCACGCCTCGCATGTAGGCCAAGTCCGCGAGCCGGCAATCACGGCTCTGCGCATTGCAGGCCCCTTGAAATCACATGTCAAACTTAGGTGACTTACTAAGTAGTTAATTCATTATAATCCGAAGCCCATATTCGGATACGGAGCCGCGCTCAGCGCTTTGAATTGATTGGCGAGTTCGTGCGAGCCGCGCCGAGATGGGAGCGCGCAGATCCCCTATCCCGCCACCACCACGTGCGCCTGCAACGGCAACGGCACGTCCTTGGCAACCCCCAGCACCGGAAAGCTACGGACGTTCTTCACATCAGGCATCGCGGCGAAATGCAGCAATTGCTGGCGCATGCTCTCGACGCTCGGCGCAACGCATTTGAGCAGGTAGTCGGTGTCGCCCGAGATGCGCCAGCACTGCTGGATGCGCGGGATCGCGGCGATCGAACTCTCGAACGTCTCCAGCACCGGCTGGGCCTGACTGCCGAGCTGGATCGAGACGAACGACACCACCTCATAGCCGAGCATCCGCTCGTCGATGACGGCGCGCACCGCCTTGATGACGCCGCGGCTGAACAGCGATTTGAGCCGCCGCAGGCAGTTCGGCGCGGACACGCCGACGCGCAGCGCCAGCTCGTTGTTGCGAACCCGCCCGTCCTGCTGCAGCTCGGAGAGTATCTTCAGATCGACGCCGTCGAGCTGGTCACGCCCGGCCATCCCCCACCTCGTCATGGTCGTGTCATGCGAGGCAGCGAAGCACGCAGCAGTATTGGTGCCAAGGGTTCGCGAGCTCGGCGATTAGCCGCTCCCGGCCGGGCTTGTCCCGGCCATCCCAGTTCTTTCATCGGCCCCAAAACGTGGATGCCCGGGACAAGCCCGGGCATGACGCCTCGATAGAGTCTGGCTGGGCTCAATGCGTCCAGGGCTCGCCGCGCCGGAACGAGAAATTGTCCGCATAGGCGACCGGCCGGCGGATCGAATCCTGGGGCTCGATGACCTGGTAGGCGATGCCTTTGCGCTCGCAATAGGCGATGGCTTCTTCCTTGGAGTGGAAGCGCAGGGTGATCTGCTGCTTCATGTCGCCAGACGAGGTCCAGCCCATCAGCGGCTCGACCGCGCGCGGCTGCTCCGGCTCGTAATCCAGCTGCCATTCCTTGGTCTTGGACCGGCCGGATTGCATCGCGTTCTTGGCGGGCTTGAAAATGCGTGCGGTCATTGGCTGTCCGGGCCCTCTTCGTCTTTTCGTTCGAATTCGATGCGTCACGGTGACAGTTGGTGGAAACCGTGGGCATAGATAGTATAGAGACACCTTTCGGGAACTGATCAGTGATTCCGGCCCCCGGGTCGCCTCACCGACGGTATAGTCATTATGCTGCACCGTGACAATTGCGTACCCGCCTTCCGCGCCGGGATCCCAGCCCGGCAGCACCGCCTCGCCGACCTCAGCGTATCCGCCCCCTCCGAAAGCCCCCTCGCATGGCCTTCCTGAACATCAGCGCTACCCTTCCCGAGAAAGGCCGCGACCTCAGGCTCGACCTGTTTCGCGGCGTCGCGAACTGGGCGATCTTCCTCGACCATATCCCCGACAACGTCGTGAACTGGATCACGACCCGCAATTACGGCTTTTCCGACGCCGCCGACCTGTTCGTCTTCATCTCCGGCTACACCGCCTCCTTCGTCTATGCGCGAATGATGCTGGACCGCGGCTTCATCGTCGGCGCCACCCGGCTCACCAAGCGGGTCTGGCAGCTCTACGTCGCCCACATCATCCTGTTCGTGATCTACATCGCCTCAATCAGCTATCTGGCGCTCCGCTTCGGCGACTCCGAGATGATCAACGAGTTCAACGTCGTCGGCCTCGTCGACAACGCCACCGAGACGCTGCGCCAGGGCCTGTTCCTGCGCTTCAAGCCGCTCAATCTCGACGTGCTGCCGCTCTACATCGTGCTGATGGGGCTGTTTCCGCCGGTGCTTTGGTTCATGCTGCGCAAGCCGGATCTGACGATGGCGCTGTCGATCGTGCTGTGGCTCACCGCGCGCCACTATGGCCTGAACCTGACCGCCTATCCGGCCGGCCAGTGGTATTTCAACCCGTATGCCTGGCAGGTGCTGTTCGTGTTCGGCGCCTGGTGCGCGATGGGCGGGGCACGGCGCTCGATGACGATCATCAATTCGCCGATCACGCTCTGGTTCTGCATCGGCTATCTGCTGTTCGCGCTGGTCATGACCATGGCGGGCCGCTTCCCGACCCTCGGCGGCATGTTCCCGGAATGGCTGTTCTCGGCGTTCAACCCGAACGACAAGACCAACCTCGCGCCCTATCGCTTCATCCACTTCGTCGTGATCGTGATCATGGTGATCCGCTTCGTCCCGAAGGAGTGGCCGGGCCTGGAGTGGAAGGTGTTCGACCCGATCATCGTGTGCGGCCAGCAGTCGCTCGCGGTGTTCTGCGTCGGCGTGTTCCTGTCCTTCGTCGGCCATTTCGAGCTGTCGATGAGCTCGGGCTCGCTGCTGGCACAGATCTTCGTCAGTGTGGCCGGCATCGCGATCATGACCACGGTCGCCTACTACATTTCGTGGTCGAAGAAGCAGGACAAGCCGCTGAAGCCGCCGCCGGCCAAGCCGGCGGCCGCCGCGCCCGCCAAGGCCGCCTGAAGGCCGCCTGAACCGCGACGCGCCTGCCTCCGGGGCGCGCAGTTGGGTTGGCCGGACCGCTTTCGGCTGGTCCGGGACCGGATTGACCTGCGTCAACCAGAAGGGCCGCCGGCCGGAATAGTGTCGGCCCGACATGCGCCGCCACATCGATGTCGGCGTCCTCCCCGTAGACAAGGCCCAAACACATGCCCACTCATTTTCACGCCGTGGTCTGGATCGACCATTCCCAGGCCAAGATCTTTCATCTCGGCTTGAGCGGCTCCGACGAAGTCACGCTGCATCCGCAGCTGGCAACGCGTCATCTTCATCACAAAGCGAATGAAATCGGCAGCGGCCATGCCGCGCCCGACAAGGCGTTCTACACCGACGTGACCAAGGCCCTCGCCGATGCCGGCGAAGTCCTGATCATCGGCCCGGCGAGCGCGAAGACGGAGCTCGCCAGCCACATTCGCGCGCACGCGCCCGACATCGCCAAGCGGATCGTCGCGGTGGAAGCAGCCGATCATCCCTCGGACAACGAGATCGTCGCTTATGCGAAGCGGCATTTCAAACTGCCGCTGCCGCGCGTGCAGGGATAGAAGCGAGCAGCACCGGATTTGACACGGAGGCGGTCTTCTAGGCCGCCTCTTCGCTGTCGAACTCCGTGAACTTCTTGTAGATCCAGTCGCGGCCGTCATGGCGGCGCCAGACCTTGCCATAGACGAGCTGTCCGTTGATCGAGCGGCGCGGCACGACCACGGTCCAGAGATGCCAGATCTCGGTCCAGCTCGACTGTCGACTGACGGTTGGGACGTTGCGATCGAAAGGCATGACGCAGAACTCACAGGATACGAGCGCGGCGACGAACTTTGCTGCTGTGTGAGCACGGATTTCAGGCAGCCGTCGCGAGCCGGGACTGATCTGATAGCAGCCGCCAAAGCGGCCGCAACAACCGCTCGCCCTTAACCTAACCGGTCAACCTTACTTCCCGTGTACAGCCGGCCAGACCGGTTGAAAGCCGGCGTCGATTTTTCTAGGATGCATGCACGATTTGAGAATGGCGCGCCGTTTGGGCGTGCAGCGATTTTGAACTGACGCCGAATTTTGAACTGACATTTTTGAAAAGAATTGACGGGACCGGGGCGACCACAATGAATTTGCAGTGTGCATGGCTACGCTTGGCGGTGCGATCGACGCCGCCTGCTCCACTCATCAGGATGTCCCTCCAGGAGCCGCCCAGGGCCGCGAACGACAACCAGATGGTCTGGCCATTCTTGCCATTTCCGTTCGGCTGGTACGCAACGAACTGATCCCCAAACGAATTGATCCCCGAAGGGCGCAACGCCGCACAAGCGGAATATCATCGCTTGGCGGCGTCCGTTAGATATTGGGCGCTGAAATCCCCAATACTGATATGTCTATGGCGACAGCCAAAGGTTCGATCAGTTTTGGCAATTTCGCGCCGGTCCGTCGGCCATAATCCCTTGAAATATCGCGCAGAAGTGGCGTTTCCATCAGAACAAGCGCCCAGGCTTGAGACGGGGAACACACGCATGTCCGGGCGCCACAGGCCGCGTGCTCCGGTACCGCGATCGAGACCGGCTCAGGCACCGGCGCTGGCGCCGGACGGGCTCTGGGCATTACCGCCGAGCGCGCCTTGCGCGTTGTATGTCTGTCCCGTCTGATTGCCTTGGCTGCCTTGCGCGCTCGTAGAGGTCTCGACCTCGGTCGTGCCGTTGGAATAGGTGATCGTCGTGGTGGTGACGCCGTCGATCGTGATGGAGACCTCGCTGACGATGGTCTTGGTCGAGCTGCCACTGCCGCCCGACCCCGAACTGCTGTCCGCCGATTGCGAGGACGATGCCGATGACGTCTCCGATGTGGCTGACGTCGACGACGTCGATGATGCCGCCGAAGATGACGTTGTTGCCGTCGGCTGGGACGTCGAAGCCGTCACGGCCGCGCTGGATGATGCAATCGCTGCCATCACGCTTTGGTCCCTAGCCGCTGCCTGCGTATTGGCATTCAGCCTCGCGGCTGTAGCTTCTTCTCGCTAGTGTTCCCCCCCCCCCCATGAGGCCGCTCAGTTGGCGGCCTCATCGGGCGCGGCTTTCACTTCCAAACCGGCGCGCCCGTCCGGTCTCGCTCACTCCTGGCGATCTTCTTGGCGATCTCTTCCGCTTGCTTCTTGCTCGGCAACCCGCTGATCGATCGCCGGCCGGGGTTCTCATCGAATTGCACGAAGGTGGAGACGCGGATCTCGTACCGATGGTTTAGACCGCCGTCATCGGAGCAGATCAGGCGAACGTGGGTGTATGGCTCGGACATGCGGCTATCGAGACAAGCCGCGCTTCAGAGTCAAATTATCAATGGGTGGTGGCTCGGAACGCCCGGGATCTACTGTGCGTCGTGTCTGTAGCACGTGCTCGCGGTCCCAGTGGCTATTCCACAGACGGCGGGCCCCTTAGAACCTGTACGACATTCCGACAGTAGCGGTATGCGTCCGATTCTTGATATCTGCTGTCCAACGGTCGTCAAAGCCGGGTCCAACGGCGGCGGGGAAGAACGTGTGCGTAAAGGTCCCGAAATCGGCGTAGCTGTACTCGAGGCGGACGATCCAATGCGCTGATAGCATATTCTCTAGTCCGCCACCTACAGTCCAGCCGGTGCGCGTGATCGAGTTAGCCTCGGAGTGCGAAAAAGCGCAGGCGTTGACCACGAACGCGCCGACGCAATTCGATCCAAAGCCGATGTTCTGCCAAGCGACACCGGCCGTCCCGTAAAGCAGCCAAGCGGGCGCGATCAACACACCGAGGCGACCGCGGATGCTAGCATCCCAGTCCGCGTTGATGTACGCGGTATCCAGAACAGAGCTAAATCGGGTTGGTGCGCCTGGAAGTCCCTGCGTTGTGCGTTTGTTGTTTCCCCAGCCAAAGCTGCCCTCAACACCGGCAATCCACGATGGCGCAATGTGCCAGTTTTGGCCTGCGTAGCCTTTCGCATAGAAAGCCGTGTTATCGTAGCTTCGGCGCGCGTCTGGCCCGACGGTAGGATTTAGGGCGGGGTCGAAACTTGTCGTGGTCGATTCAGGATCGGCAACCCTGGCGCCCATCGCGCCGCCAACATAAAAGCCCGCCCAGTCGAACGTGCGCGTCGAAGCGGCAGCAGGCGCCCTTACGGCTAGATCGGCTGCCATAGCCGAGGTCATTAGGAACGCAGTGATTGCTGCAATGGAGGCGGAGAGCCTTATCATATCTCTTTCCGGAATTTAAAAGTGAACCGATTTATTCGTTGGCGCAATGCTAACATTGGATGTTTTGATCTGATGTTGCACCCTTATCACAAGCCGGAACAATCCGCTTCAGAGACCGCTAGGCGAGTTCATCCAATCGGAGGAGCGCTCGCGAGCTACTGCGTGTCGTGGGTGTCCGGGATGTCGGCTCTTGACCAGGCCCCCGCTGGGCCGAGTCTGATCGGCGCCCATGAGGCAATCAGCACTACATTGACGAGCTCGCGCTGGAGCGTGGTTCACTCCCGCGGCTTCCGCCGGCGCTGCCACCATGCAGCGATCACGACGATCGCGATGGCTGCCAGCGTGACCAGGAGCCCGATCCATTCGGTCTCGGCGGTGCCGCCGTCGACACCCAGGCCCCACGAACGATCCTCGATCGGAATTTTGGGCAGCAAGAAGCACCGTCCGTGAAGCTATCCACGTGCGTAGGCAGGTCAGCGCCTTGTCCGGAAGCCGGGGGCATCTGCGACCTTGTCCGCGTAGCGGGGGCCGGCATCAGGCTCAGGGGCGCGAAGCAGCGCCTTGTCCGAGCAGCACGAATCTAGCACCGCGCCGGGGCTCTCGCAAATCTTCCCATGTCATTCCCAACGCGAGAAGCTGGGAAGAAAGACGTCGGAAGATTGCCGCTAAGTGCTTGATTTTGCTGGTCGGGGCAGCTGGATTCGAACCAACGACCTGCAGTACCCAAAACTGCCGCGCTACCAGGCTGCGCTATACCCCGAATATCCGGTGAGCCCCGTCGATACACGCTTCCAAAGCGGCCAGCAAGGCTGGCTGACGGGACTTATTTGCTGCCGAACAGGGGGTGGCCGACGCGGTCGCCCGGACGGATGCCGTATTTCTGCGCAGTTCCCGCCACCACTTCCAGAACGGCCCGGGCCGGGCCCTGGGACGAGATGATCCTGGTCGACATCGGCTCGGTGTTTTCGGCGATGCGCAGGATGCGGCCGTCGGCGCGGATGAAGATCATGTCGAGCGACACGAAGGTGTTCTTCATCCACATCGACACTTCCTGCTCGGGATTGAAGTCGAACAGCATGCCTTTGCCGTCGGCCAGTTCCTTGCGGTACATCAGGCCGGTCTGCTTCTCCTGCTCGGTCGTGGCGATTTCCACCGAGAACACCTGCACGCCGTTTTTGGTGACGATCTCGAGCGGCTGGAAGCTGGCGGCACCGACGGGCGCGCTCGCGACGGCAAGGACGACGACGAGGATGGCGGCAAGCCAGCCCTTTGCGACGGACCAGACGGTATCTCGGTCAGGATTGATGGCAAAACGCATCGGAAGTGCACTCGGGGCGTGGGACTGCGACAGTCCTTACGCGGCGATCGCCGGAAAAGAAAGAGGCGCGCTGGCTCGCCGGCGCGCCTCTGCTCACGATTGCGGGAATTGGCGAATGGGCGCGACGGCAACCTGCTAGTGGGACGAAAGTCCCGGCGATCCCGTCTCGGGATGAATCTCCGCAGCCATCATGCCCTTGGAGCCGGGCCCGAAGCGGACCAGGACATATTGGCCAGGCCGCAACTCGGTCATGCCGAAGCGGCGCAGCGTCTCCATGTGCACGAAGATGTCGGGCGTGCCCTCGCCGCAGGTCAGGAAGCCGAAGCCGCGCAGCCGGTTGAACCATTTGACCTGGGCTCGCTCGAGCCCGCTGGTCGCGGTCACCGTGACATGGGTACGCGGCGGCAGCATCTGCGCCGGATGGATCGCGGTCGACTCGTCCATCGAGACCACGCGGAACGCCTGGTAGCCCTTGGCGCGCTGGATGCACTCGACGACGATACGGGCGCCCTCATACGCGGTCTGGAAACCGTCGCGCCTAAGCACGGTAACGTGCAGGAGTACGTCGGGCCAGCCGTTGTCGGGAACGATGAAGCCGTAGCCCTTGGAGGCATCGAACCATTTGATGACGCCATGGACCTCGACGAGATTGGCGCTGGCCTCGCCAAGTCCACTGAAAGGACTGAGCGCGCCATCGCGACCGGCGCCGCCGTGTTCGCCGGGCGTCAACCGCCCCGGCGATGCGCCCTGCCCGGGAACCCCGAGCTTCTTGGACTCAAATCCGTCCGACGACCCCATAACCCCGGACCCCACACATCCCATGCAACCCGCCTGATTGGCGGCGTCGAATCACGCGTCTTTAGAGAATGTTCTCAATTCGACGCGACGCGAATCTTCCGACTCAAAAGATAACACTCCCGGTTGCGACGCATAGACAAAAAAGAGATTCGCCGGAACCTATGAACAGCTTGCACAGCCGCGAATCAAACTGACGCCTCAATTGCCGACAAAGGGCCCGAGGGTTTCACCGATGTCGTGGCGGATGACGAGGTCTGCGATGTCGTCCTGATCGGTCGGTTCGCGATTGATGATCACCAAACGTGCACCGTTGTCCTTCGCCATCATCGGAAACCCCGCCGCCGGCCATACGACGAGCGAGGAACCGATCGCGATGAAGAGATCGCAGGCCTGCGACAGCAGTGTCGCGCGCTGCATCTCATCCTCGGGCATCATCTGGCCGAACGAGATCGTCGCCGTCTTCACCGGCTCGTCGCAGCGCGTGCAGTTCGGTGCGGCGCCGTCCTGGTCGAACCTCTGCTTCACCCAGTCGAGCGGGTAGGACTGCCCACATCCGATGCATTTCGCGTAAGTTGTATTTCCATGAAGTTCAATTACGTGCTCGGCGGCGAAGCCGGAGGCCTGGTGCAAATTGTCGATGTTCTGGGTGATGACGGCGGGGATCTTGCCGGCGCGGTAGAGCGAGGCGAGCGCGCGATGGCCGCGGCCGGGCCTCGCGGCCGCGAAGACCTCGTCCATCGCAAAGCGGCGGCGCCAGGATTCGTCGCGTGCCTCCTGGCTGGCGACGAACTCGCCGAACTCGATCGGACGGTAGCGCGTCCAAATTCCGCCCGGCGAGCGGAAGTCGGGGATGCCGCATTCGGTCGAGATGCCGGCGCCGGTGAATGGCACGATGGTCTTGGCTTCGGCGATCATGTCGCCGAGCCTCTCAACGCCGCTGCGAAGATCCGATGCAATCATCGCGGTCTCCCGATTTGGTTTGCGCTAGCGGCAAGATGCGCAAGCGACAAGATTGTTGACGCTGTTATCCACCGCGAAAAGAAACGCGAGGCAAGACGAGAAATGTGAATCACGTCAGGGGCGGCAATTTCTTCCGACCTTCGCTTATCACAATCCTGCAATGCCTCCTCCCCATTGACGCCCCAATCAGAAGCGCCAATGCATGTGTTGAATGCGACTCAAAGTGATTTGCGGCGGCAGAGCTTGAGTTCGGTAGTGCACATGCTCAAGTGTAGAGGGGATTCACATGACAGAGGATGAACAACGCAAGATCCGCGAACGCGAAGAGATCGCCGCGCGTGTCGCAGCCTTCCGTGCGACGCAGGAAAAATTCAAGCGCGAGCGCGAAGAGTATTTCGTCTCGACGCTCGACAACGCGCGCAAGGTGGAACGGCCTTCGCTGTGGCCGTAAGACGGCCTGATCGTCACGCATGAAAAAAGCCCGGAGCGTCGCTCCGGGCTTTTCAATTGTTCAGCCGTTACCAATGGCGATAATAGTGGCGGTGCCGGTAGTACGGCCCGCCGCCGTAATAGGCGTAGGGACCCGGGCTGTAATAGGCGGGGCCGCCATAATAGCCGTAGCCCGGACCATAACCATAACCGTACGGCTGGGACGCTGCGATTGCGCCAGCGGTGATCGCGCCGGCGGCGAGGCCGAACGCGAGGCCCGGGCCGATGCCGCGACCGCGTGCCTCGGCGGGCGCAGGCGCAGCAATTGCGGTGACGCCAACGGCGGCGACGGTGGCCAGAACTGCCAATGTCTTCTTCATGATTCTCCTCCTTCGCATCTCGCCAAGACAACGCGGAGAGCCTGCGATGGTTGCGCACGGCTCGCGGAACCCGCCCCGGCAAAAAACTGCGCCGGAGGTGGAACGAAATCACTTTGCTCGGATTGGACCTGCAAGTGCGGACCCCGCAGCCATCCGGCCAGGCGACAGCACCAAGACCCCGTCAGCATCCTCCGCGGTGCTGGCGGGGTTTTTGGTTTCACGGGAGCAAATGGCAGCAAACGACAAAGGCTGCCAACGGGGCGGACGCCAAGGAGGACACATTGCCGATATCCGCACTGCTCGCCCGCATCCGCAGGCTGGTTCCCAAAACCAGGGATCGGCACTACGACGAGATCGTCCGCAATTTTGGTGTCGGCGCGCTGCGCCCGCCACCGACACCGATGAGCGACGGCGAGCTCGCGAAGGCCATCGCCGAATTCCTCAAGGACACGCCCTCCACCGAATCCGTTGCAACGCTCGGCCGGCGGCTCGATCCCTCGACCCCTCTGTGAAGCAGCGCCGCGGAACATGCGCGCCGCGCGCACGTTGACCGGGCCTTCACGAGAGGAGGTCCGTCATGCCGCTGTGGCTCGAAGTTTTACTCAATTTGTCCGGCTATGCCGGCTTCGTCGCACTCGCGAGCCGCGGCGCCGCGCCCGGTGGAGTCTCCGCTGACGAACAGACCTGTGGCGGCGGCCACTAGTTCGCGTGCGGCGCCTGGCCTGCCGTGCGCACCAGCCTGTCGGCCTTGACCGCGACGCGCGTGTCCTCGAGCTGCGGACGCAGCGAGACGCTGATCACCACGAAAGCGAGACAGAACAGCGTGCCGACGATGGCGACGCGCCGGTAGGTGTGCCGGTCACCTTGATAGAAGGACGGTTCTGAAAAAGGTGTCATGGCAAAGTCGCTTCTTGGCAAAGTCGTTTTCTTGGTTGTCTTTGCCAGACACCTACTCCAACCCGCGGCAAGCGCAACGCGATTGGGCTTTTAACCTAACCGAATAGGCTTATCGGCTTTCGCGCAAGTTTTGGTTAGGAGTTGCGCGCGCCGCGAGCGACCGGCTTTGTTCCAGCTTCGACTCCATTTCGTTCTCGAAGAACGAATCGGAATCGAAGAAATCGATGCGGAGCAGCTCTTAACAAGACGTGAGGATCGCGCGGCGACACATGATCGCGAATGCATATGCGATCAGATTTTGCGATCCCATTTTGCGATCCCATCTCGCGTTCACTTGGCGTCATCGCTCGTTGGCGGCGGTACCTGCGGCACCGACGGCTTGCCTTTGCGCAGCCGCGGATGCCTGTCGTACCAGAACACTTTGGCGATCTCGGCGAGAAACCAGCACGCATCCATGTCGCTCTCCCTCGCCCAACTGCATAAGGAGGGCACGAGGACGGGACTGTGCGAGGAATCACGGAAAGCATCGCTTGAGCCGCGGCGTCCCGTATCGACACAGAAGCCACGGCTTGTTCTTCATCCGACTCCACTTCGTTCTCAAAGAACGAATCGGAGTCGGGAAAACGGCGCGAAACGATTCCTAACGATCGATGAAGCTGCGCAACGCATCGCGCTGACGATGGAGGCTCGCCATCGGCGTTCGCCGAGGCTGCTCACGCCGCCCGCTTCGCCTTGCCCTTCTCCGAGAAGCATTCGAGAATCTGGATGCGGAGCTCTTCCGCGGCCGGGCCCTCTAGCTTCCTGAGCTGATTCCAGAGCCTGATCACTTCGCGCTGTTTCTCGACGGTCATGAGTCACCTCCCAGAGATTCCAAAGATGATGACCAAATAGAACAAAATGAGAACAAAAAGTCCAGCCCCCTGCGCGAGATTTCCAGGGTGATCGCATATCAAGAGAGACGTGGCGGCAAGCTTGCTCGCGGGCATGCTTCGCGGCGGCCGCCAGCGGCGTGCCCTCAAGATGAGGTCATGCTTTGCCGCGCGATTCCAGCTCCTCCATGCGATCGCCCTGATGCGCCACGCATGGAACGCCTTGCTCCCCCTGCCCGTTAGCGCGCCGAGGGTGGTGAAGATGCAAAGGAAATTCTACGCGGTCGAGGTCGTCCGGCAGATCGAGGAGACGGTCGAGATCATCGTCGAGGCGACCGACGAGGAATCGGCGCAAGGCGCGGCGCTCGAGCATCTGAAGGCCCGCGGCGGTGAATATGAATGGCTCAATGCGAAGACGGAATTCATCGTCTGGCGCAAGCGCGCGGTCGAGACGCCGGCCATCGTCGACGTGACCGCGTGATGCGATCCGGCGTGCCTGGCGCGGAACGAATTGCCCGCATCGGCATTGTCAGGAAGATTTCAGTGGTGCTGACGGTCGTACGACGCGACCTTCAGCTTTGAAGAACCCCGCAGCCCCCCGCGCGGGGTTTTTCTCTTTTTGGCAGCGGGCGGATGAACCTTTGTCGCACTTGGGCGTCTTATTATTGAAGCTTCCCCCAGGCTTCACCCCATCAGAAAGCCCCGCTTCCCCCAGGCGGGGTTTTCGCTTTTTGCGGACACCGCGCCGCGCGTCTGCGTGCCCCTTGGCATGCAGACGGCGCGCGATCGGTCCGGATCAGACCGAGTCCTTGATCAGACCGAGTCCTTGGCAACCTTCAGCGGCGATGCCTTGACCGACTTGCTCGCCGGCTTGGCCGCGAACTGCATCGGCTCCTTGGTGAAGGGATTGACGCCCATGCGGGCTTCGGTCGCCGGCTTGTTCACGACCGACATCTTCACGAAACCGGGAATGACGAACTCGCCGGACTCGTTGAGCTCCTTGTATCCGACCGTCGCCATGTACTCGATGACCGACTTCACGTCGTTCTTCGACAACTGCGTGCCCTCGGCAATTGCATCGATCAATTGAGTCTTGGTCATCTTCGCCATGTCTGAAGTCCTCTGGATGGGGTGCGCGCGCGCTGTGAATGACGGCCGGGCACGCGACAATGCCGCGCAGCGCGCTTTGTGGTCGTGCCAACGGTCGGGAAGTCACCGGGCTTAGAACCCATCAAGGCCGAAAACGCAAGCCGCAGTTTGACGGGAGTTCCGGCTGTTTCGCGGCTGGTCGCAGCGTCTGCCGGGGCATGCCGCGCATCGATTCGGCAATGAGTGGAGAGGGTTCTGCCGGTTGGCCGCGAGACTGGATGATGCCCCCATCGCCAAAGCGGGTTCTCTTTCGCAAGCATTTGCTGCATAGTGAGGCATGGCAAAAACAAAAGTGACGTTTAGAGCGGTCCGGATCGCCGATGGCGACTGGAAAATCCTGGCGGACTATCCCGGCAGCGAGCAGCGTGAAATCACGGGATTCACCAGCAAGGCTGATGCCGACGACTGGATGAACGGGGATCGCAAGATCGCCTGGCTCCGCTCGCAGGGTTACGCCAAGTGAGCTGACAGGTTGATCTGGCAGGTTGAGCTGATGGCGTGAGCCGGCAGCGAGCCTCACTCAACACCTCATCGTGAAACCTGTGGCTCCGCGCAGCTTGTTCAGACTTCAGTAACCCAACGCCTCCAAGCTTCCCGTCAGTATCGTTGCGTTGGAGTACCCCACAGTGCTGGATTTTCACGAGCTGCGTGAACTCGCGGCCGATGTTCGCGTGTTTGTCGATGTCGCCGAAGACAAGGCTGCGGCGCTGAGAGCCGTCATCACGGCTTATGACGTCGTGCTGGCGATCTTCCCGTCCGAGGAAGGCATGGGCCTGCACGTCATCAAGGGCGGCGAGATCCTGGACAAGATCGCGACATCGCGAACCCAGACCATCTACAGCCACACGGCGATCGCGGTTCCCGACCTGCAACATGCGCAAGCGCTGAAGATCCTGACGGCTCCGGTCGAGCAGCGGATCGCAGCCTAGCGACAGGCGGCGAGGAACGCTCGGCCCTCACGCGCATTGACCTGTCTCCAGATGAGGAGATTACAATGAGCGTCGAAGGTAAAGCCAAGGAAGCCGCCGGTTTCGTCAAGGAAGAACTGTACGAGCACGGCAAGTCCCCCGAGAGCCAGAAAAAGGCTCAGGAGGGTCGTGACCTCCGCAACGAGGGCCGCGTCGAAGACGGCAAGGCGCCGAAGACGACGAAGCCCGGCACCGGTCACTAGGCCGACGTTTCGAAAACCGCCCCTGGCCATGTCAGGGGCGGTTTTTCATGTTGTGAGGTGTCCGGCCTCGAACTGTTGTATGACCGGATATCTTGCATGAGGGACTGATGAAGATTGCCATTGTTATTGCCGGCCTGATCATTGTTGCCATTGCCGCCCTCGTGGCGATGCAGCCGGGCTTCCTGAAGCCAGCGTCGCTCGCTCTCGTGAAAAAATCCGACATCCTCGGCTTTTCGCCCGGCATGACATTCGAGGAAACGACCAAGCTCGTCACCCAGCGCCGCTACCGCTGCCGCCAGCTTCGCGATTCCCATACAATCGAATGCGCCGTCGACGCCGCCAGGGTCACGATCGACAGCGAGGAGATCGGCGAAAGGCACCCGATCCGGCGCGTCACCGCGGAGCTGACCAATCCGGGCCCGCAAGAGGCTGCCGTCAAATCGATCTCCGACCAGTTCAACGCCCAGCCGACCCGGGACGCCCGCGAGGGATGGATCTGGATCGTCGGCCGCGGACTGAAGCTGAGCTACGACGGGGCTGCCTTGAGGCTCGTGGACGAGGCTGAGGAGGCAAGGCGCAGCAAGGAGGAGGCAAAGCGCTAGGAAGGGCGATACTGAAACCCCAGCAAGGACTCGCAATCCCAGCCTAGTTTGTCGACTTTCGCTTCTTGGGGTGTTTGGCCCGGATGAAGACGTGCCTACGCTTTTTTATGGCCTTAACTTTCTTCTTTGTGCCGCTATGGCCCGAGACCCCCACCTCCCTCTTGAACGGCTCGAATATCGTTGCGACCGGCATCAGTTCGTCGGCGTAGACCTCGTGATAGAACGAAATCCAGTTCGACCGAATCTTGCTTTGGTATTCTCGCAAGAGGTCATCGGATGGACTCTTGCAGAGTTGAGCATGGAGATAGGTCTCGAGCCTGTCCTTCTTGTGCGCACCGTCTTCCTGTTGACTCTTGTCCGGCTTCACCTGCTCATAGCACTGCGGCCAAAGATTATGCTCATCGTCCGCTCCACCTATCGAGCGCGGAATCAGGTGGTCGATCTCGAGGCGCCGAACTCGCTTACCTTGGAAAGTTGTGAGAGGGCACCTCTTAACATCGAAGCGGTAGGCATCGATGACGTTCTGCTTCATCTTCGCAGTCACGGATCGCGCGTCCTGCCCCCACTTGACTCGGCAAATTTGCCTTGCCGTCAGATCCTGAGTGACGCCTGGCGTTAAGTGCCATTGCGGGTGGGTGATGTATTCTTCCGCAGCCGCCGGACTGACAAGCAGGACCAATAGAAAACCGATCCAGCGCATGGAAATTCCTCAAAATCATGCATGCAATTTATAAGAGAATTCGGTGAGGATTGCACCGAGACCGTATTCACGCAAGCGGCAATCGCTCAGGCCTTCGGGTCGATCGGCAACTTGAGAGCACTGACAACGCTGAGAATGGCGAAAGCACAAAGACCATAGGTCAGCGCATTCACAACCCAGCAAATGGCAATTCCGAAGAAGGTGGAGCCTCCGGCCGCCCCCCAGAACAAATACGCAGCCGAGATGCCAGCCCACTCCCACGACAGAAACGCGTAGTCGGTGAACGGCTCCAGGGCGAGCAGCACCGCCGAGATGATCGCCCCGATCGCCAATGCGATGATCAGGTTCGCCTTCACCGAGAGCATTAGAGACCCAATAGCCCGGCGAAGACAGGAATGAGGATAAAGGCGGCGAGCCCGAGAAGACCGCCCACGACGAACCTCGCCGTGCGGCCATGGATCGTCGTATCGAGCCACGCGCAAACGGCGAAAGCAGCCTGTTTCAGCCAGTCTGCAACGAGACTCCTGACCACGACCAACAACAGTTCTGCGAGAATAGCGACCATGGCGTTTAGTCGCGCCGCCTCTGGCGGGGTTCAAATTGGGTTACCAATTACGGTGCAATGCTCCAAATTCTCATGCCGTCAACATCTTGTTGGCACTGCGGCTTCGCCAGCGCGTGGAGGCCACCGTCAAGTGAGTGCATTGTCGACGGCCTTCCACCCGCTTAAGTCGCGCGGCCGAAATCGAAATCATTTTGTGATATAGTTGCGCGCCTCCTCTCCGGGGAGAGGCACTTTTCTCATTGATGTCAGGCGTGAAACATGGAGGGACATTACAATGGCGGATCTGCTCCCGATCCATCTCTTCCTAGACGAGGCTCGGATCACCGCCTTAACACAGTGAAGCTGCTGTGAGAGTATTGTTGCCATACTCGTCAGAGCGCCGATGGCTCCAGCCCAAACAGCATACTCTGGATTGCTTTTCGCAATCAGCCCAAAGGCCAAGGCCGCGAACCCTGCGATAGCAGACCCGATGACAAGAAATTGGTACAAGCCAGCGTCGAACGTGCGCCGAAAGCTATGGCGTCCAATTTCCTCGCTGAGCTTCTGCAGAAATGCGTCTCTCGATATTTGCAGCGGATCGGACATATTCTCTCCCGAGTACCGAAAAACCGCAGGTTGACGTCGAGGAACCATGCAGTCAAGGCGAGCCTCAGCATTACGGTGTGCTGGACTGCACACTAAACTCGCCAACTGCCGTTTGAGTTGAATGCACTGTCACCGTAATGCGGTCCGGGTAAACCCGGATCATCTCGTCGAGGGTCGGAGCCTTAAAACTCGCTACGATTCCAGTCATACAACCTCCCGCCGATCAAGGCCTTGGGCTAAACTTTGCGCCGACGACGGCCAAGTTGGCTCGCCGGTGTGTGAGGGGGCACTATGAGCAAATTACCAGTTCGTGAATCGAAAAAAGAAGTTCTATCCCCGCTGGTCCAGGGCGGCCTGACGTTGCTTCAGGGCGTCCTCCCAGCGCTCACTGCTATAGTTGGAGGGCTCTATGTTTTGTCGTCGCATTATGCTGATCAGGCCGCTGCGGAGAAGGTACAGGCCGAACAGCAGATGACCTCGGCCAGGTCGCGCTATCTTGATGCACGCAAACCGTTCTTTGAGAAGCAACTGGCCACCTATCTCGAAGCGGCCCGCGTCGGGGGAGTGCTTGCCACTGTGAGGCCGGGCACAGCGGAATGGACGGCGGCTAAGGTGAAATTTTACGCACTCTATTGGAGCGAGCTGACAATGGTCGAGGATAGAGATGTCGCCGAAAGCATGGTGAAACTGGAGCGAACCCTTCGAAACTATGCGGCAATGAATGCAACACGGCAGGACGTTAGAATAAGAACTTACTGCCTTAGTCGAGCGCTGAACATTTCAATCGAGTCAACATGGTCCTTGGAAGTGAAGCAAACTGCAGCACCCGTCCCGCCTGATGTTCCGACACGCGATCAATGTGCTCAGCCAGTGGAAGTCAAACCATCGAATGCGCCCGTTGTCCCTGATGATGACTTAGGGCCTACGACCAGCGGCGATAAAGCTGGTGGTGGCGGAAGCAAACTACGAGGCAACTTTGCGCCACAGCAATAACCACCGGAGAAGGACTGTTGCCAAGGAGTCGATAGTTGTAAAGGAGGACAGTGCACTTAATTACGATCTTCTCAATCCTGCTCGCTCTGCGGTTTCGGCCCACGCTTGGCTGGCTTGAGGATGCGCCCGGTCTTCGGATCCATCCGCGCATCGTGAACAAAGTTCCGCTTGCGCCATTTAGCGACTGTCTTCTGATTAAGGCCGTGCTGAGCGGCTAACTCTTTGAGCGGAGCCTTCGATCGCTGTATTGCTGCTCGGATGGCGTGCGTGGTCGTGGCGCTGCCGTGAAGTATCTGTCCCATAACTCCTCCCGGAATGAAGGGGCATCTTGGCTGATTCCCCCACACTCCGGGACCAGACACCTAGCCGCGCCCTCACGGGGTCGAGCGAGACGTAGCGCAGCGGTGCCGCGAGATGGTCTTCGTCCATGACGGTGGTACCGAAGCGTCCCTGCCAGAAATGACCGATGCGCTTGCGGCGCGCCTGAATGGCTCCGACATAGCGTCGGTGCACGCGGGCCAACGCACGACGCAGACCGTCCTCATCGGACAGCACCAGGACGAGGTGAACGTGGTTCGGGGTTATAGTGACAGTGCATTTAATTGATCGCCCTTCACCCTGCAGGCTCTGCGGCATCGGCCTCATGCCTCGAAGACAGCGTTATAACCAAGTGCACCGTCAGCGTAATACGGCAACAACCTTCGTCATGCACCCTCCCGCTATTGTTAGCCCTGGACTATGCTTTGCGCCGAAGACGGCTAACCGGCATGCGAAGGGATAAAGGGGGTAACCAATGGGAGATCGGCTAATCCGAGTGCGCCGCCAAGAGCAGCGCAACGTCTACATCCACAATGACCTGGATAGCGCGGCTTTCTATTTCAATGAGCGGATCAAGAAACGGCTGGCAGAGGACGACCGGGACGGCATCGCATATGAATGCATGGCACTGGCGACGATGTGCGCCTTCACGTGGGAAGCCTATCTGAATTTCTACGGCTTCAAGTTGCTCAAGGCTTTCAGGAACGAGCGATGGCCGCTGCACCGGAAGAGCCACCATGTCTTTCAGAAGCTTAAGATTAAACCAGACTGGCCTACTAGGCCCTACCTCTCCATCCGCAACCTGACGACTGTCCGCAACATGCTTGCGCACGGAAAGCCGGTGGAAGAGACGATCGACAAAATCGAAGAAGGCTCGCCCAGCGAGATCGACAGACAACGGATCGACCTAAGCGGCAAGTGGCAAGAATTCTGCACGACCGACAAGGTCCTCGAACAATATGAAGACCTGCAGAAGGTTTGGGAGCAGATGTTCAAAGCGTCAGGGCTTGGACCTTTCGACACCATGAGCCACGGCCAAGGCGGAGTGGAGTACATCGAAGATGTCGAGGTTACCGAAGTCATCACGAAGAAAGCGGCATTCGGAAAGGGCTTGGCAAAGCCAGC
This sequence comes from Bradyrhizobium betae, assembly GCF_008932115.1. Classification (NCBI taxonomy): domain Bacteria; kingdom Pseudomonadati; phylum Pseudomonadota; class Alphaproteobacteria; order Hyphomicrobiales; family Nitrobacteraceae; genus Bradyrhizobium; species Bradyrhizobium betae. The sequence continues at coordinate 7,082,795 of NZ_CP044543.1, forward strand.
GAAATCGTGAGTGTCTTCGCGCGGGACGTTGGCGTACTTTCCTTGACCAAGATTTGCGCGGTCCCAAATTTTGCTCGGATTTTCCTTGCTCAATTTAGGTGACGGCGCACCAAATAGCTCTGAGGGCTGCCTTACTCGCGGCAGACGCTTCGACTACGGATGACGGAGAAGCGCTTTTGTGGCGCTTTACAATGACGGTGCACTTGGACTGCCCAATGCCCTCTCTGTTTCCGCCGCCGCCCCTGCCCTTCCTCCCCGTTTCCTGCTATCTCCTCCGCCGCCATCCCGGCCCAAAGCAAAACCCTCCGTCCATCAAAGGGAGCCCCACCCATGCGTTACCTCCACACCATGCTGCGCGTGCGCAATCTCGATGCCGCGCTGAAATTCTATGTTGATGCGTTCGGGCTGAAGGAGGTGCGGCGGATCGAGAACGACAAAGGGCGCTTCACGCTGGTCTTCCTGTGCTCGTCCGACGATCTCGACGCGTTGAAGGATCAGCCCAACACGCGCGGCGCGCCGCTGGTCGAGCTCACCTACAATTGGGACGAGGAGGCCTATGGCGAGGACCGCTTCTTCGGCCATCTCGCCTATGAGGTCGACGACATCTACGCCACCTGCGACAGGCTGATGAAGGCCGGCGTCACCATCAACCGTCCGCCGCGCGACGGCAACATGGCCTTCGTCCGCTCGCCCGACCTGCACTCGATCGAGCTGCTGCAGAAGGGCGAGCCGAAGCCGCCGCAGGAGCCGTGGGCCTCGATGCCCAATACCGGTCACTGGTAGGGTTTTTACGGCAGGAACCACCGCCCGCCCGGCGCGTTCACTCCTCGACAAATGCAATTGAGGAGGACGACATGGGACGTGGCTTGTTGTTGTGGATGCTGGGCGTGCCGATTCCGGTGATCCTGCTGCTCTGGCTGTTCTTCGGCCGCTGATCATCGCGCAACGCTGCAATGAAAGCTCCGCCTTTCGGCGGAGCTTTTTGCATGAGGGCGCGCCGCAATCGCGGCTCGCCGCACTCGCCAAATTCCGCTATCACCCGCGCACGATGGGCAACGAAAAACGCGCGGGAGAACTCTTATGCCGGACCACAATCTGACGATCTGGGGCCGCGCCAATTCGGTCAACGTGCAGAAGGTGCTGTGGTGCCTGGCCGAGCTCGGCCTTCCCTTCGAGCGCATCGACGCCGGCATGCAATACGGCAAGACCCGCGAGGCCGACTATCTTGCGATGAACCCCAATGCGCGGATCCCGACGCTGGTCGAGGGCGATTTCGTGCTGTGGGAGTCCAACTCGATCATGCGCTATCTCTGCCTCGCGCACGGGCGCGGCACGCCGATCTATCCGGAGGCGCCGAAGCTGCGCAGCAGCGTCGACCGCTGGCTCGACTGGACGCTGTCGGCGGTGCAGCCGGTCGATCGCCCGGTGTTCTGGGGCATCGTGCGCACGGCGCCCAATGAGCGCGACATGATCCAGGTGCAGAAGGATGCCGATGCGGCCGCCGAGGTCTGGGCGATCGCCGAGCGCCTGCTCGCCGCGCGCCGCTTCATCGAGGGCGAGCAGTTCACGCTCGCCGACATCGCCGTCGGCTCCTATGCGCGGCGCTGGCTCGGCGTCGAGGGGATCACCCGGCCGGCGCAGCCGAACCTGACGCGCTGGCTCGCCGAGCTCGGCAAGCGCGCCGGATTTGCACAATTCGTCGCACCGCCGATGTCGTGACGACCTGGCGCGGCGCAAGCCGCGGTAAGAGCACGATAAATCGTCGTGCCGGCGCACGCGGATTGCGGCGCGCCCGCACTTGACGGCTACTGTGCATGGGGTTGTTTTCGCGCTTTTTGTGTCAGCCCCAGCCGCGCTCGACCAGCAGCACGCAAATGATCAGCACCAGCGTCACGGCGGCGGTGGCGAGCTTCGCGGTCCAGCTCAGGCCGCGGCCGACCCACCACAGCAGCGCGCAAGACATCAGCACGGGGACGACGAGATCGAGCCGCAACAGATCCGGCGGCATGTGGCCTACCGCCTGACCGTGGTCTCGACGCTGATCGAGCCGCCGATCTTGACGCAGGTGCCGGTGCCCTCGACCATGTAGTAACCACGGCCATAGGAGGCGCAGGCGCCCGCCTTCGCCGTGCCGCCTGTGCTTTTCAGCGGCAGCGTCTTGCCGGCCTGCGGCGGCTCGGGCGCCGGCAGCCGCAAGGCCTCGGCAGCCGCTGCGGACGTGGCTAGCAACGAGATGAGGATGAGGAGCGGCGCACGCATGCCGCCGTTCTAGCCCGGACCGGCGCGCCGCGCTATCCGGCTCCGGCTACCGCGATCAGATGAACTTGATGCCGGCCGATTTGCCGCGGCGCCAGACCACCTGGCAGCTCCGCCCGGTCCGCGCGTCGCGCGCGAACGCCATCCGGATGATGCCCGGCAGCTGGCTGGCGTCGTCGTCCATCGTGATCTTCGCGCCCGAGGCCGAGATGTCCTGGACCAGGCAATGCCGCGCCGCGAACCCGCCGTCGAGCGTGATCCAGGCATGCTGCGACAGCAGCTTGCGGGCTGCGCGCTTCTTGGGCTGTGGCATTGGTTTAAGATCTCCCACTCCAGCGCTAGCTCAGGGACCCCTAAGAAACCGTTGAAATCACCTCCCGAATGATCCCGGGGCAGCTATCCACCGGGGTGCAAAAGACCGGCCCCGAACGGCTTGCCGACCGGCCCAAAGGCCACTATACGTTCGCCCGCTGCAGCCCCCGGCACGACTCGGGCGGCCGGCGGTCGTGCCGCGAAAAGCGGCGGGGCCTTGTGTTTGCTCCCTTCGTCTATCGGTTAGGACGCCACCCTTTCACGGTGGAGAGAGCGGTTCGATTCCGCTAGGGAGCGCCAGCATCCGGCTCTTGGATGACGTGGCGAAACCTGCCGCCCGACATGAACCTCCCCGCCCCTCGCCTCCGACAAAGGTCAGATCGGAAACGGCAGAGGCCCATGGCGCAGCAACAGTCCACCCCGGAAGGCCAGTCCGGCGCCGCCTCGCCGGCGCCGCCGCCTTGGATACGTCGCGCCGCGCAATATGTCCCGGAACGCCGCGCCAGAATGCTCGAGCACATGGCGCGCGCAAGATCGGCTCCGCAGCCGCAGGCCGCGACTGCGACGGGTCCATCCCGCATGGGCGGCAGGAACATTCTCGGCGATGCCTTCGGCTACACGGTGCTGTTCGGCATCATCGCCCTGCTCGTCCAGTCGCGCGTTCCGCTCTACCTCGGCGCCTTCCTCTTCTCCACTAACGGCGAGCGCATCGAAGCTGCGCTTCGAACGATCGGTATCCAGCTCGAGCCCGATGCGATTGGACCCGACATCATCAAGGGCTTCGTCTCCCTGTTCGCCTGGTTCGCGCTGCTGGCCTCGTTGAGGCCCTCGGTCCCGACCTGGCTCGCGTCCTGGATTCCGCCGGACACATCATGGTCCACCATTGCCGGCATCGCCATCGTGCTCGCCGTCGCCGAAGCGTGCGCAGCGCTCGCGATGCGGACGGCACTGCCGTGGTTCGGAGTGCAGATCAAAACGGAAAGCCTCACCGCGACGGTGATCAAGCTCCTCATCGCCGTTGGCCTGTTGGGCTTGCTGGTGCTGCTCGGATCGCTGTGAACGGCGCGCAATGCCGAGCTTGTCAGCTTGCGCGGGGGGCGCCGTGCCGCGAACTCCGGAACACTACCGGCCCGCCCATTAACTGAAAATTTACCCCTGCTATTTGATCGGCGTATCGTTTGCTTAGACGTTGGCCGCTACGTGTTTCTACGGAAATCATCCGAAACACGATTGGCGCCCAATGTCCGTCGCAGAATTCCTCAGGCAGCGTGCAGTGGAAGTCGCCGTGAGCGGCAGCTACTCGCTACCGCGCTGGTACGACTGCGAAGGCAAGCTGCGCACCTTCGCCTGCCGCACCAAGCGCGTCTCGCCGTTCCGCATGATCGTAGACGTGCCGGTCGTCGGCAAGATCGGCGAGCGCGTGACCTCCTATTTCCAGGACTTCGGCGAGTTCCAGTGCACCATCAGCGCGACGCTGAAAGCGGGCTTCCTGATGGAACTCGACATGACGCGGGCGCGGCGGGCCTGGATGTCGGAAAAGCTGACCTGGCTCGAGAAAAAGCAAAAGGACGACAGCATCAAGGAGCTGCGGCATGATGCACGCTTCGTTCCGCAGGCCTCGCACACCTTCTTGACGCTTGCCGACGGCAGCACCCACCCCTGTTTCATCATCGACGTCTCCACGGCGGGCGTCGCCATATCCTGCGAATACGATCCGCCGGTCGGAACCCCGCTCGCGGTCGGCGCCTGCGTCGGGCGCGTCATCCGCAAATTCGACAGCGGCTTTGCGGTCAAATTCGCCGAACAGCAGCCGCGGGACAGCCTCGACCGCCTGATCGTGCGCTCTCCCCTGGCGCAGTCGGCCTGAGCCGGCGCGGCCGGATTTTAACTCTTCTTTAACTAAATACTGGAGGTGGCGGCCCCTGCGCGATAGGGTGTGCCCCAGCATGTCCGCAATCATTGCGGGCCCCGAGTATTGGAAGTCCCGGAATGTCCATCGCTGAGTTCGCCGCGGCCGAGATCGCCCGAAGCACCACCCCCGCCACCAAGCCGCAGCTTCCGCCCGGCGTCGTCACCGAGGGACCGGTCGTCGAAGCCAAGCTGCGCGAGAGCTATCTGTTGCTCGGCATTCTCTATGTCGGCGCCGTCGCGGGCATCATCTGGGCCGTCACGCAAGGCGTCGGCAAGGTGGAGCTGTTCACGTTCGTCTGGATGTTCGCGCTGACCACGTTCGGCATCGGTGCCGGCATGCACCGCCTGTTCGTCCATCGCAGCTTCCGCACCGGTCCGATCATGCGCGTGTTCTTCTGCGCCATCGCCCAGATGGCGATTCAGGGCTCGATCGCGAAATGGGTCGCCAACCACCGCCGCCACCACCTCTATGCCGATGACGTCGGCGATCCCCACAGCCCGCAATTCGACGGCTTCGGCAATCGCTATGTCAGCGCATTGAAGGGCTTTTTGCACGCCCAGGGCAGCTGGGTGTTCGACCAGGCGACCACCGATAACGAATACTACGCCAAGGACATCCTCGCCGATCCGATCGCGATGTTCTTCGTGCGCACGCGCTGGGTCTGGTACGGGATGTCGGCCGTCTTCATTCCAGGCGTGGTCGGCTACGTCTTCGGCGGCGTGCACAGCATGATCGGCTGCGTGCTGTTCTCCGGCCTGCTCCGCGCCTACCTGCTGATCCTCACCAGCCAGCTCACCGGCTCGGTCTGCCACGCCTACGGCTACCGCCGCTTCGAGGTCGACGACGCCTCGACCAACGAGTTCGTGACCACGATCCTCACCTTCGGCGAGGGCCTTCACAACAACCATCACCGCTTCCCGCGGGACGCCTATATCTCGCACGCCTGGTGGGAGATCGATCTCAACGGCCTGATCATTCTGGGCATGGAGAAGATCGGTCTCGTCCACGACGTCTTCCACGCCTCGCACCGCCAACTGGAGCTGGCGTCCGAAGCGGAAGCACAGGCGGCCACGACGGCGCGCTAAGGCGACAGGCGGAGGCCGTCGTCCGGCCGTCCTGCCTCCGCATCGCTGCCCTATCGCGGCCCCATTGCGGGATCAGCTTTTGGTGGTCTGTGCCTCGTGCCGGACGTCATTGGCAGACTTGCGATCGGGGGACCGAATGGCAGTCGACAAGATCACGCTCGATAAGATCACCTGGGACAGGGTCGGCCGGGTCGCCGAGCCCGGGCGCTACATGTACACGTTCGGCTGGTTGACCATCACCGCCGGTGATCTCGATATCTGGAAGCAATATCCGCAAGCCGCCTTCACGCTGCTTGCGCAGCATCCAGAGCCGGACCAGTCCATCGGCGGGGAATTCCATCTCGGCGCCTTCGACATCGCGCCCGACATGCCGCCGCCGTTCACCACACACTGACGAGCGGAAATCCTCGATCACACGCGCCTCCCAGGGAGCACGATTCGCCCTGGGCAAGCCGCGCCTTGCGGAAGGTGCGGCTGCGTACAGCGCAGACCGCAGCGGGAACAAGTGGCATAGGCGTTGCTTGATCAACGCCATGATCCAGATCCCAGCCGTCGACCAGGCCTTCCTGCTGCTGCTCATCGTCTTCTGCCTCGGCACGTGCCTCGTGCGCGCCTTCTGGGAGCTTGAGCGGGTGCGTGCCCGCCGGATCACGTCACCGCCGCGCAGGCACACAACGAAGCGTGACTAGACCGATCGTCCCGTCCGCGCGTTGTCCGAGCGGAGGCAATCCGGCCTCTGGACTCGGCGTCGGGCTGCGTGCATCCTGAATCGAAGAAACCTGCGCATTTCCTTGATCTGACTAACCAATCGCAATCCCTTGGCAGCGGCATGACCGTTGCCATCGATGACGAAGTGGCTCTGTCATACAATTGATTGTGCTCGCATTTTGCACGTTCAATGGCGGTTCTGGTGAATGCCGGCTGCCGCGCTTGTTCAGCGAAGCGACAGCCGGCGCACGACACATGGTCGCATCGCAAGACGTAGCTAACCCGATCAAGGGAACCTATTTTCGGCGCCGATGTACCTGATTGAAGCGTTGCCAACCGTCATCGGAACTGCCGCCATCGCCCCGGCGCTGCTGATGCTGTGGCTCGTCATTGCCGCCGAAGAGCGTCCGGGACCGCCGGCCCAGGTCTGGACCGCGTTCCTGCTCGGCGCGGCCAGCATATCGCTGCTGGGCCTTGCCCGCGCGCCCTTCGCCAAAATGGTCGCAGCCCCCGACGATCCCTGGGCGGCGCTGGCCATGCATTCGATCTTCGGCGTCGCGCTGCCGGAGGAAGCCGTGAAGGTGATCGCCATAGTGCTGGTCGCCTCGACCAAGCGGCGGACCTTTGCCAATCCGATGGACACCGTGGTCTATGGCGCCGCGGTTGGCCTCGGCTTCGCCGCTTACGAAAACCTCGCCTACCTGGTGCAGCATGCCGAGATGTGGCGCTCGCTGGCCGCCTTGCGCAGCGTGCTGACCGTGCCGTTCCACGGCGCGCTCGGCATCATCGCCGGCGCTTACCTCACCATCGCGCGCGCCGGTACGGCGCTAGGGGCGAACCGCCACAACCGCGATTGGGCCCGCCTCTCCAGCCGCCTCCTGATGCTGGGCGGTCCGCTGGCGCTGCATTCGGCCTTCGACTTCCCGCTGCTCGCCCTTCAGCGCATGCCGGATCTCGATCCTACCTTGCGGATGTGGCTGGGCGCCGCCAGCCTCCTGATCGGCTTCGGCGCGATCGCCTTCGCCATCCGCCTGGTTCGCCGCGTCGCGCGCCACCACGCGCCCCGGACCGACGTCGCACGCGAACGGCTCAGCCAGTTGCGCCGGATGTGGGCGCTGCTGCTTGCCGGTGGCGGTGTCGGCTTTCTCGGCCTTGCCTTCGTGCTGACCTCGATCCACCACTGGCTGATCAACCCCGAGCGCAATCTGACGCTGGCCCTGATCCCGATCGGTTTCGTCTCGATCCTGCTCGGCCTCGCGCTCCTGATTGTCACGACCGCGATCTATGTTCTCGGCCGCAACCGAATTCGCACCACTGGCGAGGGTTTTTCGTCGGCGCACGGCGGCGGCTGAGCCGCGGGGGATGGCAAGCGCGCTCTGCACGTACTATATAGAGCACACGCCTTTCGATTTCTGATCTGGAGCCTGCCGATGACATCGCCTGAGGATCTTTCCCAGCTCCAATCCGCGATGACCCAGACGGTGAAAGCGCATTGGAAGGCCTTCCTGTTCGAAGGCATCCTGCTCGTCGTTCTCGGCGTCGCCGCGCTGGTCCTGCCGCCTCTCGCAAGCCTCGCCATTGCGATCTTCCTCGGCTGGATGTTCCTGATCAGCGGCATCGGTGGCCTGATCGTGACCTACTGGGCGCGCAGCACGCCGGGCTTCTGGTGGTCGCTGATTTCGGCTGCGCTGGCCGTGCTTGCCGGCGCACTCCTGCTGGCCCGGCCGATGCAGGCCGTGCTGACGCTCACCATCGTGCTGGGCGCCTACTTCCTCGCCGAGGGCATCGCCACCATCATGTACGCGCTCGAGCACCGCCGCGAACTGAGCGGCCGCTGGTCGTGGCTGCTGATCTCGGGCCTGCTCGACATCGCGATCTCGTTCATGGTGATCACGGGGCTGCCGAGCTCGGCTGAATGGGCGATCGGCGTCCTCGTCGGTATCAATTTGCTGTTCGGCGGCTCCACCCTGATCGGCATGGCGCTGGCAGCACGCAACGGCAACACCTGAGACGCCTCGGCGCTCCGACGCCGTTTTGGGGGGTGACAACCCGCCGGCGGCGCGCTATATGTCCTTCCATGATCACCGTCGCCACCAGCTTTTATTGGTACTTTAGCTACGACAGCTCGCTGGCGGCAGGGGGATCGCGCTCAATCTGAAAAATTGCAGCAAACGTCCGAACAAGCCGCCAGACCTGGCGGCTTTTTTATTGGCCGGCAGGTTCGAAACAAACAGGAGCCCGCCGTGCTGAGCACGACCGACGATCTTCGTATCCGCGAACTGAAAGAGCTGAGCACGCCCGAAGAGGTGATGCGGGAAGTCCCGCGCACCCTCACCGCCACCCGCGTGGTGATGGCGGCGCGCAACGCCATCCATGCCATCCTCAACGGGCAGGACGACCGCCTGCTGGTCGTGGTCGGCCCCTGCTCGGTGCACGATCCCAAGGCTGCGCTCGAGTATGCCGAGCACCTCGCTGCCTTGCGCGAAGACCTCGCCGATCAGCTCGAGATCGTGATGCGGGTCTATTTCGAGAAGCCGCGCACCACCGTCGGCTGGAAGGGCCTGATCAACGACCCCGATCTGGACGGCAGCTTCGACATCAACAAGGGGCTGCGGCTGGCGCGCAACGTGCTGTCGGCGGTGAACAATCTCGGCCTGCCCGCCGGCACGGAATTCCTGGACATGACGACGCCGCAATACATCGCCGACCTCGTGTCCTGGGCCGCGATCGGCGCGCGCACGACCGAGAGCCAGATCCATCGCGAGCTCGCCTCGGGGCTGTCCTGCCCGGTCGGCTTCAAGAACGGCACCGACGGCAACGTCCGCATCGCGGCGGATGCAGTGAAGTCGGCCTCGCACCCGCATCATTTCATGGCGGTGACCAAGCTCGGTCGCTCGGCGATCGCCTCCACCGCGGGCAACGAGGACTGCCACATCATCCTGCGCGGCGGCAGCAAGCCGAACTACGACTCGGCAAGCGTCGCGGCGGCCTGCAACGATCTGGCGAAATCCGGCGTCGCGCCGTTGGTCATGGTGGATGCAAGCCACGCCAATTCGAGCAAGAAGCCGGAAAACCAGCCGCTGGTCATGGCCGACATCGCCGGTCAGATCTCCGGCGGCGAGAACCGCATCATGGGCGTGATGATCGAGAGCAACCTCGTCGCCGGCCGCCAGGACGTCGTGCCGGGCGAGCCGCTCACCTACGGCCAGAGCATCACCGATGGATGCATCGACTGGGCGACCACGGCCACCGTGCTCAATCAGCTCGCTGACGCGGTCGAGATCCGGCGCAACACCAAGCGCGCGGGTCTGCACGAGTCGCGCACGGCGTAAGGCCAAAGCAAACGCGGGCGGGGCGAGCTGTCGTGCCCTGCCCGCAATGCGTCGCAGACTAGCAGCCGCGGCAGATGCTCTTGATCTTCTTGTCGAGCGCCTGGTTTTCCTTGCTGAGCGGATCGTTCGGGTCGCTCAGATTCTTCTCATTCGGCACGTCGCCGACGCGCGGCTGACGATGACCGACGGGTGCAGCCGGCAAAGAGCCCGCCGACTGTCCCGACGTGGCCCCGCCTGACGTCGATCCCTTGCTGCCGGTCTGCGCGACCGCCGCGCCGCCGAGCAAGACCACGAGCGATGCTGCCACGATGATCTTCTTCATGTCTCTCCTCCATTCCTCAAACCAGCGTCACCGCTTTCACCGCTCAGGTCTCGGGCGGATAGAGATGAACGTCGCCGCAATAATCCACGATACGATAGCGCGTTTCCTGATCTGCATCACGCGCATCCGCTGCGGTATTTTGCACCGCCACCACATAATTCGGCCCGACCGGCGATTTGCCGGCGCCGCCGGGAATGTCGATGACATAGTCAGGCTGGCACAGTCCTGACAATCGCCCGCGCAACTGCCGCATCAACGCCTGCCCCTCGGCGAGCGTGGTGCGCAGATGCGCCGTTCCCGGCGCGAGATCGCCGTGATGCAGGTAATAGGGCTTGATCCGGCATTCGACGAAAGCTCGCATCAAATCCGACAAAGCGGTCGGGTTGTCATTGATACCGCGCAAAAGCACGGACTGGCTCACCATGGGAATCCCGGCATCAACCAGTCGCGCGCAGGCGGCGCGCGCTGGACCGGCCAGCTCGCGTGGATGATTGGCATGCAGCGCCACCCAGGTGGTCGCCCCCTCGACCTTCAAGGCAGCCACCATCTCGTCGCTGATCCGCGCAGGCTCGGCCACGGGCACGCGGGTGTGGAGGCGGATGATCCTGACATGATCGATCGCGGCCAGGTCGGCCATGATTTCGCTCATCCGCCGCGGCGAGAGCATCAGGGGATCGCCGCCGGTCAGGATCACTTCCCAGATCTCGCCGTGCGCGCGAATGTAGTCGATCGCCGCGCGATAGGCGCCGTCCGAGAGAGCGTTCTCCTTGCCGGGCCCGACCATCTCGCGGCGAAAGCAGAAACGGCAATAGACCGCGCAGACGTGAACAAGCTTGAACAGCACGCGGTCGGGATAGCGATGCACGATTCCGGGAACCGGCGAGTGGGGATGATCGCCGATCGGATCGGCGTTCTCGCCCGGCTGCATCTCCAGCTCTGCGGCGCTCGGAACGAATTGCCTTGCGATCGGGTCGTCCGGATCCGACGTGTCGATCAGCTCGACCAGCGCCGGCGTGATCGCAACCGCATAGCGCGCGGCGACGCGCTCCAGCGCGAGCAGCGCCGTGGCAGTTGCCAGGCCTTCGGCGACGAGTTCGACCGGCTCGCGCAATGTGCGTGCAGGATTGGTTTTCATCATTCTTCACTGAACGTTTCATTTGCAGGCGGTGTCCACACCACCTGATCAACCCGCGACGCGCCGCTCGCCAACATCACCAGCCGGTCGAAGCCGAGCGCGACGCCGCTCGCCTCCGGCATTTCGGCGACCGCGGCCAGAAAGTCCTCGTCCAGCGGATAGGCCTCGCCGTAGCGTCGCTGCTTCTCCGCCATCGACTCCGTGAAACGCTTGCGCTGCTCCCCGGCGTCGGTGAGCTCGCCAAAGCCGTTGGCGAGCTCGACGCCGCAGGCATAGACCTCGAACCGCTCGGCGACCCGGGGATCGTCGGCCTTCACGCGCGCCAGTGCCGCTTCTGGAGATGGGTATTCGAACAGAATGGTCAAACGGCCCTGCCCCAGCTTCGGCTCGACATGCTCAACCAGGACCTTGCTGAAGATGTCCGACCAGGTGTCGTCCCCGGCCACGCGGACCTTGCCGCCGGCCGCCTCGGCAAGCGCGGCACGGTTACCCTCGCTGCCCGAAATTGTCGACAGCAGGTCGATGCCGGCGAACCGCTCGAAAGCACCGGCGACCGTCAAAAGCTCCGGCTCGGCGAAGGGGTCGGCGGTCCGGCCGCGGAACGAGAACGCCCGGATGCCGGTCGCCTGGGCTGCACGGGCGATCACAACGACGGTGTCGGCCATGATGGCGGCATAGGGGGCGCCTGCCCGGTACCACTCCAGCATGGTGAATTCGGGCAGATGCAGGTCACCGCGCTCGCGGTCCCGGAACACCCGGGCAAACTCGAAAATCCGCTCCTCACCCGCCGCCAGCAGCTTCTTGCAGGCGAATTCCGGGGAGGTCCTCAAATAGCGGCTGGCCCGGGTGCCGTCGGGCTGCAGAATCTCGGTCCGGGGCGCGTGGAGATGGGTCTCGTTACCGGGGGAGACCTGGAGAACGGAGGTTTCGACCTCGATAAACCCCTGCTCGGCGAAAAAGCCCCGTAGGGCCCCGGCTATGGCCCCGCGCGCCTGGAGGAACGGCCGCCGGTCCAGATGCCGCGAGCGCGACCAGAACGGCGAAATCGGCTTGTCCCCAACCATCAACCGACCGCCCGGCAGGCCAGCAAAATGCTGGCATTCAACGACAAAATGCGTATGTTGCGGCCCGAAACGGGCGCCGAGGTCTGATTTGAGGCCCCAGGTCCCCCATCGATTTGACCACCTCCTGGCCTGAGCCGGGCCAAGCAAGCAGGAAATATAGCTTTGAGAGTCATCGCCAGTTCTATTCGCAAGGGCAACGTGATCGAGCAAGACGGCAAGCTCTATGTCGTCGTCAGCGCCGAAAACATCCATCCCGGCAAGGGCACGCCGGTCAGCCAGATCGAAATGCGCCGAATCTCGGACGGGGTAAAGATCTCCGAGCGCTACAAGACCACCGACCAGGTCGAAAAGGCCACGATCGAAGAGCGCAACTTCACCTTCCTCTATGAAGATGGTGACGGCTACCACTTCATGAACCCCGAGACCTACGACCAGGTCCAGGTTTCCAAGGACGTGGTTGGCGACGCGGCCGCCTATCTTCAGCCCGAGATGACGGTCAAGCTGTCGACCCACGACGTCAACGTGGTCTCGCTCGCGCTGCCGCAGCGCGTGACGCTGGAAGTGGTCGAGACCGAACCGGTGACCAAGGGCCAGACGGCCTCGTCCTCCTACAAGCCCGCGGTGCTCTCCAACGGCGTGCGAACCACCGTGCCGCCGCACATCGCCGTCGGCACTCGCATCGTGGTGATGACCGAAGACGGCTCCTACTCCGAGCGCGCCAAGGACTAAGCGGGAGATCAGGAACAGGTGCCGCCAGGGGGCGAGACAGTGGTTGGGAAGAGTTTCCGCTTCGTCTCGCTGCTTCTGGCGTCGCTGTCGCTCCTCACCGCCACTCCGCTCGCCGCGGACGAAATCCGCAGCCCCTCACTCACGGCCCTGCGCGTCGACTGGCGCGCAGCACTCGACCAGCTCCGCAGCGAGATCAACAGCCGCCCCCAGATCGCGGGCGACTTCATCTTCGTGCCCCGCCGTTCGGTGCCGCGTTACGATCCGCGCGCGATGCCGGCGCTGGTGCAGCTCAACGCGGTCTCCTCGCAATTCTTCGCCGGCATCGCCCGCAGCTCCGTTCCCGTGCTGCTGCCGTTCGACGCCCCAGCCTATCTCGAGGCGCAGCGTAGCGGCGCGCCGGCGACGCTGGCGCTGTCGCGTTATCAGGCCGATTTCAATTCCGTTGACATGTTCGACGCCGGTCCCGCCGGCTACAGCGCGAGCTTCTCGTTCGAGCCCGGTGCGGGTGACGGCATGCCGAGCCGAATCTTCGCAAGGCCGGTCGAGGTGCAGATCTCCGGCTCGGCCCTGATCTATGACATCGCCGATCCCGCCGGCGGCAAGGGCGAGCCGGTCAAGCCGCTCGCGGCAACCTTTCCGGACCTGCGCAGGTTCATTAGGGAAGGTTATGTCCGCTACGCCTTCACGCGCTTTGGCGTCGCCTATGTGGTGTCGGTCCAGTGCCTCGACAGCGTCGCCAAGCCGCGACGGCTCGCCTGCAAGGAGGCCTATCCGGTTGCCGAGCGCTTCCTGAAAGCGCTGCGGATCGCGGGCGGCCAGCGCATGCGGCCGCTGACGGACGTTGCTTCCGACGTCATCGATCGTCCCGCGGCGCGTTCGGCCGACTTCAGCTACCGGCCGAGCGGCGACATCATCCCGAACACCGGCTATCGCAACAAGGCCGGCCATCCCGACGTGATGGCCTATGCCCAGATCCGATTTCCACTCGACAAGGCACCTGCGTTCGTCCGCTCGCAATCCTACGGCAAGCGCGACAAAAGCGAAGGTCCGACCGCCTATCCCTGGCGCGATAATTTCTGCGAGTCCCGCAGCTTCGAGGTCTGGCAATGCGGAGGCGGTTATGGGCACCAGGGCGAGGATATCCGTGCCGCGGATTGCCCACCGCCCGGCGAGGGCCGCGAGCCCTGCGATCCCAAGCAGCGCGCCGTCGTTGCCGTGCGCGACGCCATCGTGATCCGTGGCGCCAAGGACCAGGCGGCGACGCTCGCTATCAACAGCCGGACCGAGCACATCCGCTTCCGCTACATGCACATGAACCCGCAGGCGATGAACACGGACGGCGTGCTCAACGGACGCTTCGTCGTCGAGGGCGAGAAGATCGGCGTGGTCTCGAACTATCTCGACCATCCGGCCGGCACGTCGATGCATCTGCATTTCGACGTGCAGGTGTTCACCCGCGACGGATGGATCTGGGTCAGCCCCTACGTCACCCTGGTCTCGGCCTATGAACGCCTGATCCGCGCCCGCGGCCGCGAGGTCGGCCCGGAGATCGCGGTCACGACGGAGCCGGTGGCCCATGCGCTGCCGGAGGACGTGATCAAGCCGGACCTGCGCGAAGGATCGAGCGGCGAGGAAAATTGACGACTTGCTCGTTCCGGTGTCGAGCCGCGCAAGAGCGCGCTGTCGCGCGAAGCTTCGGCTGGAACCAGGAAGGATGGGGTTGATGAGTGTCGGACTGATCGGTCTGCTCGACGACATCGCAGCGATTGCGAAGGTGGCAGCAGCCTCACTCGACGATGTGGCGAGCCAGGCTGCCAAAGCAGGCACAAAGGCGGCAGGAGTGGTCATCGATGACGCAGCCGTCACACCAAACTACGTCATCGGTTTTGCTGCCAAACGCGAATTGCCGATCGTCGGCAAGATCGCGGTCGGCTCGCTCCGCAACAAGTTGCTGATCCTGCTTCCCGTTGCTCTGCTGCTTGGTTATTTCCTTCCCGCCGCTGTCACGCCGCTGCTCATGCTGGGCGGAGCCTTTCTCTGCTACGAGGGTGCCGAGAAGGTGCTCGAAGCCGCAATCCCACATCATGCGCGCGAGGACCAATCTCAGGTCCAGCCGATTGCGCTGAATGCCCGGTCGGTCGAGGACGAGAAGGTCGCGAGTGCCATCAAGACGGATTTCATCCTGTCGGCTGAGATCATGGCGATCACGCTGGCAGCCCTCCCGGCGGGCAGCATCTGGACACAGGCGCTGGTGCTGGCGCTGGTCGGCTTCGGCATCACTGTCGGGGTCTACGGCGTTGTCGCCCTGATCGTGAAGGCAGACGATGTGGGCCTGGCCCTCGCACGCTATGACGGTGCCACCGTCATTGGCAGCGCGATCCGCCTGATGGGACGCGCGCTCGTTCGCGGAATGCCCAGCTTCCTGACGGTCCTGAGCACGATCGGCACCGCCGCCATGATCTGGGTGGGCGGGGGTATCATCCTGCACGGTTTCGAAAAATACGGCCCGCCTCTGGTTGGCCGCACCGTCCATGCCGCAACCGAGGCGGCCGCGCACATCCTTCCGTCAGTTGCCGGCATGATCGAATGGACGGTCGAGGCGCTTATCTCAGGCGTGCTCGGATTGCTTATCGGGGCACTTGCGATTCCAGCGGTCGAATACGGCCTCTCCCCTGCATGGAAATGATTGAGGCGATCAGTTGGCCTAGAGGGCCGCTGAGTCTGCTGGACGCAGATTCAGGACGACGAAAGCGAGCTACTCCAGCAACGTCGTCAGCTGTGCGCCTTCGTCCGCCACGAACACCGCGATCAATTCCGCGGGCTCTGTGGCGCTGGCGTTGGCCGAGACCATGTGCGTCGATCCCGGCGGTTCGAAGAAGGACTGGCCGACGCCGAACGTCTCGACCGGACCACCGCCGAGCTGGGAGCGGATCTCGCCCTTGGTGATGTAGGCGGTTACCGAGCCCGCGTGGCGGTGCGGCCGCGAAAATCCCCCGGGTCCATAGACCACGCGTACGATGGTGACGCGCTTGCCCGGCACGTTGGGCAGCGCGTAGGAGCCGATCGGTTCGACTTTGTCGAGCGGCGAGCTCTCCGCCGCCGCCGCCGCACACAGCGGCGCCACTACGCCGGAGACCGTGTCCATCGCCACCGGGAGCGCCTTGCCGATCGCCAGCGCACAGGCGAGCCCTCCGAAGACGGACAGCGCCAGCGAGCGCGACGGCACCGGGCGATGCATAGTAGCCAAACTCATTGCGATCATGACAACCTCCCCTCGTTGCGATCAGGACGCCGCGGCATTCGCCGTCACCGGCCGCTTCGCCGGCGTCCAGCGATACGCCGCGCCAAAGCGGTTCCAGACGTTGATCGAGGCCACCGCCGAAGTCAGGTACATCAGCTCGGTCTCGGAGAATTCGCGGCTGGCCTCCATGTAGACCTCCTCGCTGACGCCGTCGGGCAGAAAGGTCAGCGCCTCGGCCCAGGCCAGCGCGGCACGTTCGCGCGCAGAAAAGATCGGAGCCTCGCGCCAAACCGCGACCAGATTGAGCTTGTCCACGGGCACGCCGATACGCTCCGAGAAGAGGATGTGATGCTGAACGCAGAAGGCGCAGCCGTTGATCTGCGAGGCGCGCAGCTTGACTAGCTCGAGGATCTGTTTGTCGAGACCCGCCTTGGCCGCCACCTGGCCCAGCGCCAGCACCAGCTCATACGCATCGGGCGCGATCCGCTTGAAATCCTCGTATTCGCTGCGCGCGTGTGCCATTGCCGTTCACCCCATGTTATTGTAAGACTGCTTACATCTTATAAGAGCACTTACATGTTGCGCAAGACGCCTGACATCACGAGGTCGAAATCCCGAAGCAAAGCCGCCGGGCCTGCCGCCGTGCGCGTCCCTGCCCCGGGCGAAGGCAAGCGCGGCGAAGAAGGCTATCTCGGCTATCTCCTGCGCCAGGCCCATGCCGCGGTCCGCCTGACGATGGAACGCACGCTCGCCGATCTCGGCGTGACCTCGCCGCAATTCGCAGTGCTGACGATGCTGAATGCCTATCCGGGACTCTCCGGCGCCGACGTCGCCCGCCTCACCTTCCTGACGCCGCAGACGGTCGGCGTCATCATCCGCAACCTCGAACGCGACGGCGCCATTGAGATGACGCCCCACCCCGTCCACGGCCGCATCCAGCAATGGACGTTGACGCCGCGCGGCACCACCTTGCTGAAGGCTTGCCGGGAACGCGTGATCGCGCTGGAGAAGCGCCTTGCCGGAAATCTGGAGCCCAAGGCGGAAACCGCGATCCGGAGGTGGCTGGCCGGCGTCGCGGCTGATTTGCAGGAAGACTAGGCAAAGCCTAGTCGCCGCCCCCGTCGCCGCATCCCCCGTGACTGGCATCGGCATCCGAGAAGTCGCTCACTGCGCCGTCGCCGCCTAGACGGAAGCGAACCGACCGCAAAGCAAGAGGCGACCTAGCCGCCCTTCAACGCATTCTTAACTTCGCCGTCCGGCCAGCTCTCGCCCGCTGCGATCACGCGCACGCGGCTCTGATCTGCACCGTTCACCAGCACATGCGAACCCACCCGGTCGCTACTCGGCTCCAGGTGCAGATCGGTTTCGGGCTTCCAGCTCAGCGTCGTGGCGAGATCGCCAGCAAAAATCTGCCATTTCGATCCGTCGTCGAGCTCGACGATGTGGCTCTCCGCATGCGCGCGTATCTTCATTCCACCCCGAATTCTCGACGAAAGCGAGCCCCGACGATCGGCCAGGGCCCAGCTCCATCAGTCGTTGTCGTGATGAATTACGGTCTTGCTGCGGTTGCCGTATTCGTCTTCCTTCTTGATCACGGTAGTGCGGCTCGAAGGCTCGCGCTCCCTGATGACCGTGGTGCGATCACGATCGCGGTCGCGCTCACGATACTCGTGGGACTGTCCGACCGTCACGCCGGCGCCAACCGGGCCGACATGAACGCCGACTTCATCCGCCAATGCAGGGGCCGCGATGGCGGTGACCATGGCGG
Source organism: Bradyrhizobium betae (assembly GCF_008932115.1). Lineage (NCBI taxonomy): Bacteria > Pseudomonadati > Pseudomonadota > Alphaproteobacteria > Hyphomicrobiales > Nitrobacteraceae > Bradyrhizobium > Bradyrhizobium betae. The sequence continues at coordinate 7,100,659 of NZ_CP044543.1, forward strand.
CGGCAAACAGATACTTCCTCATTTTGTCCTCCTCGTTATCGTGGGGAGGGAATGCAGCAGTGCGACACTTTGTTCCGGAGGATGATGGTCTCTTACCGGTGTTCCAGGAACCGGCTCACAGGGGCCACGTTTCCGGCTAGAATGGCCACATGAAGCAAGCTGATTCCTCGGTCCGATCCACCCGCCGCGCCCTGCTCCAATCGGCGCTTGGCATGGCCGCTTCGGTCGCGTTACCCGCGCACGTCCTCGCGGCGCCTCCGGGCTTCGACGAATGGCGTGAGAGTTTTCGCGCACGCGCGATGGCCAAGGGCATTTCGGCGGCGACCTGGCAGCGCGCGATGGCGCGGGTCGAGCCGGACATGAGCGTGTTCAAGCAGATGCGCAACCAGCCCGAATTCCACGAGCAAGTCTGGCAATACATCAACCGCCGCGTCTCGGACTGGCGCATCATCAACGGCAAGATCGCGCTCAAGAACAACGAAGCCTTGCTCGCGCGCATCGAGCGCGATTTCGGCGTCGAGCGCGGCACGCTGCTGGCGCTGTGGGGCGTCGAGTCGGCCTATGGCGATCCGCTGGTGCAGCAGAACCACATGACGCCGGTGTTTCCCTCGCTCGCCGCGCTCGCCTGGAACGAGCCGCGCCGCAAGGCTTATTGGGAGACCGAACTGATCAATGCGCTGCGCATCGTCGACAAGGGCTGGAGCACGCCACAGGAAATGCAGGGGTCATGGGCCGGTGCGATGGGGCATTCGCAATGGATGCCGGAGGTCTGGCTCAATGTCGGCATCGACTATGACGGCGACGGCAAGGTCTCGCCGTTCGGCAAGCCCGACGATGCATTGGGCTCTACCGCCAAATACCTCGTCAATCGCGGCAAATGGCGCCGCGGCGAGCATTGGGGCCACGAGGTGCGCGCGTCCGGCGAGGCGGGCGGCAGCCGCACCTATGCGGCATGGCAGGCGGCCGGCGTCAGCCGCGCCGACGGCCAGCCGTTCCCGCAGCCAAACGCATCCGCGCGGCTGTGGACGCCGGTTGCGGGCGGGCCGTCCTTCCTGCTCGGACCGAACTTCAACGCGGTGAAGAGCTACAATCCCTCGATGAATTACGCGCTGGCGATCTGCCATCTCGGCGACCGCTGCCTCGGCGGGCCGCCCTTCATCCAACCCTTCCCCGGCTCCGAACGCGCGCTGACGCTCGCCGAGGTGCAGGAGATGCAGACGCGGCTGACCAAGGCCGGCTTCGACACCGGCGGCACCGACGGCCGCGTCGGCAACGACACCATGAAGGCGATCAAGGATTTTCAGCAGCGCGCGGGGATTGCGCCCGCCGATGGATATGGCGGGCTGAAGGTGCTGGCGAAGTTGCGGCAGGGGTCGTAAAGCGGCCTCAGTGTCTGTACTGCGGCTCTTCGGCGTCGAGCTGGCGCCGGACGGCCGCAAGATGCAGCCGCGCGGATTCGGAATCGCCTTCGCGCATCTGCTTGTAGGTCTCGGCGGCAATCGCGGGATCGACCGGCAGAACCTTGCGTCCCGTCGACATCGCCAGCACCTGCACCTCGGCTGCGCGTTCGAGATAGTAGAGATCGTCCCAGGCCTCCGCGATGGTCGGGCCCAGCACCATCACGCCGTGATGTTTCATGAAGACGATGTCGGCGTCGCCGACGGCGGAGGCGATGCGCGCGCCCTCGCGGTTGTCGAGCGCGAGGCCGTTGTAATCGCGGTCGACCGCCGTGCGGCCGTAAAACTTCAACGCAGTCTGGCCTGCCCAGATCAGCGGATCGCCCTCCGTCATCGACAGCGCGGTCGCGTAGGGCATGTGGGTGTGGAAGGCGACCTTGGCGCGCGGCAGGCGTTTGTGCATCTCGGCGTGGATGTAGAAGGCGGTCGCCTCGGGCACGCCCTCGCCGTCGAGCACATTGCCGTGGAAGTCGCAGATCAGCAGCTTTGACGCGGTCAGCTCGCGGAAGGCATAGCCATAGGGATTGACGAGAAAGAGGTCGTCATGGCCCGGCACGACGGCCGAGAAGTGATTGCAGATGCCCTCCTCAAAACCGTTGCGCGCGGCCATACGGAAGCAGGCCGCGAGGTCCTCGCGCGCGGTGCGGATCGCGTCGGTGGCAAGGTCCGGCCGGTTCGAGCGGACGGGCTCAGGCGCGGAAGACGTCGAGTGAAGGCTGTGCGCCATGGCGAAGGACACCTTTGTCGGTCGGGAGCTGTCCGCCTTGTACAGGGCCGACGCTTGCGCGTCAGCCCCTGCGGGCGCCACCCTGCCCTTCGCAGCCCGCGCGGCGGCTTATTGCCGCCGTGGCACGCCGCCGGCGTTCATGCCGCCGTCGATGACGAGTTCGCTGCCGGTGACGTAACGCGAGGCATCGGAGGCCAGATACAGCACGCCGGAGGCGATCTCCGCGGCCTGGCCGGCGCGGCCGAGCGGGGCCACCAGCCTTGCGCGCTCCTCGGGATCAATCGGCGCGTTCTGGCCGGCGCCCGTCGCCCCCGTGGGGATCTTGCCCCAGATCGGCGTGTCGATGATGCCGGGATGCACGGAATTGACGCGAATGCCGTCACCCGCCGCCGCGCATTCCATCGCGATCGATTTGGCGAACAGGCGCACGCCGCCCTTGGTGGCCGAATAGGCCGACAGGCCCGGCGAGCCGCGCAGGCCCGCGAGCGAGGACATCATGACGATCGAGCCGCTACCGGTCTTGCGCATCAAGGGCAGGCAATGTTTGACCGAGAGAAACACACCATCGAGGTTGATGGCGTTCTGCTTGCGCCAGTCAGCGAGCGTCATGTCGACGATCGACGGCACGGCAATGCCGATGCCGGCGTTGGAGACCATGATGTCGAGCCGGCCATAGCGCTTTGCGATATCGGCGACGATCTCGATCCAGCGCTCCTCGCTGGTGACGTCATGCTCCAGGAAAATCGCCTTGCCACCAGCCTTGGTGATGCGCTTGGCGAGCTCGGGGCCGCGCAGCTCGTCGATGTCCGAGATCACGACAGTCGCGCCCTCGCGCGCGAACAGCTCGACGATCGCCTCGCCGATGCCCGAGGCGCCACCTGTCACCAGCGCGACCCTGCCCTCAACCTGCCCTGCCATGTTCACTCCCTTTCTTCTTTGTTGTTTGAAGCCGTTGTTATCTAATCACGGATGGCCCCTGGTCCGGTAGCGCGACGTCGATGACGCGGAACTGCACGCGCTCGGCGCCCTGGTAGCGATCCACGGACAACGATCCCGCGACATGCAATTGCTGGCCGCGATTGGCGACGAGCGCGTTGCCAAGCTTCTGGCCGACCGAGCGGAACGCGATGCCATTGACGATGGCGCCATCACCCGACTTGAAGCGCAGGCGCAGATGCGCCTGGCCGACCTCGTCGGCATAGACGAGCTGGTGCGCCGGCAGCGCCAGCACGGCTTCCGGATTGCCGCTGCCGAACGGGCCGGCGCGGTTGAGCGTAGCCGCAAGCTCGGTCGTCACCGCGCGCGCGGAGACCGCGCCGTCGATGTAGAGCTCGTTGACGTGGCGGGCCTCGGCGACGTCCTGCGCCAGCGCGCTTTCGAGATAGGCGCGAAACTCGGCGAGCTTTTCTTTGCGCAGCGTCACGCCCGCGGCCATCGCGTGGCCGCCACCCTTGAGCAAAATGCCGTCGGCGACCGCCTGCCGCACCGCCTTGCCGATGTCGACGCCGGCGATCGAGCGACCCGAGCCGGTGCCGATGCCGCCGGGCTCCAGCGCGATCGCAAAGGCGGGCCGCGAAAACTTCTCCTTCAGCCGGGAGGCCACGAGACCGACCACGCCGGGATGCCAGCCTTCCGAGGCCGTGACGATGACGCCAATTCTATCCTCCAGCCCGATCGAGGCCAGCGCCTCGGCTTCGGCCTGCGCTTCCGCCGCCTGCTCGATGACACGACGCTCGCTGTTCAGGCGGTCGAGCTCGGCCGCGATCCGCGCCGCCTCGACGCTGTCGCCTTCGAGCAAGAGCCGCACGCCGAGATCGGCGCGGCCGATGCGGCCGCCGGCATTGATGCGCGGCCCCAGCATGAAGCCGAGATGCCAAGCCTCCGGCGGCCCGTTGAGTCGCGCCACGTCCATGAGCGCGGTGTGGCCGACATGGTCGCGCCGCCGCATCGCGATCAGCCCCTTGGCGACGAAGGCGCGGTTCAGGCCGATCAACGGCGCAACGTCCGCGACGGTGCCGAGTGCGACGTGATGCAGCATCCCGAGCAGATCGGGCTCGGGCATCTCAGATGTCCAGAAGCCGCGCTGGCGCAGCTCGCGGTTGACCGCGACCAGCGTCACCAGCACGAGGCCAACGGCGGCGAGATGGCCGAGGCCGGAGAGATCGTCGAGCCGGTTCGGATTGACCAGCGCATCGACCTCCGGCAATTCCGTGCCGGCCTGGTGATGGTCGATCACCACCACGGACATGCCGAGGCGCTTTGCCTCCGCCAGCGGCTCGATGCTGGTGGTGCCGCAATCGACGGTGACGAGCAGCGTGGCGCCCTTGGCCGCCAGCCCGCGCACGGCATCGACGTTGGGGCCGTAGCCCTCGAAGATGCGGTCGGGAATGTGGATCAGCGGGTCAAGCCCGCAATGGCGCAGATGCCAGGCGAGCAGCGCCGCCGACGTCGCGCCGTCGACGTCGTAGTCGCCGAAGATCGCGACGGTCTCGCCCCTCACTGCGGCGTCCGCGATGCGCTTCGATGCCGCTTCCATCTCCGTCACCGTGAACGGATCCGGCATCAGTTTCCGGATGGTCGGATCGAGGAAATCGGGCACCGCGTCGATGTCGACGCCGCGGCCGGCCAGCACCCGCGCCAGCAATTCCGGCAGCTGGTGACGCTGCACGATGGCGAGCGCCGTGGCGGCGCCGCGCGCATCCAGCCGGGTGCGCCAGAGCTTGTCGGTGAGCGAGCGCGCCACGCCCAGGAAGGCCTGGGGTGCTTCGACGGGCAAGACGGTAGCGGGCGGCGACATGACGGGGGCTGGTTATCGGAAACTGGGACCCGGACAATCACGTATGTCCGGCCATTGGGCTGAAAGCGATTGGCCGGCAATCCCTCGGGATTTGCAACGGCCGGAACTCACAAAGCGGTGGATTGCCGCCTTGCCGCGCGGACTGACTATCATTTGGGCATCCCGCAGAACAGCGAATTAAGCGGGCGTTAGGTGGAATCGTCGAAAAAGACTCGTATTCGATCTGTACTTGATTGTTCCGGGTTCATTGCAGATCAGGCCTCATTGCCAAGGGAAGTCCCCCGATGTCTGCTGCGCTGGGTCTGAAAGCCAAGCCGATCGCCCCTGAACCCTCCGACGATGATTCCGACATCTCCGCGCTGATCAATCGCCTGACCGCGGAGGTCAACCAGATCGCGGTCGACAAGACCAAGGCGATCCAGCAGATCACCAACCAGATGAAGATGCTGGCGCTGAACGCGCTGATCGAAAGCTCACGCGCCGGCGCGCAAGGCGCGGGCTTCGCGGTGGTGGCGCAGGAGGTGCGCGGCGTCGGCCAGCAGGTCGAGAGTATCGCGCGCGAACTCGAAACCCAGTTGACCAAGCGAACCGGCGATCTCGTCTCCTCGATCGACCGCATGAGCCAGCGCTCGCGCGGCGAGCGCATGGTCGACCTGTCGCTCAATGCAGTCGAGCTGATCGACCGCAACCTCTATGAGCGAACCTGCGACGTGCGCTGGTGGGCGACCGATTCCGCGGTGGTCGATTGTGCCGCCTCGCCCGCTCCCGCAGCCGTCACCTTTGCCTCGCAACGCCTCGGCGTCATCCTCGGCGCCTACACCGTCTATCTCGACCTCTGGCTCTGCGACCTCGACGGCAACGTCATCGCCAACGGCCGCGCCGACCGCTTTCGCGTCGTCGGCCAGAACGTCGCCCACACCAAATGGTTTCGCGAGGCGAAGTCCTTGCGCTCCGGCGACGGCTATGTCGCCGGCGACGTCGAGAACCAGCAGTTGCTCGGTAACGCGCAAGTCGCAACCTATTGCGCCAGCGTCCGCGCCGCGGGCCAGGCCAACGGCGCACCGATCGGCGTGCTCGCCATCCATTTCGACTGGGAGCCGCAGGCCCGCGCGATCGTGCAAGGCGTCCGCGTCGGCGACAGCGACAAGGCCCGCGTGCTTCTGGTCGACTCGAACTTTCGCGTGATCGCGGCCTCCGATGGCCAGGGCATTCTCAGCGAGCGCATCTCGCTGTCGCTCAACGGCCAGCGCTCCGGCTTCTACCAGGACCGCTCCGGCACGCTGGTCGCATTCCATGCCACGCCGGGGTACGAGACCTATCGCGGGCTCGGCTGGTACGGCGTGATCGTCTGCGGGGCCTGAGGCGAGAGCCGCCCCATAAAATCCGGGCGGTGAGCCGTCCGTTCAAACAAGCGCGAAAACAACCCCATGCACAGTAGAAGCCGGGTTGTTTTCATTGACGTTTTTCGTCGCACCCGATCGTTTGACACGTCGGGCAAAACACTGGCACTCTGCCATCATCCCAAAGTTTGAAAACGCGCCCGCGTGCGATCAGGCGACGCCGCGTCCGGCCATCTCCGCCGCGAGCAACAGCGCGGCGCGGCTGGCGCCGATCGATGCGATCCCCTGCCCCGCGATGTCGTACGCGGTGCCGTGCGCGGGCGTGCAGATCGGGAACGGAAAGCCGCCGAGCAAGGTCACGCCGCGATCGAACCCCATCAGCTTCATCGCGATCTGGCCCTGGTCGTGATACATCGTGAGCACCGCATCGAAGGCGCCACCTTTTGCGCGCAGGAACACGGTGTCGGCAGGAAACGGCCCTTCGGCGGCAATGCCCTCGCGCTGGCCGGCGGCAACCACCGGCGCAATGATATCGATCTCTTCGCGGCCGAAATTGCCACCATCGCCAGCGTGCGGATTGAGCCCGGCCACCGCGATGCGCGGCCTCGCGAAGCCGGCCTCGCGCATGCAGGCGTCGGTCAGCTTGAGCGCACGATGGATGCGCTCGACGGACAGCCGGGCGGCGACGTCCTTGAGCGGGATATGCGAGGTGACCCGTGCATTCCAGAGCCGGTCCAGCACGTTGAATTCGCTCGCCGGCGTCTTGAGACCAACCACTTCCGCTGAAAACGCGATCTCGTCGTCATACTCGGCGCGGGCAAACCGCATTGCCTGCTTGTTGAACGGCGTGAAGCAGACCGCGTCGACGCGACCATCGCGGCCGAGTTCGAGTGCATGTCTGTAGTTTGCCAACGCGAATTGTCCGCCGGCAAGGCTCGCCACCCCGCGCTCCACCTGCGCGGGGGCGAGGTGGCCGAGGTCGACGAACAGCGCGTCCCCATCAATGGCGCGAAGTTCGGCCCCCTGCTCCACCATGGTCAGGTCCGGCTTGACACCCGCGACGCGCGCGCCCTCATCGAAGACGCGTCGGTCGCCGATCACGACAAGCCGGGCGCGGGCAAGAATATCGTTCTGCGCCACGAGCTTCGCCGTCAGCTCCGGACTGATGCCGGCAGGATCTCCCATGGCCAATGCAATGAGCGGCTTTGCGGTCATATGATCACCTTTTCATGAGTTGCCGTCTCATTGGCGGATGGCGCGGGCCTGCGCCGCAAACGCGCTAGCTGCAGCACAAGCGGAAGCAGCAGCAGGGCGATGCCGGCCACGATCAGGCACGTGACCAGCTTGTTTGCGAAGAATATCCCGAGCGATCCCTTGGACATCAGCATCGACTGCCGGAACGCATCCTCGGCCTTGTCGCCGATCACGATCGCGAGCACCAGCGGCGCTAGCGGATAGAACAGCTTCTTGAAGAGATAGCCGACGATCCCGAAGCCGAGCATCATGACCACGTCGAGATAGGAGTTCGACACCGAATAGGCACCGACGACGCAGATGATCACGATCAGGGGCGCGATGACGACGAACGGAATTCGCATCAGGGCGGCGAAGACCGGAACGGTCAGCAGCACCAGCGCGACCGCGACGATATTGCCGACATACATCGAGGCGATCAGACCCCACACAAAGTCCTTGCTGTCGACGAACAGCATCGGCCCGGGATTGAGTCCCCAGATCATGAGCCCGCCCATCATGACGGCCGCGGTCGCCGAGCCGGGGATGCCGAGCGCGAGCATCGGCAGCAGCGCGCTGGTGCCGGCCGCATGATCGGCCGTCTCTGGCGAGATGATCCCTTCGACCTCCCCCGTGCCGAAATATCGGCCACGGCGCGAGAAGCGGCGGGCGATGCCGTAGCTCATGAAGGATGCCGCGGTCGGCCCTCCCGGCGTGATCCCCATCCAGCATCCGATCGCGGCGCTGCGCAGCAGCGCAACGCCGTGGCGCGGCAGGCGGCCGACGGCGCGGAACACCTCGCGCCAATCGATCTTCGAGGAGACCGCGCGGGCATGAAACTCCTCTTCGACGGCGACCAGCAGCTCGCCGATGCCGAACAGGCCCATCACCGCGACGACGAAGTTCACGCCCTTGACCAGCTCGTCGATGCCCATGGTGAGACGGACGCTGCCGGCCACCGTATCGATGCCGATCGCGGCGATGGCAAAACCGATCGCAAGCGCGACGACGGTCTTGATCGGCGCCGCGCCGCCCATGCCGACGAAGCTCGCGAAGGCGAGGAAATAGACGGCAAAATATTCCGCCGGCCCGAAGGCGAGAGCGACCTGCGCGACCCAGGATGCGAGGAAGGTGATCAGGATGACGCCGACCAGCGCGCCGAACGCCGCCGAGCCGAACGCGGTCGCGAGCGCCGTCGTCGGCCGGCCGTCGCGCGCCATCGGGTAGCCGTCGAAGGTGGTTGCGACCGAGGACGGTTCGCCGGGGATGTTGAACAGGATCGAGGTGACGGATCCCCCGAACAGCGCGCCCCAATACATGCTGGAGAGCAGGATGATCGCCGACACCGGCTGCATGCCGAAGGTCAGCGGCAATAGCAGCGACACACCGTTGGGCGCGCCCAGCCCCGGCAGCACGCCGACGAGAATGCCGAGCAGCACACCGACCGCCATCAACGCCAGATGCGGCACGGTGATCGCGATGGTGAAGCCGTGCAGGAGTTCGTGGAGGTTTTCCATCGGCCTCTCCGTCAGAAGCCGAACGCGGCGGCCAGCGCGCCATGCGGCAGGCTCACCTGGAACATGCGCTCGAACACGACATAGAGCGCGAGGGCCGTTACCCACGCCATGGCCAGCGCACGCGGCACGGACTGATGTCGGGGGATCGCCAGCACCGCGAAGATGTAGAGAGCCGAGGCGAGGTACATCCCGACCAGCGGGATGGCGGCGACGAAGATCGCGGCCGGCACAAACAGGCCCGCTAGCCGGCGCAGCTCGATCGGCGTAATCGCAATCGGAACATTTGCCAGTGTCGCAGCCGGCAGCACGCCCCGCACCAGATTGTACAAGCTGCCGAGCACGATGATGATGCCGGTCAGAAACGGGAACGTGCCGGAGTCGACGCCTGCGGTTGACCAGCCGATGCCGTTGTCGAGGCTCTGGACCACCACCGCGACACCGAAGCTCCCAGTCAGCACGGCAGTCGCAAGTTCGAGGGCGCGGCGCGAGATCATAGGTAGCCCTCCCTCAACCGTCGTCCCGGCGAAGGCCGGGACCCATACCGCGTGATCTCTCTCGAAGATCGTTGGTCGTCGTACCGACGTGGATTCGAGTCTTCGTCAAACTCCTCCCAGTGGTTATGGGTCCCGGCCTTCGCCGGGACGACAGCGGAGTTTGTGGTGAGGTCCTACCCACGCGATCACCGCCGTTCCAACAACCCCGCCTCACTTGACCAGCCAGCCCTGCTCGCCCGCAACCTGCCTGACGTGCTCGAGGTCCTCCTTGATGAACTTGTCGAACTCGGCACCGGTCAGGAACGTGTCGACCTGGGAGGTCTTCTCGATGTAGTCCTTCCATTCCGGCGTCGCCTGCACCTTTTTCATCAGGTCGATGTAGAACGCTGCCTGGTCCGGCGTGACCTTGCCCGGCAGCCACACCGTGCGCGGCTGCTCATATTGCTTGATGTCGAGGCCCTGCTCGACACAGGTCGGAACGTCGCTCCAGCCTTCGGTCGCGGTAACCTTGGGGCCCAGCGGCAGCCGCTTCGGGCTGAAAACGCAGAGCGGTCGCTGCGTTCCACCGCGCCATTGCCCGAGGCTTTCGCTGGGATTGTTGACGTGGGAATCGAGGTGTCCTCCGGCGAGCTGCACCGCGGTCTCGGCGCCGCTCTTGAAGGGGATGTAGGTCAGCTTGATCCGGCCGGCCTTCTCGATCATGCGGGTGAGCACCTCGTCGGTGTCCTTGGACTGCGCGCCGCCCATCTTGAATTCAGCCGATGCAGCGGCCTTCAGATAGTCGCCGGCCGTCTTGTAGGGCGCGTCCTGCTTGACCCAGAGCAGGAACTCGTCCTGCGCCATCGCCGCGATCGGCGTGAGATCGGTGTAGTTGAAGGCGACCTTGGAGACGAGCGGCTGCTGCCAGGCGTTCGACGTGCCGAAAATCACCTTGTAGGGGTCGCCGGCGGAGGCCTTGGCGTAGACATAACCTTCCGCGCCGCTGCCGCCGCCCTTGTTGGCAACGACGATGGGCTGCTCGGTCAGCTTGTATTTGGTGATGATGTTCTGCACGGCACGCGCAAGATTGTCGGTGCCGCCGCCCGGCCCGGCCGTGGCCACGAACTCGATCGGCTTTTGCGGTTGCCAGGCGCTGAGCGCCGGCAGCGTGCCGGCGAGAACGGCCACAGCCGTGGACAGCAGAAGCTTCGACGTCCCACCCATGATTTCCTCCAGCTTTTTTGTGTTCTGCTTTATTTGTCGTATCGACGTCCGGTCAGGCGACGCGTTCCTCGCGCCTGCCTGAGCCCAGCACGATCGCGCCTTCTTTCTCGAGCGCTTCGATCTGCTTCTGGTCGAACCCGTGCTCGGCCAGAACCTCGCGTGTATGCTCACCATAGACCGGCGCGCCGGTGCGCACTTTCCCCGGCGTCTGCGAAAACTTGACGGGAAGCCCGATCGTCTTCACCGGGCCGAGCGTGGAATGCTCGACCTCGACGACCATCTCGCGTGCCAGCGTCTGCGGATCGCTGAGCGCCTCCAGCATGTCATGCACCGGTCCGCACGGCACGCCCTTGTCATCCAATGCCGCCAGCCAATGCGCCCGCGACCTGGTGCGGAAACGCTCGCTCAGGACGGCTTCGAGCTGCTTCAGGTTCGCCATGCGGTCGGCCCCCGTCACGAAGCGCGGATCGGCGGCGAGCTCGCTCGCACCAAGCGCTTCCAGCATCAACAGCCAATGCTTCTTGTTGGCGCCGCCGACCACGAGCCAGCCGTCCGAGGCCTCGAAGGCCTGATAGGGCGCGTTGAGCGGATGGGCCGAGCCCATCGCGCGCGGCGCGGTGCCCGCCGCCAGCGCGATCGTAGACTGCCAATAGGTCTGCACCAGCGCGGCCTCGTAAAGCGAGGTCTCGACCCACTGCCCTTCGCCGGTCTTGAGGCGGTGGGTATAGGCGGCCAGGATGCCCATGCTCGCGAGCAGGCCGGCGGTGATGTCGGACAGCGGCGGGCCACACTTCACCGGCGGCCCGTCGGGGCGCTCACCGGTAAAGCTCATGATGCCGCTCATGGCCTGCGCGACGAGGTCAAATCCCCGGCGGTGCTTGTAAGGGCCGGTGCGGCCGAAGCCCGACAACGAGCAGTAGATCAGCGACGGGTGCTGCTCGTGCAGCTCCTCGTAGCCGAAGCCGAGCCGTTCCATGGCGCCGGGCGCAAAGTTCTCGACCAGCACGTCGGCGCCCGCGATCAGCCGCCGCAGCACCTGCTTGCCGCCGTCGGTCTTCAGGTCCAGCACGATGCCGCGCTTGTTGCGGTTCATCATCAGGAACGAGGCCGCCTCATCGCCGATCTTCGGCGGCACCGAATGACGGGTGTCGTCGCCGTTCGGCGATTTCTCGATCTTGATGACGTCGGCGCCCATATCGGCGAGCATCAGGGTGCAGGTCGGGCCGGCCATGACGTGGGTGAGATCGACGACCTTGAGGCCGGCCAGCGGTCCCGAGCGACGAGGGGTGGATTGCGATCGATCGCTTTGCATCGGGGCGTCCTAATGACCGCGCCACTGCGGCGCGCGCTTGTTGAGGAAAGCATCGAGCCCTTCGCGAAAATCCTGGCTCGTGTAGCACATCAGGATGAGGTCTTCGCCCTCGTCCCGTGTCAGCCGCTTCTGCAGGCGGGCGACCGCCTGCTTGGTCGCGGTCAGGGTCAGCGGCGCGTGACCGGCCAGCAGCCGGGCGACCTCGTCGGCGCGCCTGTCGAGCGCGGCGATGTCGTCGACGACCTCGCCGAGCAGCCCGACGCCGGCGGCCGCGGCGGCGTCAACGAGGCGCGCGGTGAAGATCAGGTCCTTGACGCGGGCGGCGCCAATCAGCGCGGTGAGACGGCTGACATTGGACATCGACAGGCAATTGCCGAGTGTCCGCGCGATCGGAAATCCGATCTTTGCGCTTCTCGTGCCGATGCGCAGGTCGCAGGCCGCGGCGATGCCCGCCCCGCCCCCGGTGCAGAACCCGTTGATCGCCGCGATGGTCGGCACCCGGCACTGCTCGAGCGTGGTGAGCACGCGATCGATCCGGTTCTCGTAGTCGATGGCGTCCTGCGGTGTCTTGAATTCACGGAACTGGTTGATGTCCGTGCCCGAGGCGAAGGCCTTGTCGCCGGCCCCGCGCAGCACCAGCACCTTGAGCGAATGATCGCTGTTGGCCTCCTCGCAGATCGCCGCGAGGCGCTCGTACATGGCGAAGGTGAAGGCATTGCGCGCCTGCGGGCGGTTGAACGTGATCCACCCGATGCCATCCTTGCATTCAAAAACGAGGTCGTTCGCCTCCACCGCGCGGTCCATTTCCCCATATCCTCTTGTTTTTTACATTTTTGAATGCAAAATCTGCGCTTATCAAGCTGAAACTTCCAAAAACAAGCCGATCGCTTCATTTTTGCATTCAAACCGGAGCCTCTCCCATGCTTCACGAAGAGGTCGTCGGCCGCATCCGCGCCATCCTGCTCGACGGCGAAATCCCGCCGGGCGCCCGGATTCCCGAGCGAGAGCTGTGCGATCGGCTGCAGATCTCGCGCACGCCGCTGCGCGAGGCACTCAAGGTGCTCGCCGCCGAAGGGCTCGTGCAGCTCCTGCCCCATCGTGGCTCGCGTGCGGCAAAACTGACCGACAAGGACATGCGCGACCTGTTCGAGGTCTGTCAGGGCCTCGAGGCCCTCGCCGGAGAGCTCGCCTGTGAGCGCATCAGCGACGCCGAGATCGGCCGGATCGCCGCCGCGCATGAGGACATGGTTCGGCATTATCGCGAGGGCGATTTGATCCAGTATTATCGCGGCAACCGCGCCATCCACGAGGCGATCGTCGCCGCGGCCGACAATCCCGCGCTGACCGGGCTCTACGCGTCCGTCACCGCGCGCATCCGCCGCGCGCGCTATGTCACGCCGATGACGCCGCAGCGCTGGGCGTTCGCCGTGATGGAGCACGAGGCGATCCTGAACGCGCTGCAGCGGCGCGACGGCGCCGGCCTCTCGCACATCCTGCGTGCGCATCTGCGCCACAAGCGCGAGGAAGTCCTGCAGGCGGGCTTTGCCGAGACCGAAGCCAACGACCGCACGCTGCGGATCGCGTGAAGCGGCCGCGAGCACCATTGTGACACAGAAAGATTCCTATCAGCCGCCCGCATTGCGCCGTCAGCAGACACAATCGCGACACAATCATTGATTGCATTGCTGCAAGATCGGCTGGATCGTTCTGACGACAAGAACATCGGCGACGGCGTCTTTTGTGGTCTGCCGGAATTGCGCTTTCCGCTTTGACAAAACGCGATCGTCCGCAAACCAATTCCACTTGCGAGCTCGTCTGAACCGGCGCAGCATCCGACTGCTGGCCTCAGGCCGAACATCACGCGCGAAAAATCGTGCGGATCAAAACAGAAAATGGAGGAAACGAATGACGCTCGATGTCTCACGTCGGTCCCTGCTCGCACTCGGCGCCGGCCTTGGCCTTGGCCTTGGCGCCAGCGCACTGCTCGGCGGCAGTGCGCTCGCTCGCGCTCCCAAGCTCGGCACCCAGACGCCCTACTGGCACCGCTTCAACCTCGGCGATGCCGAGGTGACCGTCGTGTCCGACGGACCGCTGCCGCTCGGCGATCCCTCCGGCACCTTCACCGGCGTTCCCAAGGAGGAGGTGAAGAAGATGCTCGCCGACAATTTCCTGTCGCCGGATAACGTCGTACTCGAGCAGAACTCGCCGATCGTGAACACCGGCGACAAGCTGATCCTGTTCGATACCGGCATGGGCAGCTCGAAAATGTTCGGCCCCACCACCGGCCGGCAGCAGAAGAGCATGATGGAGGCCGGCATCAAGCCGGGGGATATCGACGCCGTGGTCTGCTCCCACGCGCATGTCGACCACATCGGCGGCATCGTGGATGCCGACAACAAGCCGCTGTTTCCGAACGCGCAGATCTACATCTCCCAGACCGATTTCGACTTCTGGACCGATGAAGGCAAGATGGGGAGCCCGGCCAAGGACTTCGTCGTCCACGCCCGCAAGAATCTGCTGCCGGTCCGCGACCGCATCGTGTTCTTCAAGGACGGTCAGGAGTTCCTGCCCGGCGTGCAGGCAATCTCCGCGCCCGGCCATACCGTCGGCCACACCATCTTCATGGTCTCCTCGGCCGGAAAGTCCTTCGCGTTCCTCGGCGACCTCTCGCACCATTCGGTGCTGCTGTTGGAGCGGCCGCGGATGGAGTTCTCCTACGACACCGACCCCAAGCAGGCGGCAGATTCGCGCGTAAAACTGCTCACCATGCTTGCGGCCAACAAGGTCCCGGTGATGTCCTATCACTTCGCCTGGCCGGGCTATGGCCATGTCGCCAAGGCCGGCGACGGCTTCCGCTATTATGCCGAGCCGATGCAGATGACGCTGTAGGTCGAGATCAGCTCCGGGTGGCGCACTCGCGCCGCCCGGACCCGCTATCGGTGGCAGCGCAAGGCCGAATGCCCCACCGGTTCGGCATCACGCCGTCGACCTCTCCATCAGCGTGAGAGTCACGCTGTTATGGTCGATCCGGTCGAACGTGATCCAGCCGATCCGTGCGTAGAGCGCCTCGCTGCGCGGCGTGAACAGATACAGCCGATCGTAGCCGAGCGCTGCGGCCGCGCCGACGGCGTGCAAGCTCAGCGCGGAGGCGATGCCCCTGCCCCTCAATTCGTCCGGCACGTACACCGAAGATAGCCAGGGTGTCAGATGGGTGTGGGTCACCGTCGTGGCCAAAAGGCCCGCCGAACCGAGCAGCGCCCCGTCCTCCGACAGCGCAATGAAGGCCATCGGCAGCGCACCTCTCTGGAGCGACCGACGAAGCCTCTCGGTTCGGTCCGCGCGCGTCATGGCCGGCGTGAGATAGCAGAATTCCGCGTGCTGCCAGGCTGCGATCGTTTCAAGATGTTCGTGGTGGTCCGCCAAATAGGCAATTTTCATGGAGATCACCGGAAGGTCAGCGATCCAGTATAGGCGCTTCTGCCAAAGCGCGCGATGCGTCAGATTGGTGTTGCGCCGCTACATTCCGGTCCAATGGCGCGTACTCCTGAACGTCGGCTTACCAGCACAAAGCGGACGTAAGCTACCTCGGACATGATCGGCGGCTTGTGACCCATTGCGGCCCTCGACGTCGTCATTGCCTTAGAGAAAACCAAAGCTTAACTTTCGGTTGTCTAGATGCATCGACGCAATCCGAGGGGCAGGCATGGAGCATTTGCTGCAAATCGTAGCCGCCGGAGCGCTCCTAGGTGTCTTCTACCTGTACGTCGCGCTGGCTTACGTTCTTATGTTTGCGGTCAAGTTTTGGCCGGTCGTCCTGTTTTTTGCATTACTTCTGGCTGTTGTCTTCTTCGCGAGGCGAAAGAAACAACGGGATAGTTGATCAACCCTCGCGATTTCCGCTCTGACCCAAAGCGGACATGACTGAGCCAACTGCGGCCGCCAAGAACCTCATTCGTCTCTTCGATAAAAATCGCGTGCAGTCAGCTCGTTGGCGAGCGTGTTTCGGGAGTGGTATTGATCTCCGTCCAGATGAGTTTTCATGGCCTTAAGCCACGGCAGCTTTGCTTGAATGCCGGCCGTCAACGGGTCTTGAGTTACCTCAATGGCAACGTCGCGGAGTGAAACTCCAGAGCCGAATGTTGCCGCTAGATTTCTTGGATCAATCTGTTCAACCGACTTCGGATCATCGAGATCACGAAATCTGACCAACATCGGAACTTCGTCGACCTTCAACACCCGGTGCGCATGCTGCTCTCTCAATAGCCGCACTTGCGGAAGGGGATCGGTCTCGCTCTTGATCAAGTCGGCAAAAGCATGAAACAGCATCCATGCAGGACCACCTAAATCTCCATATCCAGCTTTCGGCCCATGCAGAAGCGCGAAAAGCGTACCGTGAAGCCCGAGATCGACCACAACAGCTTCGCCGCTAACCTCATTGCCGAAGCCTCCCATAGAGCCGAAGAGGCCCCTCGTGTCGGACTGCTTGACTTGAACGACGCCTGAACCGCTGACAAGCTTTCCATCAACTTCTACGTTAATTGTTAAGCGGTATCTGATGGTCTCGCTTAGGCTACCACAGCCAGTTAGTGCGCTCACAAGAACGCAGAGCGCAGCCAGCCGTTTCGCGAGCAGTGGAGCCATCGCCGCACCGATACTACGCCGCAAATCTGGTCGAGCTTGCTGGCGCTCTAACAAGCTTTGGTTGTGCGTGGCAACAAACTAAAGTTCAGTAAATGTCGATCCTCTCGGCCGACCATGTCTGCTCCCGGGGCAAGCTACGACATCCCGCTTCGGCGCCCGAAGTCTTAGTTTGACCCATCCCTCACCTGCGGTGAGGTCCGCCAATGCGCTGCTGTCAGCGACAGAGCGGACCTCGTACGAACTGCCGCACGGGTGTGTAAGTCTACGTTAGCACCCCAACTTGTCAGCGATCCCGCCAAAATCCCTGGCGACGATGTCCCAGTTGCCGGTGGCCTCGAAGTCCACCTTCTGGTGCGGCCCGTACTCGGTCGGCCTTGCGACGAACGCGGTCTTCAGTCCATTCTTCTGGGCGGCGGCGAGATCGCCGTTGTGGGCGGCGACCATCATCACCTCTTCCGGCTTGAGGCATAGAAGACGCGCGGCGCCGAGATAGGTCTCGGGATCGGGCTTGTAGTGCTCGAACAGCTCGGCCGACATGATGAGGTCCCAGGGAAGGCCCGCAAACTTCGCCATGTTGGTGAGCAGCGCGACGTTGCCGTTCGACAGCGGCGCGATCACGAATTTCGTCTTCAGGCGCGTCAGGCCGGCGACGCTGTCGGGCCACGGATGCAGACGGTGCCAGCCCTTGGTGATGTGGTCGAGGTCGGCCTCGGTCAGGCCCTTGATCGCGAACTTCTCGACCAGCTTGTCCAGCGAGCGCCGGTGCAGGACGTCGAGGATGACATAGCCGCGCTCGGGATGCTTGCGCACGTCATCCATGGCGGCCGTGTACATGCCGCGCCAGCCATCGACCAGAGCGGTCCAGTCGGCGGTGATGCCGCGGCCCTTGCCCCACCACATGAGATCGCTGATCAGGCTGGTGCGCCAGTCCACGACGGTGCCGAACACGTCGAAGACGAGGGCTTTGACGGCGGTGAGATCGGACATGTGCGCTTACCCTGATTGTTCTTGTTGTCATTCCGGGACGATGCGCAGCATCGAGCCCGGAATCCATTTTACTTCTGACTCTGCCGCCCGATGGATTCCGGGTTCTCCGGGCCGCGCGCTTTGCGCGGTCCCGTCGCCCCGGAATGACGGAGAACATCAATCCAGATGGAACTTCGCCAGCTCGCGGTGCTCGGCCTTGATGTAGCGCACGGTGCCGGTGACGGAGCGCATCACCACCGTCTCGGTCTCGATCACGCCGTCCTTGCGGAACTTGACGCCGGACAGCAGCGAGCCCGTGGTGACGCCGGTGGCGGCGAACAGACAATCGCCGCGCGCCATGTCCTCGATGCCGTAGATCATCTTGGGATCGTTGACGCCCATCTTGGCGGCGCGCTCGATCTTCTCGCCGGAATCGAGGATCAGGCGGCACTGCATCTGGCCACCGATGCAGCGCAGCGCCACGGCCGCGAGCACGCCTTCCGGCGCACCGCCGGTGCCGAGATACATGTCGACGCCGGTGTTGTCGGGGTCGGCGCAGTGGATCACGCCCGCGACGTCGCCGTCGGTGATGAGACGCACGGCGGCGCCGGTCGAGCGCACACTCTCGATGATGCTGGCATGACGCGGACGGTCGAGCACGAGCACGGTGATGCCGTCAGGCTGGACACCCTTGGCCTTGGCGAGGCGGCGGACATTTTCGGCCGGCGTGGCGTCGAGCTCGACGACGCCCTTGGCATAGCCGGGGCCGATCGCGAGCTTCTGCATGTAGACGTCGGGCGCGTGCAGCAGCGTGCCGCCGTCGGCCATCGCCATCGTGGCGATCGAGCCCGGCATGTTCTTGGCACACAGCGTGGTGCCTTCTAGCGGGTCGACCGCGATGTCGACCTGCGGGCCGGCGTTCATGCCGACCTTCTCTCCGATGAAGAGCATCGGCGCCTCGTCGCGCTCGCCCTCGCCGATCACGATGGTGCCTTCGATCGGCAGCTTGTTGAGCTCGCGCCGCATCGCGTCCACCGCGGCCTGGTCGGCCGCCTTCTCATTGCCGTGTCCGCGCAACCGCGCCGACGACACCGCCGCCCGCTCCGTCACGCGCACGATCTCCAGCGTGAGGATGCGCTCGAGCAACGCTTGCGGCGGGACTGAAATATGGGTCGACATCGGCTAACTCCTTCGAAACAGTTCTGGACGGAAATCTCCGTCCGCATCAATTCGTAACACCCACAGTTCGTTCGAACCGTGTCAGTTCTTCTCGATCCGGATCACCTGCGGCCGTCCGCTGATCACCTTGTCCTTTTGAACGGCGGCGAGCGCGCGGCGCACGGCGTCCTCATGCGTGGCATAGGTGATCAGGATGACGGGCACGGGCACCGCCTTGCCGTCGGCGGACGCAGCGCCGCCATTGGGATGACGTTGCACGATCGACTCGATCGAAATCTTCTGCTCCGCAAGCCGGGTCGCGATCGCGGCCGCCGTACCCGGGAAGTCGCGCGCCAGCAGGCGAATGTAGTAGCCGCCCTCGTGCCGCTCCATCGGCGCCTTCCTGGTATCGCGCAGCTGCGCGATCGGCCGGCCGAACGGATTGGCGCGGATGCCGCGCGCGACATCGGCGATATCGGCGACGACGGCCGATGCGGTCGCGGCGCCGCCGGCACCGGGCCCGACCAGCGTGATCGGCGGAATGCCCTCGCCATCGATCGTGACCGCATTGGTGACACCCATCACCTGCGCGATCGAGGAGGATTTGGGAACCATGGTCGGATGCACGCGCTGCTCGATGCCCTTGGCGGTGCGAACGGCAACGCCGAGCAGCTTGAGCCGGTAACCGAGCTCGTCGGCCGCGCGCAGATCCTCCGGCGCGATGGATGAGATACCTTCGACATACACCGCGCTTTGAGCAACTTTCGTGCCGAAAGCGAGGCTGGCGAGGATCGCGAGCTTCTGCGCGGTATCGTGGCCGTCCACGTCGAAGGACGGGTTGGCCTCGGCATAGCCGAGCCGCTGCGCATCCTTGAGACATTCGGCGAAGGACAGGCCCTCCTGCTCCATCCGGGTCAGGATGTAATTGCAGGTGCCGTTGAGGATGCCGTAGACGCGGTTGATGCCGGTTCCCGCAAGACCCTCGCGTAACGTTTTGATGACGGGGATCGCGGCGCCGACGGCTGCCTCGTAATTCAGCGCACCGCCGTGCTTTTCGGCGGCCTTCGCCAGTTTCAGGCCGTGCTTGGCGAGCAGCGCCTTGTTGGCGGTGACAACGGACTTACCGGCGTTGAGCGCAGCTTCCACCGCAGACAGCGCGGGATCGCCGGCGCCGCCCATCAGCTCGACGAAGCAGTCGATGCCGGGATGCGTAGCCAGCGCCATCGGATCCTTGACCCATTCGACGCCGCGCAGGTCGACGCTGCGCTTCTTCGCCTTGGAGCGCGCAGTGACGGCAACAACGCGAATGCCACGACCGCTGCGGCCCGCCAGCACGCGCGCCTGCGTTTCAATCAAACGGACAACTTCGGCGCCCACGGTGCCGAGCCCCGCTATGCCCACTTTCAGGGGTGCAACCATGATGCCTTGGAAAACCTGTCGAAGAGAACTTAACGCCGATTGGCGAGCGGAACGACGTTGTGCAACGTTTCGATGCCGCTTTCAAGGAAGCGGCGCACGCCGCGAGCGGCCTGCCTGATCCGTTGCTCGTTTTCCACCATGGCGATGCGGACATATCCTTCACCATGCTCGCCGAAGCCGACGCCGGGCGAGACCGCGACGCCGGATTTCTCCACCATCAGGGTCGCGAACTGCATGCTGCCGACGCTGCGGAAAGCCTCCGGCAACGGCACCCAGGCGAACATCGAGGCCTCCGGCGGCGGAATCTCCCACCCGGCGCGCCCGAACGATTCCACCAGCGCATCGCGGCGCTTGCGATAGGTGTCGCGCATCTCCCTGATGCAATCGTCGGGGCCGTTCAGCGCGGCGGTCGCGGCGACCTGCACCGGCGTGAAGGCGCCGTAGTCGAGATAGGATTTGACGCGGGCAAGAGCTGCGATCACGCGCTCATTGCCGACCGCAAAGCCCATGCGCCAGCCGGCCATCGAATAAGTCTTCGACATCGAGGTGAACTCGACGGTGACGTCGATGGCGCCGGGCACCTGCAGCACCGAGGGCGGCGGGTTGTTCTCGTCGAAATAGACCTCGGCATAAGCAAGGTCGGACAGGATCAGGATCTCGTGCTTCTTCGCGAAGGCGACGAGATCCTTGTAGAAATCGAGGCTCGCGACATAGGCGGTCGGGTTCGAGGGATAGCAAACGACCAGCGCCAGCGGCTTCGGGATCGAATGTACGATCGCCCGCTCCACCGCCTCGAAGAACTGCGGCGTCGGCTCCGAGGGCACCGAGCGGATCACGCCGCCAGCCATCAGGAAGCCGAAGGCATGAATCGGGTAGCTCGGGTTCGGACACAGGATGACATCGCCGGGCGCGGTGATCGCCTGCGCCACGTTGGCAAAACCCTCCTTCGAGCCGAGCGTCGCCACCACCTGGGTGTCGGGATTGAGCTTCACGCCAAAGCGGCGGTCGTAGTATCCGGCTTGCGCCTTGCGCAGGCCGTTGATGCCACGGGAGGCCGAGTAGCGGTCCGTGCGCGGCTTGCCGAGCGTCTCCTTGAGCTTCTCCAGCACATGCGCCGGGGCCGGCAGATCCGGATTGCCCATGCCGAGATCGATGATATCGGCGCCTGCATTCCGCGCGGCCGCCTTGGCCCGGTTGACCTGCTCGAATACGTAGGGCGGAAGGCGGCGGATGCGGTAAAATTCTTCCATGGCTCTCTGGGCTCCGGGCAACCGGTCAGGACAGAATCGACGGGTAGTGACGCCGATCGGAAAGGCAGCTGCTCCTCGCGCAAAACTCACTCAAGATCAAATACTTGGAGCGACTTTCGGCGACAAGGGCTGAGCGCCTTCGCCCTGACTCTCGGCTGATTTGAAGTCTTTTTAGCACGGCGCGGCGGGGGCGCCAGCGATTACCTTGCGCCGCCTCATTTGGCGTCTTTGGCAGCGACCGCCTGGCGGTCGCGTGCAGCTGCAAGCTCGGCCTCGATCTTGGCGCGCTGGTCCGGCGGGATGACCGCCTGATCACGGTCCGGCGGCAGGTCATGCACCGGCAGGTAGCTGGCGGGCTCCCGGGGATGGGCTTGCGCATCGGTGGGGGTGTAGTCCGCGAGCTGGCTCGAGCAGCCGCCCAGAGCGAGCGCCGCTATCAGCAGCGCGCCACGGATCGGCAGCGACTTTTGCAGATCCCTCAACGCCAACACTTGGGAAATCCCCTACTCGTCCCAACGCCAGGCTGGAGGGAGCTTATCCCAACAACCTGCCCAAGCTCAAACCATTGCTGCCCACAAATGGTACGAGCGAGAATTCATCCAAGGCCCACTGGTCCAAGACGTGCATCCTGATTGTGACGAAACCAAGAAGCTTTGTCGCAGTGCAGCACATCTTGGAGCGTGTTTAACGCCAAAGATGCGAGCTTCGCGGTGACGAATACGGAATGAATCGTTACTGTTCTGCTCATGAGTACCGCCACGACCGACATGCCCAAGTCAGGCAACAAGTCCGAGACGAAGTTCGACGCGGAAGCCTTCGCGATGAATGTCGCGCGGGCGATGGAGAGCGGCGGCAAGGCGCTCGCCGCCTACCTGAAGCCGCGCGAAAGCGGCGAGGTGAAGGACCGTCCGCCGGCCGAGCTGACCGAGGTCGTGAAGACCTTCACGTCCGTCGCCGAATACTGGCTGTCGGATACCTCGCGCTCGTCCGATCTCCAGACCAAGCTCGCCAAGGACTATCTCGACCTCTGGGGCTCGGCGGCGCGCCGCATGGCCGGTCAGGACGCCGCACCTGCGATCGCGGCCTCGCCGCGCGACAAGCGCTTTGCCGATCCGGAATGGAAGTCGAACCAATTCTTCGATTTCGTGATGCAGCTCTATCTGCTCACGACCAAATGGGCGCAGGAGCTGGTACGCGACGCCGACGGGCTCGATCCGCAGACCCGCCGCAAGGCGGAGTTCTACATGCAGCAGCTCACCAACGCGCTGTCGCCTTCCAACTTCGTGCTGACCAACCCGGAAGTGCTGCGCGAGACGATGGCGAGCAGCGGCGAGAATCTGGCGCGCGGCCTGAAGATGCTGGCCGAGGACATCGCCGCCGGCAACGGCATGTTGAAGATCCGCCAGTCCGATCCGGACAATCTCGTCGTCGGCGTCAACATGGCGACGACGCCCGGCAAGGTGATCTACCAGAACGAGATGATGCAGCTGATCCAGTACTCTCCGACCACGGAGACGGTGCTGCGCACCCCGCTGCTGATCGTGCCGCCCTGGATCAACAAGTTCTACATCCTCGATCTCAAGCCGGAAAAATCCTACATCAAGTGGTGTGTCGACCAGGGCATCACCGTGTTCGTGATATCATGGGTCAATCCCGACAAGCGGCTCGGCAACAAGAGCTGGGAAGACTACATGAAGGAAGGCCCCCTCACGGCGATGGACGTGATCGAGAAGATCACCGGCGAGATGAAGGTGCACACCGCCGGTTATTGCGTCGGCGGCACGATGCTCGCGACCACGCTGGCCTGGCTCGCCGAGAAGCGCCGCCAGCGCGTGTCGTCCGCGACGTTCTTTGCAGCCCAGGTCGACTTCACCCATGCCGGCGACCTCCTCGTGTTCGTCGACGAGGAGCAGATCTCGTCCCTCGAGCAGGACATGAAGGCGGCCGGCGTGCTCGAAGGCTCCAAGATGGCGATGGCCTTCAACATGCTGCGCTCCAACGACCTGATCTGGTCCTACGTCGTCAGCAACTATCTGAAGGGCAAGCAGCCGAGCGCGTTCGACCTGCTGCACTGGAACTCCGATGCGACGCGCATGACCGCGTCGAACCATTCCTATTATTTGCGCAACTGCTATCTGGAGAACCGGCTGTCGACCGGCACCATGGTGCTCGACAACACCCTGCTCGACCTCTCCAAGGTCAAGGTTCCCGTCTACAACCTCGCCACCCGCGAGGACCACATCGCGCCGGCGGAGTCGGTGCTGTACGGTTCGCAGTTCTTCGGCGGCCCGGTGAAATTTGTGCTGTCCGGCTCGGGCCACATCGCCGGCGTCGTCAACCCGCCAGCCTCGAACAAATACCAGTACTGGACCAACGACAACATCAAGGATGTCAGCGTCGCCGAATGGCTGAAGGGCGCGGTGGAGCACAAGGGCTCGTGGTGGCCGGACTGGCGCGAATGGCTGGGCGGGCTCGATCCCGAGGAAGTTCCGGCGCGCAGCGTCGGCAGCGACGCGCTGCCTCCGATCGAGGACGCACCCGGCAGCTATGTCAGGGTTCGCGCGTAGCGGAAACTTCCTTGCGCATGGCGCAATCTCGCGCGCTTACGTATAAGCTCGCTTTCAGCACGGCGACGACAGAGGGGACCGGACTATGACGCGTGAATTGTTCTGGCTGACACTGACGGTGATCCTGACCGGAATCCTGTGGATTCCCTACACCATCAACCGCTGCCAGATTCGTGGTCTCAGTGGCGCGATGGCCAATCCCTCGCGTGGCGACAAGCCACAATCGGAGTGGGCGAACCGCCTGATGTTCGCGCATGACAACGCGGTCGAGAACCTCGTGCTGTTCGCGCCGCTGGTCCTGATCCTGAACGCGATCGACTATTCGACGAAATGGACCGTGCTCGCCTGCGCCGTCTATTTCTGGTCGCGCGTCGCGCATCTGATCGTCTACGCGCTCGGGATTCCGGTGTTCCGGACGCTGGCTTTCACCGTCGGCTTCCTCGCCCAGGCGGTGCTGGCGCTGGCGATCTTCAAGGTGATGTAGCGATCAGGCCTTGCGCATGACGAGATTCAGCATGTTGGCTGGCGTCTCGTCGAAGCTCTGGATCACTGAGGTCTCGGATGACAGCGTGATCCACGGACCTGCGCTGGCGTAGGTCGCATCCAACCACTCGGGCGACACATAGCTGTAGTAGCGCCCGAGGCTGTCGCGGCCGTCGTTCTCACCCATCTTGTAGCTGGCATAGAAGACGCCTGACGGCTTGAGGGCGCGATAAATCCGCGCCAGGATTCCCGCGAGCTCGTCGCGCGGCACGTGCAGCAGACAGGCGCTGGCCCAGACGCCATCATAGGCCTGCTCCGCGTCCAGCTGGTCGAACCGCATCGCTTCGACCGGATGACCGAGCCGCCGCGACGCGATCTCCGCCATTTCGGGCGAGCCATCGGTCGCACGCACCGAAAATCCTTCCGCCAGCATCACCGCCGAATGATTGCCGGCGCCGCAGCCGAGTTCGAGGATCGCGCCGCCCGGCGGCAGCAGGGCGAGAAAACCACGCAGCCGCGTCGAGGGCGCCTTCGCCCAGTCGGCGTAGGACTGGGCGTTGCTCCGATAGAATTGCAAGGTCGCTTCGTCCACCGCAGTACCTCGTGTCATGGAAACAGCGCGATCTGCTCCAGCCCCGCCGTCTCGGGCAGCCCGAACATCAGGTTCATGTTTTGGATCGCCTGCCCGGCCGAACCCTTCACCAGATTGTCGAGCGTGGAAATCACGATCGCCCGGTTCTTGATCCGGTCAGCGACGACGCCGATCTGCACGTAGTTGGAGCCGCGCACATTCTGGGTCTGCGGCAGCACGCCCTTCCTAGCGACATGCACGAAGGGCTCGTTGACATAAGCCTGCTCAAGCGCGGTTCGCAGATCGTCCGGCGTCGCGCCGTTGAGCTTGACGTAGGACGTGCACAGTTCGCCGCGCGCCATCGGAATCAGATGCGGCGTGAAGTTGATCGTCACCGCGGAACCGGCGGCGACGCCGATCTCCTGCTCGATCTCGGGCGCGTGCCGGTGGGTGCCAACCGAATAGGGCGACAGCCCCTCGCCCGCCTCGCTGAACAGCGTGTTCTGTTTCAGCCCGCGACCGGCGCCGGTGACGCCCGATTTCGCGTCGATGATGATGTCGTCGACGTCGATCAGTTTGGCTTTCGCAAGCGGCACCAGCGCGAGCAGCGCCGCCGTGGGATAGCAACCGGGACAGGCGACCAGCCGCGCCGAAATGATCTTCTCGCGATAGAACTCGGTCAGGCCATAGACCGCTTCGCCCTGCAGTTCGAGCGCCCGGTGCTCATGGCCGTACCATTGCGCATAGGTGTTCTTGTCCCGCAGCCTGAAATCGGCGGACATGTCGAGGACCTTGATTTTGGGATTTGCCTTGAGGACCGCGGCGATGATTTCCTGCGTGGTCCCGTGCGGGAGCCCGCAGAACACCGCATCGAGCTTGCTCCAGTCGACCTTTTCCCATTCCACGAGTTTGGGCAGGTCCAGCATGAAGAAATGCGGAAACACCTCGCCCATCGACTTGCCGGCGTGGGTGTTGGCGGTGAGTGCGATGATCTCGGCATTCGGATGCCGCGCCAACAGGCGCACCGCATCGGCGCCGGTGTAACCGGAGGCGCCGAGAATGCCGATCTTCTTCGAGCTCATCACGCGTACCTTTCAGGCGTCATTGATCGTCTTGCCGGGGTCGATAGTTGCAGCGTCGCCTCGTCAAACGGATTGGCCACGCGAGCAACGCTTGATCGGCTACTTGTCGGCAAGGCCCAGCATCAGCCGCATGTTCTGCACGGCGGCACCCGAGGCGCCCTTGCCGAGATTGTCGAGCCGGGCGACCAGCACGGCCTGATGGTGCTTGTCGTTGGCAAAGACGTAGAGCTCGAGCATGTTGGTCTCGTTGAGCGCCTCCGGCTCGATCCGGCCGCCCTTCGACGCTTCGTTCTGGAGCGGCATCGCCGAGACGTATTTCGAGCCGGCGTAGCGTTTGGCCAGCGCAGCCTGAAGATCGGCACCATCAGGCTTGCCCGGCAGCGTGTCGAGCTGAAGCGGGATCGAGACCAGCATGCCCTGCCGGTAGTTGCCGACCGACGGGATGAAGATCGGCCGTCGCGTAAGGTTCGAATAGAGCTGCATCTCCGGCAGATGCTTGTGCTCGAAGCCGAGGCCGTAGAGCTCGAAGGACGGCGCGCTGCCATCTTCAAAGCTTGCGATCATCGACTTGCCGCCGCCGGAATAGCCGCTCACCGCGTTGACGGTGACGGGATATTCGGGGGCAGCAGACCCGCATCGACGATCGGCCGCAGCAATGCGATCGCGCCGGTCGGGTAGCAGCCGGGATTGGAAACCTTTTTCGCAGCCTTGATCTTGCCGGCCTGGTCCGGGGCCAGTTCGGGAAAGCCGTAGGCCCAGTCGGGCGCGACCCGGTAAGCGGTCGAGGCGTCCAGCACCTTCGGGCCAGAGGTGCCCATGCTGTCGATCAGCGCGACCGTTTCCCTGGCGGCGTCATCCGGCAGGCAGAGGATGACGAGATCCACCTCCTCCATCAGCGCTTTCTTGGCCGCGGGATCCTTGCGCTTGTCGTCGGGAATCGTCCTCACCGCGACGTCACCCAGCAGCTTCAGCCGCTCGTTGATGCCGAGCCCGGTGGTGCCGGAGCCGCCATCGACGAAGACGGTTGCGGGCTTTTTGGCCGCGCCGGTGCCCGGGGCTTTGGTGGTCTCAGCAACGCTCATGGCGCGCTCCTTTCGAGCTTGTTGGTTTCGTCCTCGAAGGCCTCCGGCCTCACATCCTGCATCAATTGCGCTATTTCCCTGGCGTCGGCAGCGGGCTGTGCGCCGAGCGCGTTGGCAATTGCCGTGTAGTCGGCATCCGACTTGTGCTGGTTGAGCTTGAAGCTGCCTTCGACCTCTTCAACCGTCATGAGCAGACCCACGATCCCCTTCTTCAGCGTCTCGAGCCGGCCGGCCGTCATCTTGCCCGACGTCCACGGCTTCTTCGGCAGCAGCCAGTTCTCGAACTTGTCGCTGAGCGTGTCGATCTGAAGCACCAGCTCCTCGTCAGACAACAGGCGCACCGGTCCGGTCAGATGCACCGACTGATACAGCCAGGTCGGCACCTGATCCGGCGAGACGTACCAGTCCGGCGACACATAGGCATCGGGGCCGTTGATCGCGAGGAGCCAGGACGTCGCTCCGTCAGCCAGCTTTAGCAGCGGATTGTGACGGGCGACATGAAAGGCGGCTTGCGGCGTGCCGTCATCGGCATAGGTCAGGTAGAACGGCAGCGGCGAGGCGATGGGCTTGTGGCCGTCAAAGGCGCACATGGTGCCGAAGCCGCGCTCCGCGGCGAATTTCAGGCTCGCGGCGCGGTCCGGCTTGAAAAAGGGTGGCGTGTACATTGTGGTCTCCTGCTGGGCTCCTTGGGGGGCCGCCGGATCAGATCGCGCTGACAGGAGAGAGAATGCCGCGGATCGGATCCAGCGGCAAAGACGATGATCTCAAACGCGATCGACCGCCCAAACCGCTAAAGAGCGGCGGCGGCGACGGGCGAACAGGATGGTCGCGGCGTTGATCATGGCGCGCGGCTATAAGGCCAGTCTCGGTTCCCGTCAAGGTTCAAGGCGTCAGACCAACCGCCAGATCCACTCCATGACCTTCGCGATCACGTCGCCGAACAGCAGCAGCGCCGCGGACCAGATCAGGGCCGAGATGAAGTTGGCGGCCTGGAACCGCCAATAGGGCATCTCGAAAATACCCGCGGCCAGCGGCACCGAGGCACGCAACGGGCCGAAGAAGCGGCCGATGAAGATGCTGGGCACGCCCCAGTTGCGCACGAAGGCCTCGCCCCTCGGCAGGATTTCCGGATAGCGCGAGAGCGGCCACATCTGCGCAACCTTCTCCTTGTAGCGATAGCCGAACCAGTAGGAGACCCAGTCGCCGAGCGCAGCGCCAAGCCCGCCGGCAATCCAGACGGGATAGAAGCTGATGCCGCTGACGCCGATCAGCGCGCCGATGGCGACCAGAGCCCCCCAGGCCGGGATCAGCAGCGAGATGAACGCCAGTGACTCCCCGAACGCCAGCAGGAACACGACCGGAGCCGCCCAAGCCTGGTGTGTACGCACGAAGTCGGCCAGCGCGTGCGCAAACTGCTCCATTCCAGATCGCCTTCCCGCCCCGTCACGGTCCCGTCAGATAAAAAGACTGGTAAGCCAAGGGCTTGTGTGACATCAAGTCACAAAGTCCGGCTCTGACCGGACCAAGGTGTCAAATTGCCGGGAATTGCCGGGCCTCCGGCGTAAAATCGCCGGCATTGCTCCCCAACCAGACCCGCCCGGCCGACCTGCGGTGACCTTTCCGGGCCAGCCGTGCCATAGTCGGCCCAACCGATTCGCCGCCTGGGCGGCCCTCAAAGCACATCAGAATACATGTCCAAGCAATTGAAGCCTAAAGCAAAAGACGATTTCTTCGGCGGCGACGAGCCGAAGGCCAAGGCACCTGCCAAGAGCGCTTCACGCGCGGGCGGCGCGGAAGCCGACTACACTGCGGCCGACATCGAAGTGCTCGAAGGCCTGGAACCGGTGCGGCGCCGGCCCGGCATGTATATCGGCGGCACCGACGAGAAGGCGCTGCATCACCTCTTCGCCGAAGTCATCGACAACTCGATGGACGAGGCGCTGGCGGGGCATGCGACCTTCATCGGGGTCGATCTGAGCGCGGACGGCTTCTTGACCGTCATCGACAACGGTCGCGGCATCCCGATCGACCCGCATCCGAAGTTCCCCAAGAAGTCGGCGCTCGAAGTCATCATGTGCACGCTGCATTCGGGCGGCAAGTTCGACAGCAAGGTCTACGAGACCTCCGGCGGCCTGCACGGCGTCGGCATCTCCGTGGTGAACGCCCTCTCCTCGCTGCTCGAGGTCGAGGTCGCGCGCAGCCAGAAGCTGTACCGGATGACGTTCGAGCGCGGCCACCCCAAGGGCAAGCTCGAGGATCTCGGCAAGGTCAACAACCGCCGCGGCACGCGCGTGCGCTTCAAGCCGGACACCGAGATCTTCGGCGCCAAGGCCGCGTTCAAGCCGCAGCGCCTGTTCAAGATGACGCGCTCGAAGGCGTATCTGTTCGGCGGCGTCGAGATCCGCTGGAACTGCGCGCCCGAGCTGCTCAAGGGCGTCGACGACGTGCCGGCGGAAGCGACCTTCCACTTCCCGGGCGGCCTCAAGGATTATCTCGCCGCCGCGATCCATGCCGACACGCTGGTGCATCCCGACATCTTCTCCGGCAAGTCGGGGCGCAACGGCGCACATGGCGCCTGCGAATGGGCTGTGGCCTGGACCGCGGATGCCGACGGGTTTCTGTCCTCCTACACCAACACCGTGCCGACGCCCGATGGCGGCACGCATGAATCGGGCCTGCGCAGCGCGCTGTTGCGCGGCCTGAAGGATCACGCCGAGCGCGTCGGCCAGGGCAAGCGTGCCTCGTCCATCACGTCCGAAGACGTGATGGTCGGTGCCGCCGTGATGCTCTCGGTGTTCGTGCGCGAGCCTGAATTCCAGGGCCAGACCAAGGATCGTCTCGCCACCGCCGAAGCACAGCGCATCGTCGAACAGGCGATGAAGGATCCGTTCGACCATTGGCTGTCGGGCAATCCGAACATGGCCAACAGGCTGCTCGACTTCGTGATCGACCGCGCCGAGGACCGGCTGCGCCGTCGCCAGGAAAAGGAGACCGCGCGCAAGACCGCCGGCAAGAAGCTGCGCCTGCCCGGCAAGCTCGCCGATTGCACCGATGCCGGCACCGAAGGCTCCGAGCTCTTCATCGTCGAGGGTGACTCGGCCGGCGGCAGCGCCAAGCAGGCGCGCGACCGCAAGACGCAAGCGGTGCTGCCGCTGCGCGGCAAGATCCTCAACGTCGCCTCCGCCGGCAAGGACAAGCTTACGGCGAACGCCCAGCTGTCCGACCTCGTGCAGGCCATCGGCTGCGGCCAGCTCGCGCAATATCGCGAAGAGGATTTGCGCTATCAGCGCATCATCATCATGACCGACGCCGACGTCGACGGCGCCCACATCGCCTCGCTGCTGATCACCTTCTTCTACCGGCAGATGCCGCGGCTGATCGACGAGGGCCACCTCTTCCTCGCGGTGCCGCCGCTCTACAAGCTGACCGCCGGCACGAAATCGGTTTACGCGCGGGACGACAAGCACAAGGAAGAGCTGATCAAGAGCGCGTTCAACGCCAACGCCAAGGTCGAGGTGAACCGGTTCAAAGGCCTCGGCGAGATGATGCCGGCGCAGCTCAAGGAAACCACCATGGATCCGGCCAAGCGGACCATGCTGAAGGTGGTCCTGCTCGCCGACGACCGCGATACCACCGCGGATTCAGTGGAGCGGTTGATGGGCACCAAGGCCGAGGCCCGCTTCGCCTTCATCACGGACAAGGCTGAATTCGCCAACGAGGAGCTGCTCGACGTCTGACGTCGCGCGATCCTGTCAAAAGCCCCGGTCCAAGTCCGGGGCTTTTTCATTTGTGAGACGATACTTCCCCTCGAATCACGCCACAGGCGGCGACTCGGCCAACGACTCACCGGCACCAAGGCTGAGGCAGAATTGCCTCTGTTTCGGACAAGGCCGGATTCCCTAACGAAAACCTACCGACTCCCGAACTTCCGTCACTCGCATAAAACTCTGTAATTACAGTACTTTTCAAGACTCTGGCGCCACTGGCCCTAACCCCGACCGGCCTGCGTTTTCCAGCGACTGTGCCTGTCCGGCAACAGCATTTCGACGGGAAACGTCTATAGTTCAGGCATCAGATGACACGAACTTCAGTGCGCTCGCGCTGCTACAGACCAAGGTTGGGGATTTTATCATGAAGAAGATTTTGCTGGCTCTGACCGCGGTTGCGGCAATGACCGGTTCGGCCTCGGCGGCCGACCTTGCTGCTCGCCCCTACGTGAAGGCCCCGATGGTGGCTCCGGTTGCCAACTGGACCGGCTTCTACATCTTCGGTGGCGCCGGCGGCGGCCTCTCGAATGCCGACCAGTCGGTCGTGTCCACGGTCGGCGCGGTTCCGCTGACGATCTCCCAGCGCCAGGGTGGCTCGGGCTGGTTCGGCACCGTCGGTCTCGGCTACGACTGGCAGTTCAACAGCACCTGGGTCGCCGGCGTGTTCGCTGACGGTCAGTTCGGCAGCATCCGCGCCACCGTGCAGGATCCGCTCAACCAGATCACCGGCAGCCAGAAGCTGGAAGACTCCTGGGCCGCTGGTGTGCGCCTCGGCTGGCTGGTCGCTCCGAACGTTCTCTCCTACGTCAACGGCGGTTACTCGGGCGCCCACTTCGGCAGCACGAGCTTCACGAACCTCGCTGGCGTTCCGGCCGGTGTCCATCTCGACGGCTACAACCGCAACGGTTGGTTCGTCGGCGGCGGCGTCGAGAACAGCCTGAACATCTTCGGCATCCAGTCGCCCGGCTGGTTCATGAAGACCGAATATCGTTCGGCCTTCTACAATGCCAAGACCTCGACCGAACTGGCGGACGTCACTAACGTTCCGCTGGCCAACAGCATCCGCGCCAACAGCTGGAACCAGACGATCTCGACCTCGCTGGTCTACCGCTTCAACTGGACCGGTCCGGTCGTCGCCAAGTACTGAGCTGACCAAGACTGATCCGAACGCAAGTTCAGACGTCAAAGCCCCGGCATCGTCCGGGGCTTTTTCGTTGTGAGGCGTCATCTCCTGACGGACGCCCTCACCTGCTGGACGCCCGCACACTGGGCGCCGCGGCGCGATTGATGATGGCAACTCATCGCAAGTGCAGGCGCATTGTGCCGGCCGCGCCATTGTATCCCAACCGAAGCTACGGCTACTGTGCCCTCCAAGTGATCGCAGGCCCATGGCGATCGTTCATGCCGTGGGAAGCGACAGAAGCAACCGGTGGGGAGGATCGCATGCGCAGATTTCTGCTTGTAGCAGGCCTGTTTGCCCTCGCCGTCGGGCTGCTCTGGATCGGACAGGGCACGGGCACGGTTCCCTGGCCGCGATCGAGCTTCATGGTCGAACAGCTGCAATGGGCCGGCTATGGCGCAGCCATGGCGGGCTTCGGGCTGGTCCTGATCTGGCAAAGCAACCAATAGAAGAAACCAGGAAATGAAAGCATGACATCCAACCGGTTCGATCTCCGCGGCAAAGTCGCAATCGTCACAGGGGGCAATGGCGGCATCGGGCTTGGCCTGGCGCACGGGCTCGCCGACGCCGGCGCCGATATCGCCGTGGTCGGACGGAATGAAGCCAAGTCGGCTGCTGCGGTTGCCGACCTCAAGCAGCGCGGCGTGAAGGCGATCGCCGTCACCACCGACGTCACTGACAAGGCGGCTATCGCCGCGATGGTCGAGCGCGTCGTCCGGGATCTCGGCCGCATCGACATCCTCATCAACAATGCCGGCATGAGCATCCGCAAGCCGCCACACGAGCTCGAGCTCGACGAGTGGAACACGGTAATCAACACCAACCTCACCAGCGCTTTCCTGTGCTCGAAGCTGGCCTATCCGGCGCTGAAGGCGTCGGGCAACGGCAAGGTCATCAACATCGGCTCGATGATGTCGATCTTCGGTGCGAGCTTCGCCACCGCCTATGCGGCGAGCAAGGGCGGCATCGTGCAGTACACGCGCGCCTGCGCCAATGCCTGGGCGCCCGACAACATCCAGGTCAACGCCATCCTGCCGGGCTGGATCGACACCGACCTCACCCGCGGCGCGCGCAAGCAGGTCTCGGGCCTGCACGAGCGCGTGCTGGCACGCACGCCCGCCGGGCGCTGGGGCGACATCGACGACTTCGCGGGCATCGCCGTCTTCCTCGCCTCGCCCGCCTCGAACTTCGTCACGGGCACCGCGATCCCCGTCGACGGTGGCTTCTCCGTGATGGCGTGAGCTGATCTCCTACGCAGGAACCTGCCCACAAAAAAAGAAGCCCCGGGCGAAGCCGGGGCTTTTGAATTTGGGTATTGATCGTTTCTTGTCGCTTGCTTGGTCGTTTCTTGACGCACTCAGTAACGGGCGATGACCGGTCCATCGAACTTGTAGCTCGCGCGGACGACGGCCCACTGGATGTCGCGCGGCTTGGCATCGAAGGTGTAGTTCCCCGAAGTGCCACCGAGCTGATAGGTCTGACCGCCGAAGGCCGCGTAATTGTATTCGAGGCCGACGATCCAGTTGCGGGTGATGCCGTATTCCCAGCCCGCACCGACGGTCCAGCCGTTGGCCCAGTGGGTCTGACCGCCGGAGCCTGTCGCCGGTCCGACCGTGTCGGTGACGTTGAGACGGTTGTTCACGCCGGCATAGCCGCCCTTGACGTAGAACAGGTTGTTCTGAACGGCGAAGCCGGCGCGGCCGACAACGGTCGCGAGCACGTTGGCGCGCCAGGTGAAGACGTCGTCAGCGGCACCGATGGTGGTGTTCACCGCAGTGCCCTTGTTGTCGAGGCCGGAGATCGTGCCTTCCATGCCGAACACGTAGTTGTTGGCCTGCCAGTTGTAGCCGATCTGGGCACCGCCCATGATGCCCGAACTGCGCTGGCGGAAGCTGTCGCCGGGCCCGAGGTCGCCAAACGGTGCACCGATCCCGTTGTTGATGGCCTGCTCGTTGGTCCAGGCGCCACCGATGTGGCCGCCGACATAGAAACCGGTCCAGTTGAACAGCGGCTCGGCATAAGCCGGCGCCTTCGTGTAGCGCGCACCGAGATCGGCGGCGGAGGCAGCACCGGTCGAAACCAGCGCGGTCGTGAAGGCGAAGGCGGCAATCAACTTGTTACGCATGGTACACCCCGTGTCCTTTGATGGGCGCACGCTCACACGCAGATCTTACTCAAATTTGAATCAAGAAAGTTAAGACGTCCGATTGACCTCGGGCCGACCTTGAATCCGTTTGCGCTGTTGCACGCGCGCAACGCATTGCGCGCAATTTAACGCGACATTATCCCTACCGAATTCCTGCGCTATGGTGACGACATTGCCTTCGACCGCACATGCTCGGGCCGCACGCCGAGCGCAAGCAGCCGCGCCGGAATGCCCTGGAGCCATGGCAGCGCGGTGACGAGGCGCACGACCAGCGGCACCTTCAGAGGCCGCTCGCCGCCCTGCAAGGCGCCGCTGATGATGTGGTCTTGCACGACCACCTGCATGGCTTGCGTCATCTTCACCGGGAATTCGCGCCGGCGGCGCACGGCATCGAGCTCGTTCTCGGACGGGCAACCATGCTGAAGCTTGCCGGCGAGCAGGTTGGCGGTCGCGACCGCATCCTGCACGGCGAGATTGACACCGACACCGCCGACCGGCGACATCGCATGCGCGGCATCGCCGATGAGAAGCAGACCCGGCCGCGTCCAGCGCGCCAGACGGTTGATCGCGACGGTGAGCAGCTTGACGTCGTCGAAGCTCTTCACATCGGCAATGCCGCTTCCGAGCACCGGCGCCATGCGCACGATGTCGTCCAGCAGCGCCTGCAATCCCCTCGCCTTCACCGCATCGTATTGTCCCTTGGCAATGACATAGGCGCATTGCCAGTAGTCGCCGCGGTCGAAGGTGATCATCATCTTGCCGGGCTCGACGCGCGCGAACAGGTTCTCGGTCTCGTCCGCCTTGCGGCCGACGCGGAACCACAGCACATCCATCGGCGCGCCGATCTCCTCCACGCTGAGCCCCGCGCGCTCGCGCACGGTCGAATGCCGGCCGTCGCAGGCGATGGTGAGATCGGCCTCGATCTCGATCGGCCCCTCCGGCGTCTTCGCACGCACGCCGGCGATGGCGTCGCCATGGCGGATCAGGTCGACGGCTTCCGCGTTCATCATCACCTCGAGCGACGCAAAGCGGTTTCCGGCTTCGCGCATGAAATTCAGAAAATCCCATTGCGGCATGAAGGCGATGAAGGGGTATTTGGTGTGGAGCCGGCCGAGATCGGCGATGCGCACATGCGTGCCGCCGAACAGGCCGTCCATCTTCTGCAGACGCTGGTGCGGCAGCTTCAGGAAGGCGTCGATCAGGCCGAGCTCGTCCATGACCTGAAGCGTCGAGGGATGCACGGTGTCGCCGCGGAAGTCGCGGAAGAAATCCGCGTGCTTCTCCAGCACCACGACCTCGATGCCGGCGCGCCCCAGGAGATAGCCGAGCATCATGCCCGCAGGGCCGCCGCCAACGATGCAACACCGGACCTTCACGGAACGCGCC
The DNA here is from genome assembly GCF_008932115.1 of Bradyrhizobium betae. Taxonomy (NCBI): domain Bacteria; kingdom Pseudomonadati; phylum Pseudomonadota; class Alphaproteobacteria; order Hyphomicrobiales; family Nitrobacteraceae; genus Bradyrhizobium; species Bradyrhizobium betae. The sequence continues at coordinate 7,136,437 of NZ_CP044543.1, forward strand.
TGGGGTGGCTGTGACGCGGCTGGTTCCAAGATCGGATCCTCGTTTACGACTTTAGTCATCTTCGCAGTGCAGCAACATTGAATTGGTTTGCTGCAACGGTGAATGGCCGTTAGCGTTGCAGAGACGTCGATCGATTTCAGGAAGTTGCAGTGCGGACGATTCTCATAGTGCTCGGCATCTGGCTGCTGATCAACGTGCTATTCGTCGTGATCATGCTGCCGCCGCGCAAGCCGCGGAAGCCGGATCAGCACGGCACCGGTACGCTCGCGCAGGTGCGGATCGACCAGAACGGCTATCCGTTCGAGGAGCAGGAGAAGTTCCTGCTTCGCCACGTCGTCATCTCGATCGCCATGGGGACGTTCTTCTCGCTGGCACCGCCCTTGATGGAAGCAATTGACTCCATCAAGCGCTTCATCAGGAAGCGCCGCGGCTGACAGCGTTCCCCGCAGGAACCACCCTCCTCGCCGAGGCCTCAACAGATCCGCAAAACCATCCTCGCAGCGCTTAGTTGTTGCTGCGGTTCGCGGTGCGGAAACTCTTGATCTCCGACACGCTGCCGTCGCGATAGGTCAGCTCCACCGAGACGGACTGCGTCGCCGGGGCAAGCTTCATGTAGAGCGGCATGCCGGCGCCGATCGCGCTGGGATCGCGCATGTCGCAGTTCGGCATCTTCAGCACCTGGTTCGGCACGGCGGTGTCGATGCCGATGCGCACCTCGCGGATGGCGCAGCGATACGAGACCAGATGCGTGTAGTAGACCAGCAGCCCGTTGAACTCGCGGAATGACAGCCAGCTCGTCGCGGTCATGTCGAGGATCTTGCGCTGGTCGCGGATCAGCGCGGCCTCCGGATCGAACTTGATCGGAAACGGCCCCTGCATGTCGCCGGACTGGTCGACATAGCGAACCTCGATGGTGCCGGCCTGCGCGTCGGGCGGCAATTCGATCGACGGGTTCGGCATCCGCTTGCGCGTGCGCGGATCGAGCGTGTCGATGAAGCCGGTTTCGCGGAAATCGGCAGCGCCGGCCATGCGCCAGGAAATGCCGAGCGTCGGGTCGGCGAAAGAGAACACCACGCTCCAACCGCCATTGTGCCGCGAGAAGCTCGCGATCGGCGCATTGGTGGTTTCCTCCTTCGGCAGGCGCGGCACGGACACCGGCGGCAGCGCCGCGACCTTCTGTGGCGGAGGATCGGCCGGACGCGCGGTGGCATCCTTGGCAATGCCGCTGAGGAAGACGTCGTCGACCATCTGGTCGAAATAGACCGGCACCTGCCTGTGCTTGACGGTGCCGGCCATCTCGCTCACGAGACGGCGGGTGCGCTGTGCCACCTGCACGAGGTTCTCGCCGGGCTCGAGCAGCTCCCTGGCAAAGGTGCGCGTGAACACCGAATTGGGATTGGCGTCGTCATTGGAGAGACGATCAAGAGCGGTCTGGCGGGGACCGGCCGAGAACACCGAGAACACGCCCTCCGGCAGTTGCGTCATCGGCGCAAGCCCGCCGGCACCTGCGACTGCACGCGTCCCGCTGCGCTCGAACGGATTGTTGCGGCAGGCATCGAACACCAGGATCGAGGTCCGCGCCTTCTTGTTCTGCAGGCGCTCGATGATGCGGTCGGCGAGGATCGAGGCGTCGCGCACCAGCTCTTCCTGCCCTTCCGTCGCCGCCGGCACGTCGGTCGGCAGCAGATAGTTCTGCCCCGCGATCTCGAAGCCGTGGCCGGCGTAGAAGAAGAACGCGGTGTCGCCAGGCTCGACCGTCCGGTCGAAGGCGAGCAGTGTCTCGGAGAATTGCTGCCGGCTCTGGTTCTCGGCGACCATCACCGAGAAGCCGAGCTGCTTGAGCGTATCGCCCATGGTGCGGGCGTCGTTGACGGCCTTGAGCAGTTTCGGGACGTTCCTGTAGTCGTTGTTGCCGACGACGAGCGCGACGCGCTTCTCGGCATGGGCCGGAAGCGCGATCGCGCTCAGGCTCGCCGCAAGGCCGAGTGCTGCCAGAATTCTGAAAGGCCGACGCGTCATCGCAAAATTCCCATTGCTGGACGGCGTCCTGCCGGTTCCCTCGAACAGAGGTTCATTGGAACCGTCCGCCGTTGATGTGATAGTCGGCCCAGCCATATCGACGGTTCAACGACAATCGCCTCCGGTTCCATCATATCGCCTATGGCAGATTCCGCTGGAATCTGCTTTTTCTTGAACAACTTTTCTTAGACAATTTTTCTTGGGCAATTGCACTGGAAGCGGGGGCTGCCGTGTATCGCTGGTGTACCGACGAAGTCGAACCGCATGACCGCTTCGACTATTGGCGCGAGGTCCGCTCCAAAGGCCTGTTCGGGGTCACAGCCGAGCTCGAACGCGAACGGCGCGGCGACTTCTACGGCGAATTCTCGCTGCGCCAGCTCGGCGGCGCCGGCTTCGTCGAGCTGAAGGCCTCGCACTATACGGTCGAGCGCAGCACCTCCGACATTGCCTACGCGCCCGGCGACAGCATCTGCGTCTACCAGCAGCTCGGCACCGGCGGCTGGTTCGGCGGCATGCGCACTGGCGATTTCGCGATCGCCAATGGCAGCTTCGCCACCAGCCATACCGACCAGCCCTATCGCACTGCGCCGCTCGGTGCAGGCGGCTTCCACCTGCGGATCCTGAAAATCCCCGCGAGCGCCCTCTCGACGCAGGACAAGCGCATGCGCGAGCTTGTGCCCCGGCGGTTCGACGATCCGGGCCTGACGCCCCTGCTCGATGCTTGCTTCGCCGACCTCGGCGAGGCCGCCGCGGGCGACGACGGCGCCACCGCTACGACCTCACTCGTCCAGGACTCCCTCGTTCAGGCGCTCGGCCACCTGGCGCTGATCGGACGCGGCATCGTGCGACCCGGCAGCCGGCTCGGCCAGGCGGCGCTGCGAACCGCGCGTCACTCGCAAGCACGGCGGCTGATCGCGCGCCACCTGCAAGACCCCGATCTGGCACCGGCGATGGTGGCCGCCCTGCTCGGCGTGTCCGTGCGTCACCTGCATATGTTGTTCGAATCCGCGGCAAAGAGCTTCTCGCAGACCGTGACCGACGAGCGCCTGAAACAGAGCCGCCGCCTGATGCGCGAGGCGCCGAACCGGCTGATCGCCGACATCGCGACCTCCTGCGGATTCGAGAGCCTGGCGACCTACTATCGGGTCTTCAACGCCGCCTACGGGATGGCCCCCGGCGATTTCCGCGCCCAGGGGGCGGAACGTCATTAGCCGCCTGCCTGGGGCTTCCGGATAGTCAAAGGCCGAGGGGAAAATCCCAGTCGCGCCCGCTATTTGGGCGAAAAGCTCAGGTTTTTTAGGGTCTTCCCGCGCCCGCTCCATTGACTTTGGCCGATTCCCGCCTATGTTCCGGAGCGACGCGGCTCAGATCGAAGACCGATTCTTGAGCCTTGCGCTTGGTTCGCGTGAGTCAGCACCCCCAGCTTCTTTGAGAAGCGCGCCGTTTCGGGTGGAACGCGACAGCCTTATTACCCTCGATTCCGAACGGCGGTTTCGACCAGAGGCTCAATGTCCTTTTCAAATCTCGGACTATCCGAAAAAGTCCTCGCCGCAGTGGCGGCCACAGGTTACACCACCCCCACCCCCATCCAGGAACAGGCGATCCCCCACGTCCTCGCACGCAAGGACGTGCTTGGCATCGCCCAGACCGGCACCGGCAAGACCGCGGCCTTCGTGCTGCCGATGCTCACCATTCTCGAAAAGGGCCGAGCCCGGGCGCGCATGCCGCGCACGCTGATCCTCGAGCCGACCCGCGAGCTCGCAGCGCAGGTGAAGGAAAACTTCGACCGCTACGGGGCCGGCCAGAAGCTCAACGTCGCCCTCCTGATCGGCGGCGTCTCGTTCGGCGACCAGGATGCCAAGCTGACGCGCGGCGTCGACGTCCTGATCGCAACCCCCGGCCGCCTGCTTGACCATACCGAGCGCGGCGGTCTGCTGCTCACCGGCGTCGAGCTGCTCGTCATCGACGAAGCCGACCGCATGCTGGACATGGGCTTCATTCCCGACATCGAGCGCGTCTGCAAGCTCGTCCCGTTCACGCGGCAGACCCTGTTCTTCACGGCGACCATGCCGCCGGAGATCCGGCGCATCACCGAGACCTTCCTGCACAATCCGCAGAAGGTCGAAGTGTCCAAGCCCGCCACCACCGCCGTGACCGTCACGCAGTGTCAGGTCCCCGCCGGGCGCGAGGCGCATGAAAAGCGCGAGCTGCTGCGACGCCTGCTGCGCGAGGCCAAGGATCTCCAGAACGCGATCATCTTCTGCAATCGCAAGCGTGAAGTCGCCGTCGTACACAAATCGCTGCAGAAGCACGGTTTCAGCGTCGGCGCCCTGCACGGCGACATGGATCAGTCGGCCCGCACGGCGGCGCTCGAACAGTTCCGCAAGGGCGAGCTGCCGCTGCTGGTGGCCTCTGACGTCGCCGCCCGCGGCCTCGACATCCCCGAGGTCAGCCACGTCTTCAATTTCGACGTTCCCCACCATCCCGACGATTACGTCCATCGCGTCGGCCGTACCGGCCGCGCCGGCCGCACCGGCACCGCGATCTCGCTCGTGACACCGCTCGACCAGAAGTCGATGGTCGCGATCGAGAAGCTGATCGGCCAGACCATTCCGCGCGCCGAGGGCGATTACGAAGTGAGCGCCGACAGCGCCGAGCAGAGCGAGCGTCCGCGCGAGCAGCGTGGCCGCGAACGTTCGCGCGGCGGACGCGGCAAGCCGCAACGCGGCCGCGGCGACCGTGAACGCAGCCACGAGCCGCGCGAGGCGCGTGGCGAGGCAAGACACGCTTCTGAGCCGAGGCCTGCGGCAGAAGCGCGGCCCGCCCCCGAGGCGAGGCCTGCACGCGAAGCAAGGCCTCCGCGTGAAGCCCGGGCGCCGTCCGAGCCGCGTCACAACTCGCGCCCGCAAGCCAATACGGCGCATGTGCCCTCGATCGGGCGTCCCGAGCCGCGCCGCCAGCGCGACGCCGACAGCGAGCCGGGCGATCATTCGCATCTTCCGGCGTTCCTGCTCCGGCCGGTGCGCTCCCCCGCCGGCGCCTGAACGACGATACACCGGGAGTCGCGGTTGAACACGATCGCCGCGACACTGTCTGATGCATTGAAGTCCGTATATTTACTGGCCGTTCACAAACACCCGTTAGCCTACGAACATAATTTAAGCATTGCAGCGACCGGCCGCGCACCGATCGCCGTGGGGAATGTTCCGTGGTCAAGGTGCTCGACGAACACGAACGCACGCTGGCGTTTGCCGAAGTGGCGCTCGGTCAGATCCGGTCGCTTCGGCAAACCGCGATCCCTCGCAATTACGAGATCTGGTACGTCTACGCCACCGGCTATAACGCTCCGCTCAACAAGATCATCAACGAGACGCTGGCGCGCCACGGCAAGCTGACCGAAGGCGATCTCGAGCAGATCTACGAGACCTATCTTTCCCACATCAAGACCACCGACCGCATCGACAAGGTGGGTGCGCGCGTCATCGGCGAGATCGACGACGTGATGAAGGTCTTGAGCGAAGCGCTCGGGATGACCGGCTCCTACGATGCCAGCCTGTCGGGCGCGACCGAAAAACTCTCATCGGCCAAGAGCCGCGAACAGATCACCTCGATCGTCGAGACGCTGCTGCGTTCGACCACGGAGATGCGCGAGACCAACAAGGCGCTCGAAGACCGGCTCACGCTGTCGAAGAACGAGATCAGCAATCTCCAGCAGAGCCTCGAAGCGATCCGCGCCGAGAGCCTGACCGATCCGCTCACGGGGCTCGGCAACCGCAAATATTTCGATCGCATGATCGGCATGGCCGTGCAGAGCGCGCTTGCCTCGGGCGAACCGCTGTCACTGCTGCTGTTCGACATCGACCACTTCAAGTCGTTCAACGATTCCTACGGCCATCTCACCGGCGACCAGGTGCTGCGGCTCGTCGGCCTGTCGCTGAAGCAGACCATCAAGGGCCAGGACATCACCGCGCGCTACGGCGGCGAGGAATTCGCGGTGGTGCTTCCCAACACCGCGTTGCGCCAGGCCCTGACGGTGGCCGATCACATCCGCCGCGCGGTGATGGCGAAGGAATTGAAGAAGAAGTCGACCGGCGAGATCCTCGGTCGCGTCACCATCTCCGTCGGCGTCTCGATGCTCAAGCAGGGCGACGACACCGACGCGCTGATCGAGCGCGCGGATGCCTGCCTCTACGCCGCCAAGCGCAACGGCCGCAACCGCGTGATCTGCGAAGCCGATCCGGAATTCGCCGTCGAGACCCACAGCCGGGTGGCGTGACGCCGACGCGGCGCGCGCTTGACATTCCAACCTCATGAACGACATCGTCCTCGCCGTCTCACCGCGAGCATCCAGAGGCCTCGTCGTCGTGCCCAACCCTCATGACTTTCACACCCCGCAACCGTCCTACACCAGGGACGAGCTGCTGAGATCGAGCGAGGGCGGCTATTTCGGCCCAGGCAATGCGCAATTGCCGGCACCGCCCATGCTGATGATGGACCGCATCACCGAGATCAGCGTGGACGGCGGCGAATTCGGCAAGGGCCACATTGTCGGCGAGCTCGATATCACGCCTTGCCACTGGTTCTTCGATTGCCACTTTCGCGGTGACCCGATCATGCCGGGAAGCCTCGGCCTCGATGCGATGTGGCAGATGATCGGCTACTGGCTCGGCTGGTCGGGCTCACCTGGCAAAGGCCGCGCCATCGGCGTCGGCGAAGTGGAGGCCACGGGATTCATCACGCCGGATACAGCATGCGTGCGCTATGAGGTCGCCATGCGCATGGTCCGGCGCGGCAAGCTGGTGCTCGGAATTGCCGATGGCCGCGTGCTTGCGGACGGCGTCTGTGTCTTCACAGCCAAGGATATGCGGGTCGGCCTGACGAAGGCCGTGGAGTGAAGTCTCGTAGGGTGATCACGCACCCTACCGCACCGCTCTCTTGGTCACTCTCTTGGCCTGACGCTTCTTGGCCGCAGGCTCCTTCGCCGCGGCCTTTTTCGCCGGCTTGCTCGCCGCTTTCTTCTTCGGCCGCTTCACCTTAGCGCGCTGGGCGGCGGCGAGCGCAGCCCTCGCCATCTGACGAGATCCTCGGAATCGTCGAACAGGCGCGCCGGCAACTCCCAATAGGAATTGACCGTCACGGTCTTGGCCCGGGTCGAATACTGGAACGGTTTTGAGCCTTCCGCTTCAAAGTCCGGAATGGTCACCTCGTCGGCGCGGAAGAACAGGCCGGCGCGCAGGGCGAGCGCGAAGTTGATGCCGTCGGCGGAGATGCCGTAGCCGGAAAACATCTTGCGGATGGTGACGGGGCCGAAATCGGCAAACAGGTCGATCAGGAATTCACGGTCCATGGGCACCCTCGTGCCCCGGACGCAGCGCAGCGTGCCATAAGCGCGTCGACGCGCGGCTTCAACACGCTATGGCGCTGCTGAGCGGGGCCCAGCCTTTTGCACCGATGACTATAGCCTGGGTCGCGGCTCTGCGCAGCACCGCAAGGGCGCTGCAGCGCGTCCGGGGCACGAGAGTATTGAGAAGGCGCTACCCGTCGATCTTGGCCGGTCGCAGCTCGACCGACTCGCCGCAGCCGCAGGCGGAGACCTGGTTGGGGTTGTTGAAGACGAACTGGGCCTGCATCTTGTCGGCCTTGTAGTCCATCTCGGTGCCGAGCAGGAACAGCACGGCCTTTGGGTCGACCAGGATCTTGACGCCCTTGTCCTCGACGACCTCGTCGGTCGGGCGGACATCATGGGCGTATTCGACCGTGTAGGACTGGCCGGCACAGCCGCCGTTCTTGACGCCGACGCGCAGGCCCACGATCTCGGAGTCCGCGCGGCTCGTCAGCTCGCTGATGCGCTGGGCGGCGGCGTCCGTCAGCCGCATCACCTGCGGGCGCGGGCGCCGCGGCTTGGGAGTGGATGCTGGTGTCGAGCCTGACGATATCTGGGTCATGTCAATGATGTGGTCCGTTGCGGCGCGAATTCAATGCCGGGGATTCAGAGCAAGCGTTACGCGTCACCACATGTTGAGCACGAGACGGGCCTCGTCGCTCATGCGTTCCGGGGTCCAGGCCGGCTCCCAGACGACTTTGACGTCGACCACGCCGACGCCGGGAACGCTGGCAACCGCGTTCTCGACCATGGTCGGCAGTTCGCCGGCGGCCGGACAGTTCGGCGTCGTCAGCGTCATCTGAACGTCGACCGAGCGGTCGTCCTTGATCTCGACCTTGTAGATCAGGCCGAGCTCGTAGATGTCGGCCGGGATTTCCGGATCGAACACGGTCTTCAGGCCGCGATGATCTCGGTGGTGAGACGCTCGTTTCCTCCGGCGGCAGCGCCGAATGGGTCTCCATCGGATTGGCTTTGATGTCGGCCGTGTCACTCATGCGAACAAATCCCGCGCTTTCAGCAGCGCCTGTGCCAGATGATCGACTTCTTCCCGCGTATTATACATGCCGAACGAGGCCGGCAGGTGGCCGTGACGTTGAACCGCTCTAAAAGCGGCATCACGCAGTGGGTGCCGGCGCGCACCGCGATGCCCTGGCGGTCGATCACGGTGGCGACGTCGTGGGCGTGGGCGCCCTTGAGCTCGAAGGAGATCACCGGGCCCTTGCCCCGCGCGGTACCGATCAGCCGCAGCGAGTTGATCTCGCGCAGCTTCTCCTGGGCGTAGGTGACCAGATCGTGCTCGTGCGCGGCGATGCTCTCCTTGCCGATCGAGTTGACATAGTCGATGGCCGCGCCAAGGCCCACCGCCTCGACGATCGCGGGCGTTCCGGCCTCGAATTTGTGTGGGGGATCGCCATAGTGACGATGTCGCGCGAGACCTCGCGGATCATCTCGCCGCCGCCATTGAAGGGGCGCATCGCGACGAGTGGTCGTACTTGGCCCAGAGCACGCCGATGCCGGTCGGGCCATAGACCTTGTGACGGTGAAGACGTAGAAATCGCAGCCGATGTCCTGGACGTCGACGGGCAGATGCACCGCGGCCTGGCTGCCGTCGACCAGCACGGGGATGCCGCGGGCGTGGGCGATCTTCACGACGTCTTTGACCGGAACGATGGTGCCGAGCGCGTTCGACATCTGCGTGATCGCGACCAGCTTGGTCTTCGACGTCAGCAGCTTCTCGAACTCGTCGATGAGGAAATTGCCCTCGTCGTCGACCGGCGCCCATTTGATCACCGCACCCTGGCGTTCCCTGAGGAAATGCCATGGCACGATGTTGGAATGGTGCTCCATGATCGAGATGACGATCTCGTCGCCCTCTTTGATATTCGGCCCGCCCCAGGACGATGCGACCAGATTGATCGCCTCCGTCGCGTTGCGGGTGAAGATCACTTCCTCGGTCCGCGGTGCATTGATGAACTGCGCGACCTTGGTGCGGCGCCCTCATAGGCTTCCGTCGCGGCATTGGCGAGGTAGTGCAGGCCGCGATGCACGTTGGCATATTCGCTGGTATAGGCCTGCGTCATGCGGTCGAGCACCGCGAGAGGCTTCTGCGCAGACGCCGCGTTGTCGAGATAACGAGCGGCTTGCCGTAGACCTGCATGGCGAGCGCCGGAAAATCCTGGCGCACGCGCGCAACGTCATAAGCGCCGTTCTTGACTGCCGGATGCGTGCTCATTGGCGGCGCTCCAGCCAGCGCTCGGCAATGCCGATCACGTGCTCGCGCAGATCATCGTCGGCGATCTGCTCGATGGCCTCACCGACGAAGGCCTGGATCAGCAGCGCCTGGGCCTGCTTCTCGGGCAGGCCGCGCGCCTTCAGGTAGAACAGCAGGCTGTCGTCGAGCGCGCCGGCGGTGGCGCCGTGGCCGCAGGAGACGTCGTCCGCGAAGATCTCGAGCTCGGGCTTGTTGTCGGCCTCGGCTTCGTCCGAGAGCAGCAGCGCGCGAATCATCATCTTGCCGTCGGTCTTCTGCGCGTCGGGACGGACGATGATGCGGCCCTGGAACACCGAATGAGCACGATCGTCCAGCACGGCGCGGAAGACCTCGCGGCTGACGCAATTCGGCACGGCGTGGTCAACGACCAACGTGGTGTCGCCATGTTCGGTCTTCTGCAAGAGGTTCGCACCGTTGACCAGGAGCTCACTGCCCTCGCCCGCCAGCGTGATGAAGCCCTGCAGGCGGCTGACGGCTGCACCGGTCGTATATTGAAGAAGTTCAGCTTGGTGTTCGCACCGACCGTGACGAACTGCGAGGTGATGTTCACGGCATCGGGCGCATCGTCCATCAGGCGAAGATGCGCGACGTCGGCGTTGTCTCCGATCGTCACGATGACGGCGTCGTTGACCTGGTAGGCGCTCGCACCCGCCGCGACGAAGCTCTCGATGATCGTCGCACGGGCGCCGTTCCCGACCTTCACCTGCGAACGGGTGAAAGCCGACGCGGAAGCGGCGGTCGCGATCTGCATGATCTGGATCGGCGCGGACAGCTGCGCGCCGTCCGCGATCGACAAAACGACGCCGTCGGTCGCCATCGCGGCATTCAGCGCGATCACGGCATCGGTAGTCGCGGTCTTCAGCAGGCCGGATCCTGCTCCAGCGTCTCCCGCAACGTCTTAAAGCCCGCCTCGGCGGCGAGCGCCCTGGCGTCGGAGAGATCGGCCGCGAAGACGCCGTCGACCAGCACGAGCTTGCGGGCACCGGCAATCGCATGCGCCTTCACCGCGTCCGCGGCGCGCTTCAGCGCGGCCGCATCGGGCGCGGCTGCCAGCGGCAGCACCTCGCCGACCAGCGCGCGCAGATCGGTGTATTTCCACTCCTCGATCCGCCGATGCGGCAGGCCGAGACGCTCATAGATCTCGAACGCCTCGCGGCGGACCGCGATCACGGACGGCGAACCCGGCAGCCGGCCTTCGGCGCTGGCGAAGAGATCGCTCAGCGCGCGGTCCTGTCCGGTCTTTGCCACAGCAACGTTCATCGCAAAATTCCTTACGCGGCGTCCTCGAACTGGGCGTAGCCGGTCGCTTCCAGCTCGAGCGCCAGTTCCTTGCCGCCGCTCTTCACGACACGGCCCTTCGACATCACGTGCACGATGTCGGGGACGATGTAGTTCAGGAGCCGCTGATAGTGGGTGATGACGACCATCGCGCGCTTGGCGAATGCAGCGCGTTGACGCCGTCGGCCGCGATGCGCAGCGCGTCGATATCGAGGCCGGAATCCATCTCGTCGAGGATGCACAGGCTCGGCTCGAACAGCGCCATCTGCAGCACCTCGTTGCGCTTCTTCTCACCGCCGGAAAAGCCGACATTGACGCCGCGCTTGAGCATGTCCTGCGGGATGTTCAGCGACTTCGAGACCTCGCGGACTTTCTTCAGGAAGTCCGGCGTCGAATATTCACTCTCGCCGCGCGCCTTGCGCTGCGCGTTCAGTGCGGTGCGCAGGAACGTCATGGTGGCAACGCCGGGAATCTCGACCGGATACTGGAACGCTAGGAACACGCCCTTGGCCGCGCGCTCTTCCGGTTTCATCTCCAGCAGGTCTTCGCCTTGAACAGGATCTGGCCGCCGGTGACCTCATAGCCCGGCTTGCCGGCGATGACGTGGGAGAGCGTCGACTTGCCGGAGCCGTTCGGCCCCATGATGGCGTGGATTTCGCCCTCGTTCACGGTCAGCGTCAGCCCGTGGAGAATCTCGCGCTCCTCGACACGAACCTGCAGGTCTTTCACTTCAAGCAAAGCCATCTTGGTATCCAGTTTATTCAATTGATGCATGGAGCGCCGCAGCGCACCGCGAGGGTCGGAGCTAACCGACCGACCCTTCGAGCGAGATCGAGATCAGCTTCTGCGCTTCCACCGCGAATTCCATCGGCAGTTGCTGCAGCACGTCCTTGACGAAGCCGTTGACGACGAGGCCGCGGCCTCTTCCTGGCTGAGCCCGCGCTGGATGCAATAGAACAGCACGTCCTCGAGATCTTCGAGGTCGTCGCCTCATGCTCGAACGTCGCCGAGGAGTTCTTGGCCTCGATGTAGGCACGGTGTGCGCGCCGCATTTGTCGCCGATCAGCAGCGAGTCGCAGGCGGTGAAGTTGCGCGCGCCGGTCGCCTTGCGATGGGCAGTGACGAGGCCGCGATAGGTGTTCTGCGACTTGCCGGCGGCGATGCCCTTGGAGATGATCCGGCTCGACGTGTTCTTGCCGAGATGAATCATCTTGGTACCGGAATCGACCTGCTGATAGCCGTTCGAGATCGCGATCGAATAGAACTCGCCGCGCGAATTGTCGCCGCGCAGGATGCAGCTCGGGTACTCCAGGTGATCGCCGACCCGTCTCGACTTGGGTCCAGGAGATCTTGGAATTGTTGCCGCGACAGTCGCCACGCTTGGTGACGAAATTGTAGATGCCGCCCTTGCCTTCCGAATTGCCGGGATACCAGTTCTGCACCGTCGAATATTTGATCTCGGCATCGTCGTGGGCGACGAGCTCGACCACGGCGCGTGCAGCTGGTTCTCGTCGGCTGCGGCGCGGTGCAGCCTTCGAGATAGGAGACGTAGGAGCCCTTGTCGGCGATGATCAGAGTGCGCTCGAACTGGCCGGTGTTGCGCTCGTTGATGCGGAAATAGGTCGACAGCTCCATCGGGCAGCGCACGCCCGGCGGCACGTAGACGAACGAGCCGTCGGAAAACACCGCCGAGTTCAGCGTCGCGTAGAAATTGTCCCGAGGTCGGAACAACGGAGCCCAGATACTTCTGCACCAGCTCGGGATGCTCGCGGATCGCCTCCGAGATCGGCATGAAGATCACGCCGGCCTTCTTCAGCTCGGCCTTGAAAGTGGTCGCAACCGAGACCGAATCGAACACCGCGTCGACCGCGATCTTGCGGCGGGCCGGATCTTGCTCACCGGGCTTGGGCTCGACGCCTTCGAGCATCGCGACTTCCCGCAAGGGGATGCCGAGCTTCTCGTAGGTCTTCAGGATCTCCGGATCGATCTCGTCGAGCGAGGTGATCGTCTTCTTCGGCTTCGGCGCCGAATAGTAGTAGAGGTCCTGGAAGTCGATCTTGGGATAGTCGACGCGGGCCCAGGTCGGCTCGGTCATGGTCAGCCAGCGCCGATACGCCTCGAGCCGCCACTGGAGCATCCAGGCGGGTTCGTTCTTCTTCTCGGAGATGAACTTGACGGTTTCTTCCGACAGCCCCTTGGGGGCCTTGTCGGACTCGATCAGGGTCTCAAACCCATAACGATACTGATCGACGTCGATGCGCTTCACGCGATCGACCGTCTCTTGCACGGCTGGCATTCTATCCTCCGCTCGCGGTTTCAAGGACCGCGGTGGATCAAACTCTGACGAGTATTACGATGTCTTTTGGCAGAAAGCACGTGCTTAGAACCGTTCAAGCCGTGTTTCATCGCTTAGGCTCTAAGTAGGGTATTACCGAGCTTTCGCCAAGCCTCTAACGTCCTGTTGATGTCATCGGGGTCCGTGGACCAGCCCAGACTGAGACGCACCGCTCCCTGGGCCACGGCGGCATCATACCCCATCGCCGACAGCACGCGGGACGGCTGCACCTTGCCCGAGGAACAGGCTGAACCGGAGGACACGGCCACGCCTTCGAGGTCGAAACCGATCACCGCGGTCTCGGCCTTGAGGCCCGGTGCTGTAAAGAGAACGGTATTTGGCAACCGCCCAACATCTTCTGCGAAGACCGTC